>DATKHR010000048.1:0-15028 GCA_035510155.1 Vicinamibacterales bacterium
ACCGGCTCTTCCGACTCGAGCGAACAAAGCTCGCCGGACAGTTTCATCGCGACCAGATCGCGGGCGCGCATGCCGTGCTTCTCGATGAACCCCTTCTCGCGCATCCACTCGTCGTTGAACATCTTCCCCAGGTACCGCGTGCCGTGGTCGTGGAAGATCACGACGACGACGTCGTCCGGTCCGAACTTCGCGCGAAGCTGCAGCAGCCCCGCCATCGCCGCGCCGGCCGAGTTGCCCGCGAAGATCCCTTCCTCGCGCGTGATGCGCCGCGTCATGATCGCGGCGTCCTTGTCGGTCACCTTCTCGAAATCGTCGATGACGCTGAAGTCCACGTTCTTCGGCAGGAAGTCCTCGCCGATGCCCTCGGTGATGTACGGATAGATCTCGTTCTTGTCGAAGACGCCTGTCTCTTTGTACTTCTTGAATACGGAGCCGTAGGTGTCGATGCCCCAGACCTTGATCGTCGGGTTGCGTTGCTTCAGATAGCGGCCGACGCCCGAGATCGTCCCGCCCGTTCCCACGCCGACAACGAGGTGCGTGATCGCGCCGTCGGTCTGCTCCCAGATCTCCGGGCCTGTCTGCTCGTAGTGCGCCCGCAGGTTCGACAGGTTGTCGTACTGGTTGGCCTTCCACGAATTGGGCACTTCGCGCTCGAGCCGGGACGCCACGGAATAGTACGAGCGTGGATCCTCAGGGTCGACGTTGGTCGGGCATACGATGACTTCGGCGCCGAAGGCCTTGAGCGCGTCGATTTTCTCCTTCGACTGCTTGTCGGTGGTCGTGAAGATGCACGTGTAGCCCTTCACGACCGCGGCGATCGCGAGACCCATGCCGGTGTTGCCCGAGGTGCCTTCGATGATCGTGCCGCCAGGCTTGAGGAGGCCGGCCCGCTCGGCGTCCTCGATCATTTTTACCGCCATCCGGTCCTTGATCGAGTTGCCTGGATTGAACGTCTCGACCTTCGCGAGGACCGTGCCCTTGACGATCCCCTTGGTGATGCGGTTGATACGGACCATCGGCGTGTGGCCGATCGCGTCGAGGATGGTTGCGCTGATAGTCGCCACGACTGAGTCGATGTGCTCCGGAGGGCCCGTGCCCCGTTCCAAGTCTATACTGTTCGGACGTGCGTCATTTCGACGGTGAACGATTCTTCAACCCGACGCGGGCGAACGCCCAGCCCGTCACTGCGGTCCCCCGGTTGCTCACGCAGAGATGGACGCCGTGGCCCAAGCGGGTGCCGGTCGAGCTGAGGCAGCCGCCCGCGCTCGATGGCGACGCTGCAACGGTCACGTTCATCGGCCACGCGACGTTCCTGATCCAGACGCGCCTGGGAAATATCCTGACCGATCCCATGTACTCTGCGCGCGCCAGCCCCGTTCGCTTCGCCGGCCCGCAGCGCGTCCGGCGCCCCGCGATCGCCTTCGCCGACCTGCCGACGATCTCGCTGGTGCTGCTCAGTCACAATCATTACGATCACTGCGACGTCCGAACCCTTCGTGCGATCGAGAGGCGATGGCATCCGCTCGTCGTCACGCCGCTCGGAAACGGGCGTCTGCTGAAATCCATCGGCGTCCACGACGTCGAAGAGCTCGACTGGTGGCAGGACAGCCTCCGTTCGCCGGTGCCGCTGATACTGACCCCCGCGCAGCATTTCTCGGCGCGAACGCCGTTCGATCGCAATCGTGCGCTCTGGGGCGGCTTCCTGATCGCCCTTGGACGGCGCCGGATCTTTTTCGCCGGCGATAGCGGATACGCTCCGCACTTCAAAGACATCGGAGCCCGGTTCGAGCGCGTGAGCCTTGCGCTCCTGCCAATCGGCGCCTATGAACCGCGCTGGTTCATGAAAGACGTCCACATGAACCCGGACGAGGCCGTGCGGGCGCACCTCGACCTGCACGCCGAGCGAAGCCTCGGGATGCACTTCGGGACGTTTCAGCTCACGCTGGAGGGGATCGGCGACCCGGTGACCGCGCTCGGAGAGGCCCGACACGCGCACGGCGTCGAGCCGGACGGCTTCTCGCCGGCAGAATTCGGCGGCTCGCTCCGGCTCGATTGAGTCGGCCGCTCCGCTCACTCGGACGCGCGGAGAACAGCGGTGCCGTGCCGTGCCCGTGTCGTGCCGTGCCGTGCCGTGCCGTTTTCCAAATGAAAGTTAAGTTGCATATAGTATCACTATATGCCACAATACTTGCGTTGAAGATCCGTCATTTCTGGCAGCAGCGGCTCGATCAAGGGCTGCGCCGGCGCTCGGTCCTGTGGCTTTCCGGCGTCCGACGGGTGGGCAAGACGGTCCTTTGTCGAAGTCTCCCGAACGCGGAGTATTTCGACTGCGAGCTCCCGAGGATTCGACGCATCTGGGACGACCCCGAGTCCACGCTCTCTGAGTTTCGAAAACGCACGATCGTCCTCGATGAAATTCATCGCCTCGACAACCCATCAGAGCTGCTGAAGATCGCGGCAGATCACTTTCCCGACACGCGCGTCGTGGCCACGGGCTCATCCACGCTTGGCGCTTCAGCCAAGTTCCGTGACACCCTAGCCGGGCGAAAAGTCGAACTCTGGTTGACACCGATGATGACCACTGATCTCGACGATTTCGGGCGGCCAGCGCTTGACCATCGATTGCTGCGTGGCGGCCTGCCTCCGTTTTTCCTGGCGGACGACCCGGCAGAGCATGACTTTCAGGAATGGATGGACGCGTATTGGGCTAAGGACATTCAGGAACTCTTCCGCCTCGAGCGGCGGCATTCGTTTCAGAAGTTCGTCGAACTGCTGCTCGCGCAAAGCGGAGGCATCTTCGAGGCGACGGCGTTCGCGCGTCCATGTGAAGTGAGCCGCACGACGATCTCGAACTATCTTGCTGTCCTGGAAGCCACGTTCGTCGCACACGTGCTGCGCCCATTCAGCACGCATCGCGCGGCGGAAATCATTGCTGCGCCGAAGGTGTACGCGTTTGATACAGGCTTCGTCACGTACTATCGTGGCTGGTCTGATCTCCGCCGAGACGATCGCGGTCTTCTCTGGGAGCATTTCGTCCTGAACGAACTGCATGCGCATCTGCAGACCCGGGACATCCGCTACTGGCGCGACAAGCGGGGACACGAAGTCGATTTCGTGTGGGCAAAGCATGGAGAGGAGCCGGTCGCGATCGAGTGCAAATGGTCGGCATCCGACTTCGATCCTTCGAATGTGAAAGCCTTTCGATATCAGTATCCCAGCGGTGAGACATTCGTGGTGGCGCATGACGTCACGCGCGCGTATCGGCGGGAGTATGGGGATCTGCACGTACGGTTCGTCGGGCTGAGACACCTCGTCCAGCACCTGACCCCAGTCGGGGCGTGAGGATTAGCGTCCGCCGGCGACGTCGACGAAGCTGGCCGTCGTATAAGATGCCTCGTCTGACAGCAGCCACAGGATGGCGCGTGCCACCTCGATCGCCTCTCCGTAACGCCGCATCGGCAGCGTTGGGCCGAGGCGGTTGACCCGGCGCGGTTCTCCGCCGCTTGCATGGATCTCGGTGTCGATGATGCCGGCGCGAACGCCGTTGACGCGGATGCCGTCCGCGGCAACTTCTTTCGCGAGCCCAACGGTCAGGGCGTCCAGCGCGGCCTTCGACGCGGCGTAGTCGACATACTCCCCGGGCGAGCCGAGGACGGCTGCGCGCGACGAAACATTGATGATCGAGCCGCCGGCGCCGCCATGCGCAGTCGACATGCGACGCACGGCCTCGCGGGCGCAGACGAAAGCGCCCGTGACGTTGGTCGCGAACACCCGCGCGATCCGAGCGGCATCCATCTCGTCGACGCGCATCTGCCGCTCCAGGATCCCCGCGTTGTTGACGAGCCCGGTGATCCGTCCCAGATGCGCGTCCACCGTGTCGAACAGGCGAACGACGTCCGCCTCAATCGACACGTCGGCCCGCACGGCGATCGCGCGACCGCCCCGCTCGGTGATGTCGGCGACGACGGCTTCCGCGGCGCGCCGGTCGGCGCGAAAGTTGACGCACACCGCGTAGCCACGCGTCGCGGCCAGACGGGCCGTCTCCGCCCCGATTCCCCGCCCGCCTCCGGTGATGAGAACAATCACACGCTCTCCATGACCAGATCGCGTCGCCGCTCGGGTCGCCGGACTCAGTGAGGCGTCGAGCGCGGCGACACCGGGGAATTGACGCGCACGCGCGCCCAGTCCCATCCTTCGAGCCCCCGCGCGGTGACGGCCTTCACGGAGACCACGGTTCCAGGCCGGACCTGGGGTAACGTTGCGCGCGGCGCCGTCACGGTGAGCCGAGTGCGCGATGGCGATGATGACGGCCCGTACTCGACGACGTACGAGACGACGGCCTTTTCCGGACTTGGCGTCCACGACACAGAAGCCGTGCCCCCGGCGTAGCTGTCGACCTTCAGGTTCGCCAGAGGTGACGGGCTCGAGGCGAGCAGCATGATCGTCGCGATCGTCGTCTTGCTCGTCTCCGCGATCAGCTGGTGGTTGAGGTTCTCGATCGCGTCCGTGGGTTGGTGGTAATAAGGGCTGGCAAGCACGGGATACGACCCGATCCCGCCGATGATGTCCCCGTAGGCATCGTAGAAAGACATGGCATCGGTGCCTTTCCAGTACCGCGCGTCGTAGGTGATGAGCTTCGTGAAGAGCATGGCGGCCCCGTGCTGGATGTCGCGGATGCCGGCATTCGAGTAGCGAATGGTGTTGTCCATCCGCTCGTCGTTCATCCACCCGATCATGTCGTTGTTCAACACGCCCACGATATGAAGCTTCTGCCCGACGGCGCGGCGGACGAATTCCCGGCTGCCGAGGAGGCCGCTCTCTTCTCCCGTCGTGGAGACAAACTTGACCGTCGCTGGAAGTGGATGCCCGGCGAGCACGCGAGCCGCTTCCAGAAGCGCCGCGGTCCCCGACGCGTCATCGTCCGCCCCCGGCCCGCCTTCCACCGAGTCGTAATGACTACTGATCACATACACGAGCTCAGGGTTCACGGTGCCGCCGAGCGTCGCGACGACATTGGCTGTCTGACGCGGCGGGACGGTACCCGAAGGGGTCCCGGCGCCCGCGCCTTGCGTTGGGGGGTCGAACCACTGGTACTCCGGGGCGTAGCCAAATGTCTTGTAAGCATTGAACAAGTACTCGGCGGCGAGACGATTCCCCGGCTTCGAGATGTGCTTGGAGTCGAAGCCGAAGAGCGACTTCTCGTACCCGAAGATGCGATCGACGGACACGCGCGACACGATCTGGCGAACGTCGCCGGTGATCGGCTGGAACGCGCGGACGCTCGCTGCCCTCAGCGCGGTTTCCGCTCGCAAGTTGTCGCGGAGGCGGCCCACGACGTCCGCCCTGGTGACCTTTTCATTGAGGTCGATGAGGTACACGCCACGGGGCGGCGACACCGTGTCGCCGTCACGCTCGGCGCCGACGAGGATTTTGGTGCCATCGGGACTCGCAGCCCACTCGTACTCCGGCGCGATCGTCCGCACCGTGTTGTTGTGAAACAGCCGAATGCCGGTCGTGACCGGGCCGGCTTCCGAGTCCGGCTCGAGAGCGGATTGCCCGTCAACTCCGGTTTGGAGTATCGAGTCAGTTTCGAGCTCGTACAAATTTGATCGCCGGTGACGCGGTTCGCCGGCCATCGCCATCAGCCGGTTCGCGGTGAGGAAGCGGGGCAGGACGTCGTGCTGGATGTCTCTCGTGAGACGGCGCTCTCGCGCCAGCGCCGGACCTGCGACGTCCGCAACGTAAATCTCCCAGTCGTCGCGCGGCATCATCTGCCACGCTACCCTCCCACCATCCGCCGAGAGGGCGGGCCGGTCCATCCGCTGGCTCGTCCGCTTCACCACGGCCTGCATCCCCGTCGTGGGTCCGATCATCAGGCTGTACTCGCTGCCGTCTCTGACGACGTACGCCAACGTCTTGCCGTCGCCCGAGAGCGCGGGCGCGGTGCCCGACACGACTGACACCCGCTTCGAGGCCAGGTCGACGATCGCAAACGTCGACGGCGGCCTTGGACCAGGTGGTCGAGCGCCCGCCGCCCTTCCCGGCTCTCCTCCCCCTCCCGCCCTTCCTGCCCCAGCTGCCTCTCCCCCCCTTCCTGCCCTTCCCGCCCCTCCCACCTCGGGCCGCCTGAGGGGGCTCACTCCCGGCACGACGTACACGAGCGCGCCGCCACTGGCATCGATGAGCGGCGCGGATTTCAAACCGCCTGCGTCCACGGCCAGCGCGGGTCCATCTGACGTTTCGCTGATTGAGTAGATATCTGTTCGCGTCTCGTTCCCCTCTCTCGTTCCCAGGAAGAACAGCGAGCGCCCGTCCGCGGCATAGGCCAGGGCCGCCTTGAGCATCGGCGGCGTCGGCAGCTCAATTTCGTGGCCCGTGGCGCTATCGCGCACGACGATGGTGGAGTCGCGAGCCACGAGCCATGCCAGCGTCTGCACGACGGCGTTGCGCCGTGGATCAGTCAGCGTTGCCGACTCAATCGCTCGCGACGCGTTCTTCACATCCTCTGTCTCGTTGATGCGCAGGTAGGCCACCTTCATGTCATCAGGCGTGAACGTTGCAGACACGCCGGGCAGATCGGCGACGACCGCGCGGCGGCTATCGTTTCGCAGGATGGTCGTCCGCCGCGATGTTTCGAGCCCCGTTTCGTACACGATGTAGCGGCCGCCCGGACTGAAGCGGCCTGCTCGCCCGTCACTGGTCAGCTCGGAGGTGCGGTACAGCTCGCCGGTCGTGAGCGCGATCCGCTCGAGAAAAGCGTCTCCGGCGGGCGCGTTCAACACCTGAAGGTAGCTGGTCAGCGCAGCAATGTAATCACCGCGCTGCCAGGCACTGTTTGCAGCGTCGAATGCGGCCGACGTCGGGCCGTGAGCTGGCGTGGACGCGCGCGCTTGTGGCGAGGCGTGCGCTGAAGCCTGCGCAGGGGAGGTCGCCTCGTGTGGCGCGGCAGACGCGTGAACGAGATACGCGCCAACCGCGAGGCACGCGCCCACTGTGCACACACGCAGTGCGCGCCTGTAGCGATCGAAGGTCCCTTGGCTCGGCGTCGCGAACCGGCCGTTCGAATCCCGAATCACTAGTGCTGAATCCCCGTCGTTAGCGGTCCCGCCATCAGTCCTTGCACACGAAGTTCGCTTCGTCGTCCGTACTCCCGGCGCCCTTGTACTCGGCCTTCTGTGGGTACGGACAGAGCGGGCGGCTTCGAGTGACCGCGCCGTTCGTGACCTTGCGAGCGATGAGGCGATCCGGCGCTTTTCCGTTTTCGACCCACTCCGCAATCGCGGACGGCCAGTCGACGGTGTCCGGACCGGTCCCGCCTCCGCAGTGCAGGACTCCCGGCAGCATGAACGTCCGGAAGTAGTCGCTCGCATTCGAATCGCGCGCGTGCACGCGCTCGTGATACCGGATGCTCCCCAGGGGAGTCAGCGCCGGGTCCGCCCACCCGTGCCACAGAATCAGCTTCCGCCCTTTCGACTTGAACGCGTCGAGATTCGGGTCGGTCGCGTTGAGATACGTCGCGGTGAGCGCCGTATCTTTCTTCCAGTTGGATAGGTCGTATTTCGTGTAGTCCCAGTTCGGGTCGTTGAAGACAATGAACTTGAACAGATTGGTCATGAACGCGTGATCCAGGCCGGGCGACTGCGGGCTGCCGGTGACCCACGCCGGCCATCCGCCGGTCTGCCCCTCACCCCCGAACGGGCGGCCCGGATAGATCTCGCTCTCGCCGTTCATCGTCGGCCCGTAGAGCACCCTGAGCGCGGCGCGCTGCGCGTCGCTCAGCTGGGTCAAAGTCGACACATCGAACGTGCAGCGGCGCGGGTCTTCCATCACCCCGTCTTTGACGCCGTCCAGCGCGTCGCATTTGTCGAGGATCTTGGCCTCCACGACCTTGAGCGTCTCTTGATCGAAGAGCGGGGACGACAGCTGATGCGCGTCGGGAAAACTCACCTGGGCCGTGCGGATAAACTGGGCTCCCACCCCGGTCCAGTCATACGCCGGCGCGCCGGCGACGATTCCGTCGAAGTCGTCGGGAAAGCGCTGCGCCGACATCAACGCCTGGCCGCCGCCGCGTGAGCATCCGGCGAAGTAGTTGCGCGTCGACGCGGCGCCGTAATAGCTGTTGATAATCGCCTTCGCGACCTCCGCCGTGCGATGGACGGCGAGGTAGCCGAAGTTCACGCGCCGCTCTACGTTGTTGAGCGCCCAGCTGGCATCGGTCGGCGCGCCCTGATGGCCGGTATCGGTCCCAGCGGTGGCATAGCCTGCGTTCACCGTTGTCTGCGCCGAATTCTGGACGGTTCCGACGAACCCTCCGCCGCCCCCCATGAAGAACTTCCGGTTCCACTGGTCGGGCAGCAGCAACGAGAACCGGATCTCGGTCCCGATGACGCCCGTCACACGGCAGTGCGCGGCGCGGATGCCGCCGGCCGCCGTTCCAGACGCCGCTCCAGACGGCGCGGGCACGCTGACCGCCTCGGAAACCTTCACGTCCGGCAGCTTCAGCATCACCAGATGCGAGCACTCGGCGTGCTCGCCCTGCGCGGCCAGCGTGCTCTCGATGCCGGCACCGTTGACGCCCGTCGCCGAGAAGATCGCGGCGGCCACGGAAAGAGCAATCGGCGCAAGCACGACGATGAATAATCCGCGGGCCCCCTGGCCCCGGACGGCTCCGGGAAGGAATGGTCGTCTCATGCTCACCTCGAACCTTGGCCCATGATAAGCGAGACCGAACCGGGATATGATGGCGCGCATTATGAAGCGATTTTTCACGACAGCGCTCGCCGTGATCGCGTCGCTCGGCGCCTGGCACGCCAATCTCCGCGGCCAGGACAAGGTCCATAACCGGCCGGGTGAGTGGACGACTTACGGCGGCGATCTCGCCAGCACCCGCTATTCTCCCCTCGATCAAATCAACGCGGACAACTTCCGGACCCTCGAGGTCGCTTGGCGTTTCAAGACCGATTCGCTCGGCCCGCGGCCGGAATTCAATTTCCAGTCAACGCCGCTCATGGTCGACGGCATCGTCTACTCGACCGCCGGCAGCCGGCGCGCAGTGGTCGCGCTCGACGGTGCGACGGGCGAGTTGTTGTGGATGCACAGCGAGAACGAAGGCAAACGCGGCGAAATGGCGCCGAGGCAACTCTCGGGTCGCGGCCTGGCGTACTGGACCGACGGGCGTGAGGGTCGCATCGTCTATGTGACGCCCGGGTATCGGATGATCGCGCTCGACGCGAAGACCGGCATTCCGGCCGCCGGCTTCGGCAGCAAGGGCGTCGTCGATCTCAAGCTGGAGGACGATCAGGACATCGATCCGGTCAGCGGTGAAATGGGCTTGCACGCGACACCGATCATCGCGAAAGACGTGATCATCGTCGGCGCGGCGCATCTCCCCGGCGGCCAGCCCAAGAGCAAGACGCACGAGAAGGGGTTCGTCCGCGGCTACGACGCGCGCACCGGCAAACGGCTGTGGATCTTCCATACCATCCCGCTGCCGGGTGAAGTCGGAAACGACACCTGGGAACGAGACTCGTGGTCCTACACCGGGAACGCAGGCGTCTGGGCCCAGATGACGGTCGACGAAGAGCTCGGCATGGTGTATCTGCCCGTCGAGCTCCCGACCGGCGATTACTACGGAGGGAACCGCCCGGGCAGCGGGTTGTTCGGGGAGAGCCTCGTCGCGCTGGATCTCAAGACCGGCCAGCGCAAATGGCACTACCAGCTGGTGCACCATGGCCTTTGGGACATGGACATCCCATGCGCGCCCATCCTGGCAGACATCACCGTGGACGGCAGACCGGTCAAGGCGATCGCGCAGATCACCAAGCAGGGTTGGGTCTACGTCTTCGATCGCACCAACGGCAAGCCGGTATGGCCGATCGAGGAACGGCCGGTGGCGAAAGGCCCCGTTCCGGGAGAGTGGTATTCGCCGACGCAGCCATTCGTGACCAGACCACCGGCGTTCGATCGTCAAGGGGTGATGCCCGACGATCTCATCGACTTCACCCCTGAGCTGCACGCCGAAGCGTTGAAGCTCGCCTCGCGCTACAAGCTCGGGCCGATCTTCACACCGCCTGTGGTCAGCAACGCCGACGGCCCCCTGGCGACCCTGATGCTCCCGTCAGCGACCGGCGGCGCCAACTGGCAGGGCGGCGCGCTCGATCCGGCCACCAACATGCTGTACGTGTACTCGGTCACGTCGATCACGCCCGTGGGGCTCGTTGCGGCCGATCCAGCGCGATCGGACTTTGGTTACGTGCAGGGCACCGCTCGCCCCGCAAATGCGAACGCCTCGGCAGGCGGGGCAGGAGCGCCAGGAGGGACGGGAACGCCGGGAGGGACAAGAGGCGCAGGGCCGGGCGGCGCGAGCTCCACGCCTGGAGCGGGAGAGACAGGAGGCGGGAGGCAGGCGGGTGCGGGCGCGGCAGGCCGTGGAGGCGCCGCGGGAGGCGGGGCTGCCGGCGGCGGTGGCGAGGGCGGTGCCGGACTCACCGTCCAGGGGCTCCCGCTCGTGAAGCCGCCCTACGGCCGCATCACGGCATTCGATCTCAACAAAGGCGACCTCGTGTGGCAGATCGCGCACGGGGAGACGCCGGACAACATCAAGAACCACCCGGCGCTCAAAGGGCTGACCATCCCACGGACTGGACGCCCCGGAAGAATTGGCGTCCTCGTGACCAAGACGTTGGCGATCGCTGGAGAAGGCGGTTTCGCGACACAGGCCAACGGCCAACGTGGCGCCATGCTCCGCGCTTACGACAAGCTCACGGGCCGCGAGGTGGGCGCCGTCTACGTGCCGGCGCCCCAGACTGGCTCCTTGATGACGTATATGCTGAACGGGAAGCAGTATCTCGTCGCGGCGATCAGCGGCGGCAACTACCCGGGAGAGCTTCTCGCGTTCAAGCTCCCGTAATCGGTCATGTAACATCCCCGCGTGCCGAGCGCGCTCTTCCTCCCGTTCATCTTCTTTCTGTCCGGCGCCGCGGCGCTTGTGTTCGAGATGGTCTGGTTCTACCGATGCGGCCTCGTCTTCGGGAGCACTGTCTGGGCCGCCAGCCTCACCCTCTCGAGCTTCATGGGCGGCCTCGCCATCGGGAATGGGCTCGTTGGGCTGCTCGCAGACCGCATTCGTCGACCGCTCCTGCTGTACGCCGCCGCGGAATTCGCCGTTGGCCTCGCGGGCGTCGCCGTTGTCTACGGCCTTTCCACGCGCGCACTGGCATTTCCCCTCACGAGACTCTCCCTGGACAGTTTCTGGGCCGTTAATGTGCTGCGGTTCGCGACAGTCTTCGCGACGCTCCTTGTTCCCGCGACGGCCATGGGTACCACTCTGCCGTTACTTACGAGCGCCTTGTGCCGAGAACGCGTGAGGTTCGGGCCGGCGTTGGGACGCCTGTACGGCTGGAACACGCTCGGCGCCGTGTGCGGCGCGCTTGTTGCCGAGCTCGTGCTCGTCCGCCGATTTGGCGTGACCGGAAGCGCGTGGCTCGCCGCGCTCCTCGCGTGCGCCGTCGGTGTCGCCGCTCTGGCCGTTGCACGGCGCGAAGCCACGTCGGACGCCTACGCGGCGTGGGAACCGCGCGCCAGATCATCCGCGCGCGCGTCGCGGCTCCCACCCGCCATGCCACAACCCCGCCCACCGCTGGCGCCGCTTGCCGCAGCCGGCCTCGCCGGCGCCAATCTCCTCGTTCTCGAGGTCGTGTGGCTGCGGTTCCTGTCGATGTTCGTGTTGACGACGACGCTGGCGATGAGCGTGATGTTGGCGGTCGTGCTTGCCGCGATCGGGTCGGGCGCACTTGTAGGGGCTCGCTGGCTCGCAGGCCATTCCTCGGCCGTTGCCGACGTGCCGGCAGTCGCGCTGGGCGCCGGGTGCGCCGTCGTCGTGTCATACGCCGGGTTCGACGCGCTGACGAGCGGCACGCAGGTCGGTGACTGGCAGCAGATGGTCTGGTTCGCCGGCGTTCTGACTTCGCCGACCGCCTTCATGTCCGGCGTTCTGTTCACGCTGCTCGGAGATCGCCTCTCGCGTGACGTGGGCAGCGCCGAGCGCGCTGCGGCGTGGCTTGCGCTGGCCAATACGGTCGGGGCAACATTCGGGCCGCTGCTTGCGACGTTCCTCCTTCTGCCCGCGCTCGGCATGGAACGCACCTTCTTCGCCGTCGCGGCAAGCTACGTCGTCATCGCCGCGATGCTCCTCACGCTCGACCGGATCGCTCTCGCGGCCCGCATCGCTCCAGCGATTCCGACCGCCCGCACCAGCGCGACGGCGAGCGCGGCCGGCACCGCCGTCTCCGCCCGTTCCGGCTTCGCCGCGCGCAAGGCGACGGTGGCTGCGGCGCTCGCGTGTCTCGCAGCCTTGGCGGCATTCCCGTTTGGCACCATGCATCGCGTGTATTTCACGCGTGCCGCCGCGCCGTACGCGGGCGACGGCTCCACGATCGTCGCGACGCGCGAAGGCACGTCGGAAACCATCTTTGTCATGCGCCAGACTTGGATGGGACAGCCGGTGTACGACCGGCTCGTCACGAACGGGTTTTCGATGTCGGGGACGGCAGTCCCTGCGCTGCGGTACATGCGCGACTTCGTCTACCTGCCGATGCTGCTGCGCGCGTCGCCGCTCCGCCGCGTGCTGGTCATTTGCTACGGAGTTGGCGTGACGGCTGCGGCAGCCACCGATATCCCTTGGGTGCAGTCCATCGATGTCGTCGAGCTGTCGCGTGACATCGTGGCCATGAGCGACGTGATCTACACACCTGACCGCCATCCCTTGAGAGATCCGCGGATCCGGCTGCATATCGAAGACGGGCGGTCCTTCCTCGAAGCGAGCGGGGATCGATTCGACCTGATCACGGGCGAGCCGCCGCCGCCGCGGACACCGGGCGCGGTGAATATCTACACGCGGGAGTACTTTCGGCTGATGCACGACCGGCTCGCGGAAGGTGGAATGGCGACGTACTGGCTGCCCGTCGCTCGACCCCACCCGGGCACCGACGTCAACACCATCGTGCGCGCGTTCTGCGACACGTTCGACGATTGCTCGCTGTGGAACGCGACGCCGTTCGACCTGATGCTGGTCGGGACGCGCCACTCGGACGGCCCGGTGGCTCTCGCGAGCGTCAGGCAAGCGTGGGCGATCGAGCCGCTCGCAGGCAAGCTTCGTGAGATCGGCTTCGATCGGCCGGAGCAGGTCGGCGCAACGTTTCTCGGCGACGCCGCGTTCGTCCGTCAACTGGCCGCCGACGCGCCTCCGCTGACCGACGACTTTCCGCAACGATTACGTCCCGACGCCTTCCGCCGGTCGCTCTCCGATCCGCGGGACTTTGCCGACGCGGCCGTTCGCACGCTGTACGAGCGCGTGACCGATCCTCGCCGCGCGCGTGAGGCGTTCGAGCGGTCGGCCTTCGTGCAACGTGTGTTCCCGCCTGGACTCAGGGCCGATACGGCGCCGTTCTTCGAGGTGCAGCCGCTCGTCAACCGCGTGCTCCTCGAGGGAGGGAATCCTCTTCGCCGCATCGAGGACCTCGACGCGGTATTGACGCGCACGTCTCTGCAAACGCTGGCGCTCTGGATGCTCGGAACTGACGATGTCAAGCAACGCATCGCCCGCGCGCGCGACGATCAGACGGGGTCTGCGCAATATGCGCGAGCGTTGGACCGGCTGGCGGCGCGTGACTATCTCGGCGCAGCCACGGGATTCGCGGCAGCCGAACAGCGGGGCTTTCGCGGCGCTACCGTCCGCCCGCTGCTCGTATACGCGCTTTGCCGAGGGGGAAACTCTGCGGGCGCCGGACGGCTCGCTCGAAGCGTCACTCCTCACGGTGCCGACGAGACCCACTTCTGGAGCTGGATGCGGACGGCATTCGGGGTCGGCCCCTGACGCAGACGACCTTATCTGGGCACGAACGCCAGGAACCTCCGCGGGTTGTCAACGAGAATGTGGTGGAGCGTCGCGGCCGGCAGTCCGGCGTTGAGCAGCATCGGCCCGAAAACGGTGGACGCTTGCGCCAGGCCCGCGCCGCCGTTCTTCTTGAGCGAATTCGCGACGGCGAAATCCGACGAGATGAGCACGCGGTCGGCGTAGCCGGCCTCGACCATCGCCATGATCATGGTCACGCGTTCCGCGTCCGGCACGATGGGAATGGTCACGCGGTCGAACCCGACGAACGCCCCGCGTTTCGCGATCTGCTTCGCGATCTCCGCCTTGGGATCGTCCAGACAGCAGACGTGGCCAATGGCGATGTGCTCCGGCTTCGCTCCGGCGTCCTCCAGAACATCCAGTTGCCGCAGCGCGGCATCAGGCGGCACGGGGTTCTGCGTCGGACGCGTCCCGGTGTACGCGTTGTGCGTGAAGATTGGCAGCCCCGTGCGGGCATGCGCTCGTGCGACCGCCTCGAAGACCTTCTTCTCATCGTCGGTGAGCACGCCGCTCTGCTGACCGATCTCCCCGAACGCACCGAGACGCTGCTCGACGGCTTCGCGCGCGAGCTCGTCGGCAATCTGCGCGGCCGACTTGCCTGCAATCTCTGGTGGGTAGGTCCGCTGCATGTAGTAGCCGCCGCTGGCGACGATCGGCATGCCCGACCCGGTCGCTATGCGCTTCAACGCGTCGAGGCTCCGCGACATGTCGGGGTGGCCGCCGTCGACGATGCATGCGATGCCGTCGGCGCGCGCGGCGCGCACCTCATCGATCATCATCGCCACGTCGTCGGTGAAGTGCTCCTTGGCCTGCGGTGGAAATCGCATGGACAAGTGTTCGTGAAAGAGAACGGGGCCGCCGGCGAGCGCGTCCGGCGGCGTGTCCTTGAGCAGCGTGCGAATGATGGCGCCCTTCGGGAACTGGAGCGGTATCGGCGGCTGGGCGCGTTGCCCGAAGAGTGCCGCCATCCCGAAGAGGCGGAGGACTGATCGCCGAGTGAGATCGTCTGTCACCATGACTAGAAATCGAACTGGGCGCCGATCTTGACGAGCCGCCCTTGCAGAATGTTCGTCGGCGTGCGCCACGCCGAGCCATACGTGTTGTTCTGGCTCAGGA
>DATKHR010000049.1:0-3728 GCA_035510155.1 Vicinamibacterales bacterium
CCGTAGGGGTGGATGATCTTGTTCCCGAGCGCCTCGGGCACGACGAACTCGCCGCCGTTGATCACCGTTCCGGGACTCGCCGTCCTGATCGATGCCACGTGGCACGCCGCGCAACCCAGCGTGTCGAACAAGTGTTCGCCCGCCATGGTGGGCGGGGTGGCCGCCCGGACTGTGTCCCGCGGCGGTACCTTGGTACCGCGGACGAACTGTGCAAAGTGATCGATGTCGGCGAGCCCGAGCTCATCCGGGACGTCCTCTGGGTCCCTGGTGATCTTGCCGATCGATGTCGTGTCTTTCGGCCGGAGCCGATTGGTCACGCCCATCTCGTTCAGATAGGCATCGCCGATGAACGACAGCAGGCTCCCATGCTGATCCTTCCAGCCGAAGCGCCCGATACGGGTCTGGCCCGGCGCCTCGAAGATGGGAACCTCGATCGCTTCACCGTGAATCCGCCCCCCGCTGGTCGCGCGTTGTCGTGCGGCAATGTCCAGCAGAGTGCTGTCGTCTATCGCCTCCACGAAGCCGTCTCCGAGAGTGTTGAGCGCGGCGCGCAATGCCCGGATGTTTTCGGTGACCGGTATGTGCTCCTGTGCTTCGGGAACGACGGCGCGGTCGTTGACGATGGAGCGCCCCTGGATGGTCGCGGCACCGTCGTCGATCGGGACTACGGGATTGACGAAGTTGCCGTTTTCGTCGTGATGGCCGACCCGCAACTCCGTGAACTGGCTCGCTCCGCCGCTCACCGGGTTTTGATGGCACTCGGCGCACGAGCGTCCGTTGAAGACCGGTCCCAGTCCCGTAGTTACATCGTGCTGCGTCTCGTAGATCTGTTGATCTCGCGCGAAGGTGTCACCCGGCGGCTCCGCGAAGCCGTTGCTGGAGCTCTTGGAGCCCGGGTGCCCGATCAGCGTCGGAGTGTCAAAGCCGGCAGGCGCTTCGGTCGGCGCTGGTGCGGCTTGTGACAACAGAGGCCTTTGCAGAGCGATCAGAGCGATTACGACCGGAGTGAACCTGCTCATCATGACGGTAGCCTCCCCGAAGATCGAAGTGCCGAGCAGCGACGCACTGCGAGTTGCAGCTGCGTGACTGTGAAGATCGCAGGGGTGGCCGTTTTATTCCGGCGAACCGGAGGCCGGTGTTCGCGCGCGTTCCCACGCCGGCGGGAACGCCCTCGCTCATTGATCAGGCACGTGGTACGGGAACGCGTACGTGGTCGATTTGACGTGCCTCAGACTGTCGGAGCGCGGCGAGCCGGCAGTGAATCGCCTGCACGACGACCGATCCTTCGCCGACCGCAGAGGCGACCCTCTTCACCGAGCCCGCGCGGACGTCACCGACGGCAAAGACGCCGGGTAAACTCGTCTGAAAAACGTTGAAGGGCGCCGCCGCATCGGGTCCGCAATCCTCTCCAGTCAGAACGAAGCCACGGTCGTCCAGCCGTACCGCGTCCCTGAGCCACTCGGTGCACGGATCCGCACCGATCATAATGAAGAGTCCGCCGACGGACCGCTCCGCTACGTGACCCTCACGGTCGCTGATCTTGACGGCTCGGAGATGCTCGTCCCCGGAGAGCTCGATCACTTGTGAGCCTGTTTCGATGCTGACGTTCGCGGCGTGTCGCAGGCGCTCGATCAGGTATTGCGACATGCTGTCCGAGAGATCGCGACCGCGGTGGACGAGGCGAACGCAGGAGCAGCGCGAGGCGAGGAACATCGCAGCCTGGCCTGCGGAATTGCCTCCGCCGACCACCACGACCTCCTGGCCTTTGCAGGTCCGGGCCTCGAGCTCCGTGGCCGCATAGTAGAGACCTCCGCCCACGAAGCGCTCCTCCTCAGGCACTCCGAGCTTGCGGTAGCGAGCGCCGGTGGCGATCACCACCGATCTCCCGAGAAGATTAGTGCCATCATCCAGAGTGATCTCGTAATATCCGGTGCGGGTGCTCGGCTGAAGCTTCTGCGCGCGGCGAGGCACGGCTATGTGCGCACCGAATTTGATCGCTTGGAGCTCGGCCCGAAAAGCGAGGTCCGCGCCAGAGACGCCGGTCGGAAATCCAAGGAAATTCTCGATCCGCGACGAGGCAGCTGACTGGCCACCGATCGCAACATCATCGAACAGGATCGTCCGGAGCCCCTCTGAGGCGCCGTAGACGGCCGCGGAAAAACCCGCCGGCCCCGCCCCGGCAATGATCAGATCGGCAGGCTCGGTGTGACCCCCGGCGAGCTCCAGTCCCAGGGCGCGCGCCACCTGCACTACGGACGGGTTATCCAGGACGAGTCGACCCCGGACCACGACCTTCACGCCGGAACCGTCGAGGCCGCGCGCCTGAATGTCGTCCTTTTGGGCGGGATCGGCAGGGTTCAGCCAGCGGTAGGGGATGCGGTTGCGTTCCGCGTACCCGAGTAGCTGCTGGAGAGCCGGTGACCGCTCGGGCCCGACCAGCGTCAGGGTACGCTGTTGGCGTCGCATCAGCAGCAGGCGTCGCGCGGCAAACATCGGCATCAAAGCGTCGCTCACCTCCGGGTCGACCTGGACCAACTCGGCGATCGTCTGCCCTGCGACCAGCAGGACCTCGCCTGGCGTAATGGCGACGCAGTCGGCGAAAGCAGTCTGCCCGAGCAGCAGGCCGAATTCACCCCCGCACATTCCGGGCTCCATGACTCCCAGGACCATCTGGTCCGGATCCCGAATCTCCAGAGTGGCAGAAATCGAATAGACGAACGGCCACTGGCGGTCATCGGTCCGGAACAGGGTTTCGCCGGCGGATACCGAACGCCGTTCGCCGCGGCCCTCGCCCTCGAGCGTCGCAACGACTCGGTCCGGCAGGCGCTCACGGGCGCGGCGTCTCAGCTCCTCATCGTTGAGTTCTTCGAACACGATCCTGCTCTCCTTTAGTAGCCGTCAGCCGGGTCGGCTAGCCCCCAGCCGGGCGGCCATGTGAGACGCCGAACACTGGGATGTCGAAGTGCAATACATCTTCGCGGACGCCTATTTTCCCGTAGAGCGCAATCGCCGCAGCATCGCCGCGGTCGGCCTGCACGTATACCACCCACGCATCACGTTCCGCTGCAATTTTTCGCAGCTGCTCGATCAGGGCTGTCGCAATTCCCCGGCGCCGATGGACCTTGGCGACGGCCAGATCGTAGATATACACCTCGCGCCGTGCACGCTCGAACTTGTCGAGCTCGTAAGCCACGAGTCCCCCAACAACCTGCCCGGCCGCAAGCGCAACCAGCGCGATCACATGTTCTTTCGCGAGCAATCCCGACAGATAGGCAGCGCTCGGCGGGGCGTGACAGTAGGTCTCAGAATCGCCGAACGCTTCACCAAAGACCGCGTTCAGCGCGCGCAGCAGAGCAGTATCGGCAGGAGTCAGCCGATGGAGGCTAACGAACGTGTCCATGCGGGTACTGTACCCTTGCGTACCCTGCCGCGCTCCGGCTGTAGCCGACCCGGGGTTTTTAATTGCCTGAGTCGTCATTCGCAGCGGTCATGCGCGGTTGCGATACGCGCGGCGCATTTACGGCCGCGGTGCCAGTATCCAGAGGCTCGCCGCTGCGGCAGAAGTGGCTCGGGCAGCTACGTAGAGCCGGTCAAGCTCCGGAACGAACAGTCCTGTCCGGGCACCGGGGGATGTCGATAATCGCCCGACTCTCGCGTATGTGTCGCCCTGCGCGGCGAACACATCGACCACTCCCTCACCGCATATCACGTAGACGCGATTGCGTTTC
>DATKHR010000050.1:0-42701 GCA_035510155.1 Vicinamibacterales bacterium
TTCGAGACCGCTTCGACGATCCGCCCGAGCGCGAAATCGTTGTCGGCGACCATGGCGCGGGGCGTCCGCGCGCCCGGGAAGCTCCCCTTCGTGTGGTCGTTCGGGAGATGGATCACAGAGAGCTGAGGGAGATTCCCGTTGCTCTCGTAATCGTGGAACTCTGTTAGCCAGTTGTCGACCCGGCTACTGTCGGTGATGTCGAGATCGAACGCGGCATAGGTTGGCGAGACGAGGCCTTGGAGGCCCGGAACCACGGCCGCCGCGGTGACGTTACCGGCCGGCGTTTTCGAGGCGTTGTACGCAAATTCACCGTAGCTGCGGACGGTCACGTTCGCGCGGGCCGCATAGTCCCAAATGTACCCTCGCTCGGGCGTGGTGAGGTTGCCGAACGGGTTCCGCGGGGCGCCGCCGCGCTCGCCCATATAGAGCCCGCCGCGATTGGCGTAAAGTGTCTGCCACAGCTTTTGAATGACGTCGGTCGCGTACGCGGCCGTCGAAAAGGCGTGGCCGTCGTAGCTGACGTCCGCATCGACGTAGAAATTGTCGAACAGCACGAAGTTCTGAGCGAGCGCGTGCGCGTTCGGCGTGACGTCGTTTCCGAAGAGCGCGAGCGTCGGGTCGCCGTTCCCGTGGGGCGCGTCGCCCAGGATCTGGTCGTAAGTGCGGTTCTCCTTGATGATGTAGAACACATGCTTGATCGGCGAGCTGGCGCCGACCGAGCGCGGAATGGGGGAACCGACCGGAATGTTCGCGGGCGTCAACCGGATGGCGTCACTGTAGGGGGTCAGGCTGTAGGTCCGCCGCGTGAGATCCGCCAGCGACACTCGATCGGGCAGCGGCAGGATCGAGACTGTCCCCTTGAGCCGTTTGTCGAAGCCGCCGCTCTGCGGGTTCGCCGCCGGCGTCATGCCTTTGCCGCTCAATATCAATAGCTGTTTGCCGTCGCGCGTGAAAGCGACGCCCGTCGGGTACCACGCCGTCGGGATGAACCCTGGGACGAGGCTCTGGGCGACGTTGCTGACGTCTACGACCGCCACGGCGTTCATGTCTGCGAGCGCGACGAGAAGTGTGTTGCCGTCGGGCGACAGGGCCAACGCGTTCGGCGTGGTCGTCAGCGGCGCGTCCGGAAACAGCCTGGTGAAAATGTCCTCGAGCGGCTCGCCCGAGAACGTGTGGAACACCTTCACCACGCCGCTGTTGGCGCAGGCGACGAACAACCGGTTGCCGTCGCGCGACAGAACCATCGCGCTCGGGTGCTCTCCCGTGTCGAATGTCATCAGCTCGCGGAGCGAGTCGGCGGCGTACGATCGAACCTGACCCCCGCCCCAAAGCGAGACGAAAACCGTTTGCCCGTCCGCGGACACGATGCAGGTATACGGTTCGGTCGGGAGCTGTACGGTCGCCGTGACCTGGCCGGTTGCGACATCGACCGATGTCAGCGTCGCGGCAAACACACGCGTCGCAAACAGCGTGCGCCCGTTCGGGCTGATCGCGAGGCCGCCTGCGAATGTCTCACCGGATACCGGGGGCAGCGAGAAGGCACGCGCGCGCGTCAGCGATCCATCGGCGTAGGTGAACTCCTGAATATTGTTCTGTCCAGCGCCGGCGGAGTACAGCCTGGTCCCATCCGGATGCCACACGAGTCCAAGCCACGCGCTGTCGAGCGCCATGGTATTTTTCACAGTCCAACTTGCAAGGTCGACAATCGTGAACGACGGTTTGGAGATGCCGTCGTTGGTGATGACGGCGTACTTGCCGTCGGGGGAAGTCAGGATGTTCAGAGGCAGGGTGCCGACCGACAGCAGGCGCCCCGCCGGCGACACCTTCCACCCGTTCGGCAGCAACACGCTGCCGTCGGTTTGAGCGCCGGGGAGAATGCTGGCGGGCGGCGGCGCGGTTTGCGCCAGCGTGACCACCCAAATTGAGGACACGACGCCGACTACGAACATCGAGCATCGGCGGGTCATCCTGCGGATCGTGGCCGTATGGACGACCCTATGGACCATCAAGGCACTCTTTGGCTTGCCGGGTTAGCGGCAGACAGTATCAAACCGTCGCCGACATTTCAACTCCCGTTCCAACATGAGTGAGTAGACAGTGGCTCGGGCCGGGCGCATGACGCGAGTTCGGTCCCGTAGCGCAATGAGCGGGTCGACACATGACCGCGCCTCGCATGCGATCAACGCATTGACGTTCGCCGAGCGAGCCGACTACCATCCCATCTGTCTTGATTCCGGTGTCGAAATTATCCGGGGGCCCCTTCCCTCCGGATCGCTTCGGGGGCGCCTCCCCCCAGGATCGCTCCGGGGCCCCTCGCCTCCCGGAGGGCCGCCAGATTCCGCTTGCAGCGGTCCGCGAGGCCGCGCGCACGATCTATCAGGCGGCGGTGCGCACACCGCTCATCCGCCTTCATCTCGACGCGCCCGCGCCAGAGGTCTATCTCAAGTTGGAGGTCCTTCAGCCGATCGGCTCTTTCAAGATTCGCGGCGCTTTCAACGTCGTTCGGCAACTCGCCCCGGAACAACTCGAGAACGGCGTGTGGACGGTCAGCGCGGGAAACGCGGCGCAAGGCGTCGCGTTGGCGGCCCGCCAGGTTGGCGCGCGCGCCTCGGTGATGGTCATGGACACGGCCCCCGAAACCAAGATCCGCGCGATCGAACGGCTGGGCGCGTCCATCGTCCGCGCCACCTACGACGAATGCTGGCGAACGGTGGAATCTCACGGGTCCGATCGGATGAAGGGTCATTTCGTCCACCCGTTCGACGACGATCGATTCATCGCCGGCAACGGGACGGCCGCGCTCGAGATCTTCGAGGATCTCCCGGATGTCGACGCGATCGTCGCTCCGCTCGGCGGTGGAGGCCTCCTGGCGGGGCTTGCCGCCGTGGCGCACGAGCTGCGGCCGGCTACGTGCGTCTACGCCGCTGAGCCCGAAACGGCCGCGCCGCTTTCAGTGTCTCTTGCCGCCGGCCGGCCGATGTACTTCGACCGGTGGCAGGCCACGTTCGTCGACGGCGCAGGCGGGAAGTCGGTGCTCACGAGCATGTGGCCGCTGCTGGCGCGGCTGTCGGGCTCCATTGTCGTCTCGCTCGATGACGTCGCACACGCGATGAGGCTGGCGGCCGAGCGCGCGCACATCATCGCGGAAGGCGCCGCCGGCTGCGCCATTGCAGCGGCGCTCGGCGGCCGCGCCGGGGCGGGCAAAGTCGTGGCCGTCGTCTCGGGCGGCAATATCGATCTGTCCAGATTCGCGGCGCTCGTCGGCGCCTGTACCAGCTGAGCATAGGTGATTGAGGTGGCCCCAAGCAGATGACTCGTTACGCCGGACGTCCGCCAATTCCAGAGCGAATCGGACGACTCGAAGAGCTCGCGATCGACCTATGGTGGAGTTGGCACTCGGACGCCCGCATTCTCTTCCGGCAGCTCGACTACATGCTCTGGCGGGCGACCGCACACAACCCCGTGCGGATGTTGTGGCAGGTCGCGCCCGAGCGCCTGCAGGCGGCAGCCGCCGATTCGGCCTTCCAGCTCACCTACGACCGCGCGATCCGAGCGCTTGACGATGCGCGCGCGGCGCGCAACACCTGGTGGTCGGGTCATTTTCCGCAGCCGAGCGGGCAGTCGGTCGCCTATTTCTCGGCCGAGTTTGCGCTACACCAATCGCTGCCGATCTATGCGGGTGGCCTGGGCGTGCTGGCCGGCGACCATTGCAAGGAAGCCAGCGACCTCGGCGTGCCGCTCATCGGCGTAGGGTTCATGTATCCGCAGGGATACTTTCACCAGCACATCTCCGCCGAAGGCTGGCAGGAAGAGAGCTACGAGCGGCTGAACTGGTCGGACGTGCCGATCGAGCCTGCCACGACTCCTGACGGCAAGCCGTGCGTCACGGCCGTGCCGCTCGGCGATCGATCCGTGCTTGTCGCGGTCTGGCGTGTACGGATGGGCCGCGTCAAGCTGTACTTGCTCGACACGGATCTCGAAGAAAACGCTCCCTGGGATCGAGATCTGTCGGCACGGCTCTACGGCGGCGATCGCGAGACGCGGATCCAGCAGGAGATCGTGCTCGGCATCGGCGGGGTGCGGGCGTTGAAAGCCCTCGGATCGGACCCGGGCGTCTTTCACCTGAACGAGGGGCACGCGGGTTTCGTCGTGCTCCAACGGATCCGCGATTTGATCGAGCGCGGCGCGACTTTCGACGAGGCGCTGCGCCGCATTCGCGAGACCACGGTGTTCACGACGCACACGCCGGTGGCGGCCGGCCACGACGCCTTTCCGTTCCATCTCGTCGAGAAACACCTGGCTGGCGCCTGGGGGACGCTCGGCGCGCACCGCGAACGTTTCCTGGCGCTCGGAGAGTACGACAGCGGCTCGGGCTCGCAGTTCAACATGACCGCGCTCGCGCTCCGGTCGGCCGGCGCGACCAACGGCGTCAGCCGGCTCCACGGCCAGGTGACCCGCGCGATGTTCGGCTCGATCTGGCCGGGCGTGACTGAAGCCGATCGGCCCGTGGCTTCGATCACCAACGGCGTGCACGTGCCGACATGGATTGCGGCGGAGCTCGCCGACCTCTTCGCGACCTATTTGGGCCCCGACTGGATCGATCGACACGACGACCCCGCACTCTGGGACGCCGTGAACCGGATTCCCGACGGCGCCCTGTGGGGGGTGCGGTTGGCCCTCCGGCGCTATCTGTTCTCGTTTGTCCGTGAGCGCGCGCGTCAGCGGTGGCTCGAAGAACACGTCGGCATGCCCCGCGTCGTCGCCGCAGGAACGCTGTTGGATCCCGACGCGCTGACGATTGGATTCGCGAGACGCTTCACCGGGTACAAGCGCGCGGAGCTGATTTTCCGAGACGCCGAGCGACTTTCGCGAATCTTGAACACGCGCGGACGGCCCGTTCAGATCATCTTTGCCGGCAAGGCTCACCCGGCCGATGATGTCGGCAAGCACAACCTGCAGCGCGTTTACAAGCGCGCCCTCGATCCCCTGTTCGGCGGACGTGTGGCATTCGTCGACGACTACGATCTGCACGTCGCGCATTTCCTGGTGCAAGGGTGCGATGTCTGGCTCAATACGCCTCGCAAGCCGATGGAGGCGAGCGGCACCAGCGGCATGAAAGCCGCTATCAACGGCGTCCCGCATCTAAGCATCGGCGATGGCTGGTGGGCGGAGGGTTTTACGGGCTCGAACGGCTGGATCATCGACGGCGGCCTGGCACCGGGCAACGATGATGCGGCCGACGCCGCCGACGCCGCCTCACTCTACAGCCTGCTTGAAGATCAGATCGTGCCGGCCTTCTACGATCGCAACGCCGACAACGTTCCCGAACGCTGGATCGCCGTTGTGAAGGAAGCGATTCGCACCGTCGCCCCTCGCTTTTCGGCCCGGCGCATGGTGAAGGAATACGTCGAGCGACTCTATGCGCCTGGCCTCGAGAAGGGCGTCGCCCGCGAAATGGCGGATGGCTGACGGCTTACCGCTTCGAGCTCATGCCTTTCCGGAAATCGGCGGGTGATGAATGATCTGGATCGCGTTTCCATCCGGATCGCAGAAGTAGAACGACCGGGCGCCGTCCCGGTGCGTGCGCGGCTTGGTCGCGAGCGCGACGCCCCGGCCCTCCAGAAACACGGCCCACTCATCCACGTCGTCGGCCGCACGAACGATAAGCCCGATGTGATCGAGCGCGGAGTCGCGGGCTGCGCAAGCTGCGCGATGCAGCGCCAAGTTGTCGAGCCCCGACGAAAGGTAAACGTTGTCGGCGTCGGGCTCCCACTCGACCGCAAAGCCAAGCAGGTCGACGTAGAACCGCTTCATCGCGGCGAGGTCGCGTACGTTCAGCGCAACGTGCCGCAAGCCGGCGTGCGACGGTCTTTGCATAGTGCTAGACTTTCATCATATGTCACGCAAGGCAGTCGTCAAGTCACGATGCGCGCTCTGCGGCGCCAAGGAAGTCTCCGAGCCGCGCGGCGAGGAAAAGTACTGTCGCGACTGCTGGGACAAGAAGATCGCCGTGGAAGAAGTCGTCGCCCGCGACTTCGCCCTGAAGCGCTACATCCGCGCACACAGCGCGGAGAAGTACCTGATTTATCACTCGACGCTCAAGCGTCCCTGCGGACAGCTGATCGTCGTCGACGACGGCTACGATCTGTTTCTGACGCTGATGCTCTACCCGAACTTTGCGTGGGACGACGCGGCCTATCACCTGGACGGGGACCCTGAAGGGCGCTTGTTCTCCGAGATCCTCGTCGACGTCATCGCGGCCGAGGTTATCGAGCCCTGGGGCGGCGGCAAGTGGCACATGGAGATCTTCCGGTCCGTGAATCCGGAGCCCGAAGACTGGAATGGTGAGATGTAGCCTGCGTGGAGCGACCATGGGCGGGCGGCGCCGTCCATCTGCCGCGCGCCGCGGGTGATATACTTGCGCCGTTACTACTCACTCACGCGGGGGGCCAGCCCCGCTCATTTCTCAGATCATCTCCGGGGAGGGTTGTATGAACATGCGGGTCGCCGTCATTGCGACGCTCGTCGGCGCGAGCCTCGTTGGAGGGAAGGCGTCTGCCCAGACGAGCCAGACGCCGCCACCAGCGGCACCGCCGATGCAGCCGATTCTGGCAGGCAAGAAAATCGTCCCGCCAATCAAGGGTACGGCGGAGATCGAGATCGTCAAGTCGCCAACCAAGCGCGAGGGGACGACGCTCATCACGAAGATTCAGGCCAAGAACACGTCCAACGCGCCGATTGCCCGGCTCCGCGTCGTCGAGACGTGGTACGACAAATCCGGGGCGTCGATTCCCGGCGGCGAAGCCGTGATCAACGGCCTGCTGCCGCCTGGTGAGGTGCAGACGCTCGAGATCAAGACGCCGGTCAACCTTGCGATGTCTACGAGCCAGCTGGCCTTCTCACACGCGAACGGCTCAGTCAAAGCAAAGTCCGTCAAGTCGTTCGACGCGGGGACAGCGGCCGGCAAGGATTCCACGACCAAGACAGCCGCTGCGCCTGCAAAGTCGTCGAAGAAGAAGTCGGGCGGTTAGGTTGCATCCGAGAATGGCTGATGGCTGACCGACAACCGGATTCAGATCTAGAGTTTGGTTGCGCGGGTGAGTAGATAGTCCTGCCGAATGACATTGTCCCGGAAGTACTCCGCGGCCAGCGCCTCGAACTCACGGCGGAACTCCGACAGCCGCGCCGGGTCCGAGGCGCTCAACGCTTCAATCACCTTGATCGCCGGACCCGCGGTTCTTTCGAAGTTGCGCGCGGTAGCGATCCGGGCGTGTCTGACCAGCCGAGCCGCCGCCGGCGTCGTCCAGGCCTCGAGCGGGGCGAAGTGAGCCCACCCCTGTTTTTGAGCTTCTTTGAACTGTGTCAACGAGTCCATCGGCTCATCGCTTTTCAAAGGTGACGCGGCCTGTATGCTTCGGCACGGCGACGATGTGATAAGGAAATGTGAGAACCTGAGCGACGATCGCACCCGGCTGCGGCGAGGTTTCGTTGTAAGCGACGACAAGCGTATCGTCGCGCTGGGTTGCCGAAACAATCGCCACCGAGAACCCGCCGGTCGGCCGGCTCCCCGAGAACACCGCGACCACCATC
This sequence comes from Vicinamibacterales bacterium, assembly GCA_035510155.1. Lineage (GTDB taxonomy): Bacteria > Acidobacteriota > Vicinamibacteria > Vicinamibacterales > CAVVIG01 > DATKHR01. Next base: position 7,591 of record DATKHR010000050.1, read on the forward strand.
TCTCGATCGAAGTCGATGTTGGGGGCCTCGGCCCCCGCCCCACGGCGTCCCGCACCGCTATGGGCCCTCCAGAGAGCCTCCCATTCCGCGGGGGTCCGAGCGACGGCCTGGCGCGGCGAATCGATGTTGCTCTGTACGCCCCTGTCGATCGTGCGAAACGCTGGAGCCGTGCCCTGCGCGAGGCAGCACGATAGCAGAAACGCTCGGGCAAAACTCTCCGCGAACGCCATGCTACCGGGTAGGCACGAGCGGCGGCGTCACAACGAGTCGTACCTGCCGCTCGGCGGGCGGCGTGGATCCGGCGCGCGACTTGGCGGAAACGGTCAGCACGTAGTTGCCGGGCGGCACATCCTTCAGCGGGACGCGCGTCATGAAGCCGTAGCCGCCGGTCTTGCCACCGAGATCAGCTGAATCGCGCGGTTCTTCCATCTTGAAGAGCACCTCGCCTTCGTCGGTGGTAATCGTGGTCGCGATATCGACTTTGTGCGGCGTGCCCCGGGCCGTGTCGTACACCTCCGCGAAGAGCGCCAGTTCGTCATTCTGCGGGAACGACCGCGTGGCGACCGGCGGTCCCGGCAGCACCGTCTTGAGCTGTTCGTCGGCCTTCGCCGTCGGCATGGCCGACGCGAAGGGGGACGTCATGACGAGACCGCTGATGCCAAACGGCGCCTTCGCGTAGTCAGGCACTTCCAAGTCGTAGAGCACCGACCCCACGTTGCCGCCGCCCGAGTCCTGGGCCGCCAGGCGCAGCTGATACCTTCCTGGCGGCAAATCGAATCGGTTGAGCACGCGCAGGCCAGTTTCCTCGATCCGGTCCTTGGTCGCCTGTTTCAGGTTGGTCATCGTCAACGAATCCGTATTGCCGCCTCTGACCTTGCCGCTCGCATCGATGGCCATGTACGAAATCTGAATAGCGTCGTTCTGCGACAGCTTGAGATCCTTGCCGCGGAGCTCGACGCCGAGCAGCACCGACGCGTTCGGCGCGGGTCCCTTGAACGGCGCGGCAAAGACATGCATGGTCAAGCCGCTGACGGGCAACGGGCTGTCGATCGCCTCGCGCACTTCAGCAGTCCGGACATCCTTCGGGGAGAGCTTCGGCGCATCAGTCTTCTTCGGCGTGATGTAGCCTTTGCGCGCGCGAACGGACACGCCCGAACGCGGCACGCGGACATCGATCTTGTGCAGGCGGCCCGGCTTGGCGTCCGGCGGGTAATACGCCAGCACGTAGTAAGTGCTGTTGTCCCGCACGATCCGGTCGAACGCGCCGTCGAAGTCGTTCCGGTTGACGACCGCAAAACCGCCCGTCTCCTCGGACAGTGTGCGCAGGCTGTCCTGTGACAACCGAAGCTCGTTCTGCAGCGACTGGGGACCGACGCCGAGGGTCGTGTCATCGGGAAACGCGCCGACCTCTATGCTCTCGTCACCAAGGTCGGTAAGCCCCCGCGGATCGATGCCGTAAATCGCCACGTTCGATCGGGTCGCCGCGGCGATCGTGTCGCGCGTCTCATCGAGAATCATCGTCGCGCTGCCGTGGTTCGATCCGTTCTGCGGTATCAGATCCGTGATGTCGTAGTCGATCCCCTCGCTCAAAAACAGGATGGCCTTCCGCCGCCCCCGCACCGAGGCGAACCAGTCCGCAACGTTCCTGAGCGTGATGAGCGCGTTGCGGGCGTTGAACGCCCGCTCGGAGTCCTCGGGATCGTTGAGGGGATCCCCCGGTTGTCGGGTGCCGCGCGTATTGTTGTACTCGTTGGTCTTGTTCACGGTCGATGAATCGAGCTTCCGACCTTGCGTCTTGTCGACGGCGGCGAGAAGCAGGCGTTTGTTGTTCGTGAACTCCTGGCTGGCGTCGGTAGGCCCCGCGGTGTGCACGATGGCCATGAGGTCATTGGCGCCCAGCCGGCGCTCGATGAACTGATGCGCGGCGGTCTTGACCCGCGGGCTGCGCGCAAACCTCGTATGGAGATCGTCGATCACCATCACGTAGACGCGCCCGTCGAAGGGCGTCTCGTTCGATCTCACGTCGGGCTCGAGCGGCGTGCTCGTATAGAGCGGCCGATCCGCGCGCTCGATGGGGATGTCGACCTGCGTGAAGGCACTGATCGTCTGCGCCTTGCCGTCTTCGAGAACTTGAAAGTCTTCCTTCTTCAGGTCCTTGACAAGGTTCCCCTGGCGATCGGTGACGACGACGTCCACCTCGACGTAGTCGACACGCAGCTTGAAGGTCGGCGTCTGCGGCTGCTGCGCACCCGGGGGTTGCGCCGCCGTCGCCGGCTGTGGTGGCGCTGGTGAAGGATTCTGCCCGGCGTCGAGAGCGACCGCGGCGGCCGTGACGACCGCCGTGAGCGCCGTCAGCTGTGCGAGTTTTTTCATAAAAGGTCCCGCTCGTGCCGATTATATCGTCCCGGCTATACTGGACGGGATGGGAGTCTCGCAGCCCGAGGTCGGCACGGCACCGGCGGCCGCCTGGGGCGTTTTCATTCGGGACGTTCAAAACGCGCTGGCAGCTGACGGGCTTGACGGCTGGCTCCTCTACGATTTTCGAGGGTCGAACGCCATCGCGGCGGAAATTGCCGGCGTCAACCGGCACGGCGGCCACCTGGCCACGCGACGGTGGTTTTACCTGATCCCGTCCGCCGGGGAGCCCCGCGGGCTGGTGCACGCCATCGAAAAGGATTCGCTCGCACATTTGCCCGGAACGATGACTCGGTACGCGGCACGCGATGAGCTCAGATCGGGTCTCGGCGTCCTGCTGGCCGGCATGCGTAAGCTGGCCATGGAGTACTCGCCGGAATGCGCGATCCCTTATGTGTCGCGCGTCGACGGAGGAACTCTCGAGCTCATACGAGCCTTCGGCGTCGATGTGGTCTCGTCGGGCGATCTGGTGCAACGCTTCTCGACGGTCTGGGATGCCGCGGCCATCGCGTCGCACCGAGCGGCGTCAGATGCTCTTTATCGGATCAAAGCCCGCGCGTTCGATCAGATCGCGCGCAGGCTGCGTGACCAGGTCTCCACGACCGAGTACGACATTCAGCAGCTCATGGCCGGCTGGTTCAAGGACGAGGGGCTGGTCGCGGACGCCGATCCGAGCGTGTCGGCGGGGCCGCACACGGGCAACCCTCACTACTTGCCGACGGCGACTGACGCGCGGCCCATTCGCGCCAACGAGCTCGTCTTGCTCGATTTGTGGGGGAAGAAGCCGCGCGGCGTCTTCGCGGATATCACCTGGATGGGCTATACGGGCCCACGTGTCCCCGACCGGTTCGCGCTGGCCTTTGCCGCTGTTCGCGGCGCCCGTGACGCGGCTGTCGAGCTCGTCGAGCACGCGGCGCGTTCCGGGCGGGAGCTGCGCGGATGGGAGGTCGACCGCGCGGCATCGGCCGTGCTCAGAAAGGCCGGCTACGGCGCCAATATTCTCCACCGGACCGGACACAGTCTCGGCGAGTCGGTCCACGGCAACGGCGTGAACATGGATGACTACGAGACGCACGACGACCGCCGGTTGCTCCGCGGCACCGGCTTCACGATCGAGCCAGGCGTGTATTTCGACGATTTTGGCGTTCGCACGGAAATCAACATGATCGTCACCGGCAGCGACGCCGTGGTGACGGGCCCGCTTCAGACAGAGATTCTGAGCGTGATGTAGGCGGGTCTCGAATCCCGCCGGAGGTCACTCCGATGTCCACCCGCAAGACCACTCTCTTCTACGTGCTTCTCGCGATGACCGCCTCGCTCTTCGTTGGCATGGTGATCGCGTCGCGCCTCGACCTCGCGCCTTCTTCATCTGCGCAGTCGATTGCGGTGCCGGCGATGAACAGCGCGCCGCTCACCGGCGCGCTGGGCATGGACACCTTCCGCAACATCGCGAAGTCGGCCTCGCCAACGGTCGTCAACATCCGCACCACCATGACGGCCAAGGCGCAGGACTTGACGGAGTTCTTCGGCGGCGGCGGATCCCCCGACGATCTGTTCCACCGCTTCTTCGGCAACCCCAACCAGCAAGACGATGAGCAGCAGGGCGGGCGAGGGCGCCGGCAGCAGCGGCAGCCGAAGTCGCAGGCGTCCGGTACCGGCTTCATCATCAGCAAAGACGGCTTCATCCTCACGAACAACCATGTAGTGGACGACGCGACGAAGATCGAGGTGGGGTTGTATGGAGACGAGCCGGACGTGACCTATCAGGCGAAAGTCGTCGGCGCGGATCCGCTCACCGACAGCGCGCTCATTCAGTTGATCGATATGCCGAAGACGCCCCTTCCCGAGGCCAAGTTTGGCGACTCGGCGCAGATGGTTGCCGGCGACTGGGTGATGGCGATCGGGAATCCGTTCAACTATGCGCACACCGTGACCGTCGGCGTGATCAGTGCGCCCAAGCGGGCGTTCCCGGTTACCGACGGCCGCACCAACGACGTGATGCAGACCGACGCCGCCATCAATCCGGGCAACTCGGGCGGGCCGCTGTTGAATGCGCGCGGCGAAGTCATCGGGATCAACACCGCCATCATCACGAACGCACGCAGCGAGGGGAACATCGGTATCGGGTTCGCGGTGCCCATCAACTCGGTCCGCGATCTGCTGCCGCAGCTTCGTCAAGGCAAGGTGATTCGCGGCCGCATCGGCGTGCAGGTGACGCAGGTGCCTCGTGAAGGGTATGAGGACTTCGGATTGAAGGCGCGCGCCGGGGCGATCGTGGCGACGGTGTTGCCGAATGCCGCAGCATCCAAGGCGGGCATGCAGCCTGGCGACGTCATCGTGCAGTACAACGGCCGCCCCGTTCAAAACAATGACGAGCTCGTCAAGATGGTCGTGTCGACCAAGCCGGGCACGACTGTCCCGATCAAAGTCATGCGCGATCGGCAGGAAAAGACCCTGAACGTCACCGTCGAAGAGCTGGATCTGGATGCCGAGCAGAACGGCAACCGCCGCGGGCCGTCGCATGACAACCAGACCCCCGAGGAGCACGGCGCGAGCGGCTTCGGCTTGACGCTCGACAACGTCACGCCGTCCATCGCCAGACGGCTCGCGCTCCCGCAGGGTCAGAGCGGCGCGGTGATCGCCGACGTGGATCCGGACGGTCCGGCGGCTGGCGCCCTCCGCCCCGGCGACGTGATTCTTTCCGTGAACCGGAAGCCGGTCTCGTCCGCCGTGGAGGCGCAGCGGGAGTTGCAGAAAGTGCAGTCAGGACATCTGGCGCAGCTTATTGTCTGGCGTGGAGGCAGCGAGACGTTCGTCAGCGTCAAGAAGGAGTGACGTCCGAATCACGCCTGTTGAACCGGCTCCGTGCCACCGGCCCGCTCACGGTGGCTGCGTTCATGGATCTGGCGCTCTACGATCCGGAGTGCGGCTACTACGTTCGTACGGCCCAGCGCTCCGGGCGCGAAGGCGACTTCTTTACCAGCGTCGACGTCGGTCCGCTCTTCGGCGAGCTTCTCGAGATCCAGCTCGCCGAAATGGCCGCTCTCCTCGGTCATCCCGAGCATGAGCGTGGCGCCCGCGTCGGCGTCCAATCTCGCCGGTTCTTCGATCTCGTTGAGGCCGGAGCCGGCAACGGACGGCTGGCGGCGGACATCCTGGTCGCCGCGCGCGAGCGCGACGTCGCTTTCTACGAGTCGATTCGGCTGCACCTGATCGAAGCGAGCCCTCGCGCGCGCGCCGCGCACCGCGCCACGCTGGGCGAGATGGCCGAGCGTCTTCAGTCGTCGAGCCCGTCGTTGCCGGATTCGTTCGAGGGCGTCCTCATCGCGAACGAGCTGCTCGATGCCCTGCCCGTTCATCAAGTCGTCATGCGCCACGACGGTCTGCACGAGCTGTATGTGGCCGGAAGCGAGAGTTCTCCGCTTCGTCTGATCGAAGCCCCGCTTTCGACGCCGAGGCTTCAGGAGTATCTCGATCGCCTCGAGATCGCGCTCGAGCCGGGGTGGCGTGCGGAGATCAACCTCCGGGCGGTGGACTGGGTGGCAGAGGCAGCGCGGCGCATGAGGCGCGGCTTCATGATCCTGACCGACTACGGGCACGCGGCACGTGAGCTCTATTCCGCCTCGCATGCTTCGGGTACCCTCACGACGTTCTCAGGTCACCGAAGCGCCGGACCAGAGTGGACCAGCGAGCAGCAGACCCGTCCAATCTGGCTCGAGAGTCCCGGCAACCAGGACATGACCGCGCACGTCGATTTCACGAGCATTCAAGCCGCCGCTGAAGCCGAAGGCATGATCACCCTCGGCTTCCTCGATCAGACGTACTTCCTCATGGGGTTGCTCTTTGGCGCCAATCAATCTCCGAATCCGGAATCCGCAATCCGCAACCCCGGGGCCGCGCTGGGGTGGAATTCGCAATTGAAGACTCTCCTCCTGCCCGGGGGCCTCGGCAGCACCATGAAGGTCCTGATCATGGGCAAGAACGTGGGCACGCCCCAGCTTGGCGGCTGCTCGTTCCGGGTGCGGGTGACGTGACGCTGATTGGCCTCGGAATCATGGTCGTCACCCAGGCGGCGACCCTCGCCGGCATCGAGCCGTTCGCCACGTGGAACACGCCGATTGCCTGGACAGGATTCATTCTCTTTGCAGACGGTGTGGTGTACCACGTTCGGGGAGACTCCTGGATCCGGTCGGCCCCCCGCGAGTTCGCGCTCCTGGCTGCCGTGTCGATCCCGCTGTGGATCATCTTCGAGGGCTACAACCTCGTCATCAACAACTGGTACTACTCCGGGCTGATCGAGAGCTTCTGGCTGCGGCAGTTTGGTTTCGCCTGGGCGTTTGCGACCATCTGGCCGGCAATTTTCGAAGCGGCAGAGCTGGTCGCCGTGGTTCGAGCGACCGCTCCCAGTTTGGGGCGTCGCACCATGATGACACTCACGCCCAATCAACAAACCCCGATCCCTGCTCCCGCCGTTCCTGGCCCCCCCGCCCTTTCCGCCGTCTCCCTCATCACGGCCATCTTCATGCTCGCGTCCCCATTCCTTGTTCCTGGAGATATCGCGCGGTACCTCGCCGCCCCGGTCTGGCTCGGATTCATCCTTCTCCTCGACCCAATCAATCGCCGCCTCCGCGCGGAGGTGCTCACGCGCGATCGGGCTGTCAACCTCGCCCTCGGGGGACTGCTGTGCGGCGTCCTTTGGGAATTCTGGAACTACTGGGCCCGCGCGAAGTGGCACTACACAGTGCCGATTATGGAGAACATCAAGGTCTTCGAGATGCCTCTCCCCGGCTACTTCGGTTTTCCGCCGTTTGCGCTCGAGTGCTTCACGATGTACGTGTTCGTGCGCCGGGCATTCACGCGGCTGGGCCGCCCGATTGCCCTCCTCGCGCCGGCTCCGTTTGCACCGGTTGTACCGGCGTGGGGACCCCATCTCCGGAGCTGACGCGTTGATCTCGCACGCCCTCATCCTGACGGCCGGATTCGGCATGCGACTGCGGCCGCTGACGAACGAACGCGCGAAGCCGGCGATGCCTGTCGCCGGCGACCCGCTCATCCGTCGCATTGTCGCGGGGCTGACGACGCACGGCGTCACCGAACTCGTCATGAACTTGCACCATCGCCCCGAAACGCTGACCGCCGTGGTCGGCGACGCCAGCGACCTGGGCGCCCGCCTGCGGTATTCCTGGGAGCAGCCAAGGCTCCTTGGCAGCGCCGGCGGCCCGCGGAAAGCCCTGCCCCTTCTGGACGCGGAGACGTTCTTCCTCGTGAACGGTGACACGCTGACCGACGTGAGCCTGGCGGCGCTGGAAGCCGCACATGTGGGTTCCAACGCCCGCGTCACGCTCGCGCTTGTGCCTAATCGGGACTTCGAGCGCTATGGAGGAGTGGAAGTCGACGACCGCCGGCGTGTCAACGGTTTCACGCGTAAGGGCCCGGCGTCGAGGAACACGTGGCATTTCGTGGGTGTGCAGGTCGTCAGCGCGTCCGTATTCGACTCCCTGCCGGAGGGTGAGCCGCTCGATACAATCGGCGGCGTGTACGACGCTCTCATTCGCGATCGCCCGGGCTCGGTCCACGCGTTTTGCACCGACGCCCGCTTCTGGGACATCGGCACAGCCAGCGACTACCTGCGAACCGCGCAGGCATTTTCCGCGTTCTCCCGAGGCGGGAGCGACGTCGGCCACCGTGCGAAGATCGATCCCTCGGCGCGCGTGACGGGATCGATCCTCTGGGACGATGTGGAGGTGGGGGCGAATGCTTCGCTCGACGCGTGCATTGCCGCAGACGGTGTCCGCGTCCCGGCCGGCGCGGCCTACCGGCATTCGATCCTCATCCAGCATGAAGATGAGCTCGCGGTGACGCCCTTCGACCCATGACTCAGAACTCGAACCTCTCGGCTCACGACTTCACGGGCATCCTCGGGTTGCGCGACCGAATCGATCGTTATCTGCGCGAGAGCGCGGTGGCCGGGCGCGAGGCGCGCGTGGTCCCCCTGACGGGCGACGCGTCGGACCGGAAGTACTTCCGCGTCATTACGCGGGACGCCACGTCGATTGTCCTGGCGCTGCACGCGGGGCCGATCCAGTTCGCGACGCTGTCCTTCGCGAACGTGGTGGAGCTCTTGCAACAGATTCCGCTGCCCGTGCCGCGCATCCTCGGCCATTCAGACGCGCTTGGGATCGTGGCACTCCAGGATCTGGGCGACCTCACCCTCCAGGCTCATCTGGGAGCCGCGTCGCGAGCGGAGCACGCCGCGCTGTACCGCCAAGCGGTCGCGTTCATCGATCTGATGCAGCGCCGCGCCGCCGAGTTGAAATCAGACCGTTTTCTGCCCTTCTCGGTTTCGTTCGATATCGAGAAGCTGACATGGGAGCTCGAATTCTTCTCGAAGCACTTCATCGAGGGGTACAGGGGGGGCCGCTTGTCCGAGACCGATCGCGCGCTCCTGGCCGAGGAATGGTCGGCGATTGTCCGGGAGCTGGCGTCCGAGCCACCGGTCCTCTGCCATCGCGATTATCACAGCCGCAACCTGATGCTGTGCGACGGGAGCCTGTACATCATCGATTTTCAGGATGCGCGATTGGGCCCTGACACCTACGACCTGGTCTCGCTGCTCCGCGATTCCTACGTCGACATCAGCGACCGCGAGCTCGACGACCTCATTGCCTACTTCCTGGCTCTGAAGGCTCGGACACCCGAAGAGCAGGATCCCGGCACCTTCCGCCGGCGGTTCGACCTGATGGCGCTCCAGCGCAACCTCAAGGCGCTCGGCACGTTCGGGTATCAGACCGTTACGCGCCACAATCCGGTCTACATTCAGTACATGCCGCGAACGCTCCGCTACGTCCGGACCAATCTTGCGAAGTACCCACGCTTCGCGCGCCTGCGCGAGTTGCTGGCCAAGCACATCGACGAGCTACACTAACGTAGTCCCTGGTCCGTGGTCCTCGGTCCCATCCGCTGATGCAAAAGCCGCAGTTCGGCGTGTCGACGCGGCTGTACGGAGGCAGGCATCCCGGCCGTGACCACTGGCCCGCGGCAGCGGCGCGGGAGTCGCTGGTCGAGATCGCGTCGTACGGGTTCGAGATCGTCGAGCTGGTCGAACATCCGGGGCACATTGAGTACGGCAACCCCGCGGCGGTCGCGGACCTCCAGCAATGGCTGGCCGAGGCGCGCGTGGTCCTGCACAGCATCGCGGTGCCGCCCGGCAACGACGCCGAGAGCGCGCTCGTTGCCTCACGACGCATCTCGATAAAGGCGCTCGTCATACCCGTGGGGCCGCCGCGCGACGCGACGCGGACGGTCGAGCGGCTGTCAGAGCTGGCAGGGCCGCTCGGGGTCACTGTTGCCATCGACTCGCGCTCGCCGTCGATGAGCCCCATCAGCTCGCTGGTGCATTTCGTGGAGAACGTGGAGAGCCCGGGCGGCAACGTGGGCATCTGCCTCGACTTCGCGAGCGCGGCACGGACGGGCGAGCTCGTTGACGCGATCGAGATGTCGGCAGAGCACCTGGTATCGACGCGCATCCCGATCGACAGCGCCATCGACTGGGCCGCGGCCCTGACGACGGTGCGGAAGATCGGCTACGAGGGGCCGCTGCTGTTCAACATCACCGAGGCGGGCACGATGAAGGAGGCGCTCCCGCGCGCCCGCGAGGCGCGTGAGAAAATGCAACGATGGCTCGAGTTTACATAGAAGATATCGACAAGCACGAAGGCGAAGACGTCACCATCAAAGGTTGGCTCCACAACCGCCGATCGAGTGGGAAGATTCACTTCCTCATCGTCCGCGATGGCACCGGCTTCATTCAAGGCGTCATGTCGAAGGCCGCGGTCGGAGATGAGCTGTTCAAGACCGCCGACCATCTCTCACAGGAAACGTCGATCATCGTGACCGGCACCGCGCGGGCCGACCCACGCGCCCCAACGGGGTATGAGATCGACATCAAGCGGCTCGATGTCGTCGGCGGATCGCACGACTTCCCCATCACGCCGAAAGAGCACGGCGTCGACTATCTGCTCGATCGCCGTCACCTCTGGATCCGCAGTGAGCGTCAGCACGCGATCCTGCGCGTGCGCCATGAGATCGTCAACGCCGTGCGTGACTTCTTCAATGGACGCGGTTTCATCCTCGCGGACACGCCGATTTTCACGCCGGCCGCGTGCGAGGGCACCACGACGCTGTTCCCTGCGCAATACTTCGAGGAAACAACGGCGTACCTCACGCAGAGCGGCCAGCTCTATAACGAGGCCAACGCCATGGCTCTCGGAAAGGTGTACTGCTTCGGGCCGACGTTCCGCGCCGAGAAATCCAAGACACGGCGCCATCTTACCGAGTTCTGGATGGTCGAGCCCGAGATGGCGTACGCCGACCTGAACGACGTCATGGATCTCGCGGAAGACCTCATCGTCGACGTTGTGGGCCGCGTCCTTAATAGGCGGCGGCGCGAGCTGACCGTTCTGGAGCGCGACATCTCGAAGCTCGAGTCGGTCAAGAAGCCCTTCCCCCGGCTGTCGTACGACGATGCCGTCAAATTGCTGCGAGAGAAGGGGCTGTCGATTGAGTGGGGCGGAGACTTCGGGGGGGCGGACGAAACGGCGCTGTCGGAGCAGTTCGATCGGCCTGTCATGGTGCACCGTTATCCCGTCGCGGTGAAGGCGTTCTACATGAAGCCGGATCCCGATCGCCCCGACGTCGCACTCGGCGTCGACGTCCTCGCGCCCGAGGGCTACGGCGAGATCATCGGTGGCGGCGAGCGCCTCGCCGATCTCGATCTCCTCCTCCATCGCATCGAGGAGCACAAGCTGCCCCGGGAAGCCTTCGAGTGGTATCTGGATCTGCGGCGCTACGGTACCGTCCCGCACGGTGGCTTCGGCATGGGCATCGAGCGCGTCGTCGCCTGGATCTGCAAGCTGGAGCACGTGCGCGAGACCATTCCGTACCCGCGCATGTTGTATAGACTGTACCCGTAGGAACCACGAGTCTACGAGCCACGAGTAACGAGCTGCGAGTACCGAGTACCGAATGAAAATTGGCCTGGTCTCCCTCGGCTGTCCGAAGAATCTCGTCGATTCCGAAGTGATGCTCGGCCTCGCGCAGCAGGCGGGCCATGAGCTCACGCGTGATGCGACTCAGGCGGAAGTGCTGGTCGTCAACACGTGCGCGTTCATCGAGTCCGCGAAGCAGGAATCGATCGAGACGATTCTCGAAATGGCCGAGCATAAGACGGGCGGCGCATGCCGGCGGCTGATCGTCACCGGTTGCCTGGCGGAACGCTATCGCGAGGAACTCAAAAAGGAGATCCCGGAAATCGACGCGGTGCTCGGCACGGGCGAGGTCCCTGAGATCGTCGGCGCGATCGGTTCGTGCCCGGGGGGAGGCAACCCCCGGGGCGGTACCGTCGCGCCCTTGACGTTTTACAGCGGCGAGCCGCGGAATTCCGAGTCCCGACCGACGTACCTCTACGGCGCTGACACTCCGCGGCTCCTGGCGACGCCCAGGCACTACGCGTACGTCAAGATCGCCGAGGGATGCGACTACAGGTGCGCGTTCTGCATTATCCCCACACTTCGCGGCGCTTACCGAAGCCGTTCTGCGGATTCCATCGTCCGCGAAGCCCGCGACCTCGTCGGCCAGGGCGTCAAGGAGCTCCTGCTCGTCTCCCAGGACACGACGTTCTACGGCATCGATCGGAAGGAGCGCGGCGCGCTCGCCCGGCTCCTGCGCCGGCTGAATGCCGTCGACGGGCTTGAGTGGATTCGCCTCTTGTATCTGTATCCGACGACAATCGACGAGGCGACGCTGGCGGCGATGGCGGAGTGCGAGAAGGTCTGCAAGTACATCGATCTGCCGCTCCAGCACGCAGCGAATCCCGTGCTCGAGCGGATGAAGCGGCCGGGGACCAGGCAGGCTTACGACAAGCTGCTGGCCCGCATCCGCGAGCGCGTCCCGAGCGTGGCGCTGCGGACAACCTTTATCGTCGGGTTTCCCGGCGAGACCGACGTCGACGTCGACACGCTGTGCGCCTTTATCAGAGACCATCGATTCGACCACGTCGGCGTCTTCACTTACTCTCACGAAGAGGGGACGTCCGCGTTCAGGCTATCCGACGACGTGCCCGCCCGGACCAAGCGCGCACGCCGGTCGCGGGTCATGGGGCTCCAGAAGCGGCTGGTGGCGGCCCGGCAACGGGCAAGGGTCGGCGATCGGGCGCGGATCATCGTGGACGGCCCCGCGTCTCATCACGAGCTTGTGCTGAGAGGCCGCCTGATGACGCAGGCCCCGGACATCGACCCTGTGGTTTACCTCACCGAGTGCGACCCGTCCAGCCTTCGGTCCGGGGACTTCACGGACGTCGAAATCGTCGGCGCCCGGGGGTATGACCTGATCGCGCGCCCGTGCTATAATTACTGATTCGGAGCCTGAATGTAGGGCCGAACGTGGGACCGAGGGAGGACCGAAGTGGGCTTGTGCCCACTTTTTTTGTTTGGGAAGGTCTGCGATTGCGGGAGGGCATCCTCGACCAGATTCGGACCGTTTCGAGCCGCGTGGCCGCAGGCTACGGGCTCGAGTTGTTCGACGTTCAGTTCCGGCGCGAGGCCCACGGAATGGTGCTCCGCGTGCAGATCGATCGGCCTGGACCGTCTGCGACGGCCGAGGACAGCGTCAGCGTGGATGATTGCGCGAGCGTCAGCCGCGATTTGAGCGCCGCCCTCGACGTCGAGGACATCGTTCCGACGGCGTACATATTGGAAGTCTCGTCGCCTGGGCTGGACCGGCCGCTGCGCCACGCGCAGGACTACGGACGGTTCACAGGCCGGCTGGCGAAGATCGTGATGCGGGAGAAGATCGACGGGCAGACGTTTCTGCGGGGCCGGCTCGCCGGTGTCGACGGCGACGGGGTGTTCTTGGACGGCGAGGATCACAGGCGGCACCGCGTGCCGCTAGCGGTCATCACGCGAGCGAATTTAGAGGTGGAGTTCTAGTGAGCCATGGCCAATCCACTGCAGCAGACGATTGAAGCGCTGGCAAAAGAAAAAGGCATCGAGCCGGATGTCGTCATCAGCGCCATCGAGGAGGCGGTCGCGACCGCGTCGCGCAAGTTTTACAAGACCGGCGAGAACCTCAAGACGCGCTTCAACACCGAGACGGGCCAGGTCGACCTCTTCGCGCTCAAGACCGTCGTCGAGGACGTCACCAACTCGGCAACCGAGATCTCGCTGAACGAGGCGCGCGAGATGTACCGGCCGCTCTACGGGGACGATGTCGCCAACAGCATCGAGCTGGGCGACGAGATGGAGTTCCCGAAGCCGACCGAAGTCCTGGGCCGAATCGCCGCACAGACGGCCAAGCAGGTGATCTTCCAGAAGGTTCGTGAGGCCGAGCGCGAGAACGTGTACGCCGAGTTCAGCCAGCGCGTGGGCGAGGTTCAAAACGCCACGATCAAGCGCTTCGAGAACGGCGACATCGTCGTCGAGATCGGCCGGAACGAAGCGGTGATCCCTCGCAAGGAGCAGTCGCGCGCGGAGAGCTACAATCCCGGTGACCGCGTCCGCGCCGTCATCAAGGGCGTGAACCGCGGGGCGAAGGGGCCGCAGATCATGCTTTCGCGCACCGACCCCGCGCTGCTCATCAAGCTGTTCGAGCAGGAGGTGCCCGAAATCTACGATGGCACCGTGATGATCAGGGGCGCGGTCCGAGAAGCGGGTGATCGCGCGAAGGTCGCGGTCTTCTCGCGGGAGCGCGACGTGGATCCGGTTGGCGCCTGCGTCGGCATGAAGGGCACGCGGGTGCAGTCCATCATCCGCGAGCTGCGCGGCGAGAAGATCGACATCGTCGAGTGGTCCGAGGACCCGATCGCCTTTGTCACCAACGCGCTCTCGCCGGCGAAGGTGCAGCGCGTGTCGATCGTCGATGATAAAGAGCGCGTGATGGAAGTCATCGTCGAGGACAAGCAGCTGTCTCTCGCCATCGGCAAGAAAGGCCAGAACGTCAGGCTGGCGGCGAAGCTGACGGGTTGGCGAATAGACATCAAGAGTGAAGAGGAGAAGCGGCGGGAGGTGGAGGCACAGTTCGGAGAGCTCGAAGCCGGGGGCGCCGAGCCGGCCGGCGCTGCCGAGTCCGAGGATCCGAGCCCGGCGGAAGCCGCTCCGTCCGATTCGCCGCTCCCGTACACGCTGGCCGGTGTCGGCGAGAAGACCGTTCGAAAGCTGGTCGAGGCGGGCTTCGCGACCCAGGACGCGCTGGCGGCCGCGACGACTGGCCAGCTCTCGGAAATTCCCGGTATCGGCGAGAAAACAGCGGAGAAAATCCTGTCGGCCGTGCGCGGGGACGCCCCCGCCGAAGAGTCGGCAGAATAGCGCGTCCGCATTCGATTTGAGGGCATAGCTTGTCAACAGTCCGGATTTACAAGGTCGCGGAGCTGCTCGGGACGACGAGCCAGGAAGTGACGGCGCTGCTCAAGCGCGATCACGGCATTGAGGTAAAGAGCGCCTCGAGCACCATCGAGGAGGTCGTCGCGCGCCAGTTCGTCGATCGCCTGGCGAAGCAGCGCAACATCCAGCTGCCGACCGGCGACATCTTCGCTGAGGTGCCGGCCGCCAAGGGCCGGAAGAGCGCCGCGCCCGGTAAGAAGGCACTCGAGCCGCCGAAGCCTGTCGCGCACGTGCTGCCTCCGCCCCGCCTCGTGAAGACGGTGAAACCGGCCGCCCCTCCCGTCGTCGCGGCCGAACCGGAACCCGCCCGGGAGCCCGAACAAGCTCCACAAGCCGGCAGTCGCGTTGGAATTGGGGAACCAGCCCACGCTGAGCCCGCGCCATCCGGCACGGTGGTGGCCGCGCGACCGGGGAGCGCGGGGGCGGCGGCTGTCGCGGGGAGCCTTGCAGGCGCTGGAGGTGCCAGCGCGGGGATGGCTCCCGCGTCGGCGCCGCCGCGCGAGGTCGTCCAGCCGTCGGCGAGAGCGCGGGCCGAGGCCGGCGTTCCAACGGCACCAATTGAACCCCTGCCCCGTGCCGAGTCCGCGACGATTGCCGCCTCGGCAGCGACAACGGCGGAGCCGCTGCCGCCGGCAAAGCCTGGCCGCGTGGTGCCGCCAACCCTGCGGCTGCGGATCGAAGAGCAGCGTCCGACAACGCCCACGCCTCCGCTGCCGACCGCTCCGACACCCCGGATCGTTCCGAAACAGGCGCCCAAAGTTGAGCGCCCTGCGCCCGCGTCCGTTGCGCGGCCCGCAGCAAGCGCGCCCGGCGGACCCAGCGCAGCTGCCGCAAGCGCAGCGGGAGTGCAGGCCCCTCCGGCTCGGCCGGGTGCGCAGCCGACTGCACGCCCTGCTGCACCGGTGCCGCGACCGTCGTACGTGCCGCGCCCCCAAGCGCCTGTTGGCGGCCCGCGGCCGCTGCCGTCGCAGCCCATTCGCACCCAGCAGCCGAGCAGCACGGCTCGTCCAGGACAGGCATATCCCGCGCGGCCCGCAATGCCGAGTCGTCTCCCGTATACGGGTCAGCGCCCCGGCGGGTCACAGGGTCAGCGCCCTTCCCCGGCACCGCGCCGCGAGCAGCCGCCGCGACCCGTTGCGCCGCCGCCGCCGGCGACGCCGCCCCCTGTAAGCCGCACGATTACGCTGGCCGAGGGCATGACCGTCAAAGATCTCGCGGACAAGCTCGACATTCGCGTGAAGGACGTTCTCGCGAAGCTGCTCATGAAGCGGCTCATGCTGACGATCAACAGCACCCTCGACACCGAGACCGCAACCATGATCGCGCGTGAGTTCGGGGCTGACGTGCAGATGCGGAGCTTCGAGGAAGAGCTGCTGCACGTGGACAGCGAAGCGCACCCCGAGGACGTCGTCACGCGCGCGCCCGTGGTCACCGTGATGGGCCATGTTGACCACGGCAAGACCAGCTTGCTCGATGCAATTCGCGAAGCGCGCGTGGCCGAGCGCGAGGCCGGCGGCATCACCCAGCACATCGGCGCGTACCACGTGACCATCAATGGCAAGAACATCGTGTTCCTCGACACGCCGGGCCATGAAGCGTTCACCCTCATGCGCGCCCGCGGAGCCAAAGTCACTGACATCGTCGTCCTCGTGGTCGCAGCCGACGATGGCGTCATGCCGCAAACCCGGGAGGCGATTGATCACGCGAAGGCGGCGAACGTGCCGATCATCGTGGCGATCAACAAAATCGACAAGCCCAACGCGAATCCCGAGCGCGTCAAGCGCGAGCTGACCGAGCTCGATCTGATGCCGGAAGAATGGGGCGGAAAGACGGTCACCGTCGAGGTCTCGGCAAAGAAGAAGACGAACCTCGATCTGTTGCTCGAGATGATCCTGCTCGTGTCGGAGATCGGCGAGCTGAAGGCGAACCCGAAGCGCAGCGCGACGGGCACCGTGCTCGAGGCCAAGCTGGACAAAGGGCGCGGCGCCGTGGCCACGGTCCTCGTGCAGGACGGGACGCTGCACGTGGGCGACACGTTCATCGCGGGTCCGATTGTCGGGCGCGTGCGGGCGCTCATCGACGACCGGGGACGTCCCGCCAAATCCGCCGGCCCGTCCACGCCTGTCGAAGTGTTGGGTCTCGGAGGGCTCTCGCAGCCCGGCGATGTCTTTCAGGTGGCCGATGCCGCCAAGGCGCGGCAGATCGCGACGTTCAGGGAGGAACAGGCGAAGACGCGCGTGCTCGGCGCCAAGGGCGGCCGCCTGACGCTCGAGTCGCTCCAGGCGCAGATTTCCGAGGGCGGCATCAAGGAGCTCCCGATCATCATCAAGGCCGACGTTCAGGGTTCGGCCGAGGTGCTTGCGGACACCCTCGCGAAGCTGTCGGACGACAAGGTCAAGATTCGGATTATCCACGCCGGCGTCGGCGCGGTGAACGAGTCCGACGTGCTTCTGGCGTCGGCGTCGAATGCCGTCATCATCGCGTTCGCGGTCAGGCCCGACCGGAACGCCGAGGAAATCGCGGCGCGCGAGCGTGTCGACATCCGGCAGCACTCGGTGATTTACAACGTCACCGACGAGATGAAGAAAGCGATGGCCGGCCTCCTCGAGCCGACGTTCAAGGAAACGCGCATCGGCGTCGCGGCCGTTCGAGAGACCTTCAAGGTCCCGAAGTACGGCACCATCGCCGGTTGCATGGTGACCGAGGGGCGTATCACACGAGCGGGCGATACGCAGGCGCGCCTCCTGCGCGACAACGTTGTGATCTACGAGGGCAAGATCGGATCGCTCAGGCGCTTCAAGGACGATGTGAGCGAGGTCAAGGCCGGCTTCGAGTGCGGCATCGGGTTCGAGAAATACAACGACATCAAGGTCGGGGACGTGATCGAGGTTTTCGCCATGGAGCGCGTGGCGGCCGTCACAGCCTGACAGGGACGTGGTCGTCGGCCTTCTTACCGTCGAGCTCCATGTCCCCGGCGCCCGGTCGCTCAAAGAGAAGCGTATGGTCGTCCGGCGGATCAAGGATCGGCTCAAGAAATTCAATGTCGCTGTTTCGGAGGTCGATCACCAGGATTTGTGGCAGCGCGCGGGGCTGGCCGTCGTCACCGTCAGCTCGGACCAGCAGCACGCCGACCGCGAGCTGGCGGCGGTCGCGGGAGAAATCGAGCGGCTCGAGCCGGGTCTGATCGCCCGGACCGAGACCGAATTCCTCACTTAGCTCCTGATGTCGCAAGGTTCCAGACCCGACCGGGTTGCCGATCAGATCCGCAGCGAGCTCGGCCAGCTCCTTGCGCGTGAGGTCCACGATCCCGGCATCGGCTTCGTGACCATCACTCGCGTTCAGGTCAGCCCGGACATCCAGCAGGCGCGGGTGTTCTACACCGCGCTCGGTCGGGCGAGTCCCGCGAGCCTCACTGAGTCGGCGGATTCGGAAGGCTCGGGGAGCGCCGCGAGCCGCCACGACGAGACCCGCCGCAACACCGAGCGCGCGCTGGCGCGGGCCCTCCCGTTTCTTCGTCGTCAACTCGGATCACGACTCAGGCTGAAACGGGTGCCGGAGCTCAAGTTCATGTACGATGAATCGATTGCAGGCCAGGACCGCATCGAGCGATTGTTGAATGAGATCCATGCCGCGGACGATGAAGAACGCAGAACTGACCGAGATCGTTGAAGCCATCCGAGCGCGGCAGCGCTTCGTGATCTCGTCGCACACGCGCCCCGATGGCGACTCCATCGGATCGTCGCTCGCCATGGCCTTCGCGCTCCGCGCCATGGGCAAAGAGGCCGACGTCGTGCACAGCGACCCCGCGCCGGGGCCTCTGATGCAGTTCCCCGGCGTGCGCGACATCCAGGTCATGCCACAGGTGGGCAACCACTATGACGCGGCAATCGTCATGGAGTGCGGAGACCTCGGACGTACGGGCGTCGCAGGGCTCGATCGGTTCTTTCTCATCAACATCGACCATCACCCCGGCAACGTCGGGTACGGCCGCCTGAATTGGTTCAACCCGGATGCCGCCGCGTGCGGGGAAATGGTCTTCGATCTCGTGAAGGCGCTTGGGGCGCCCTTGACGCCCGAAGTCGCCATACACGTGTACCTCGCGATCCTCACCGACACCGGCTCGTTCCATTACGCGAACATCTCGCCGAGAACATTCGAGATCTGCAAGGAGGCGCTCGAAGCGGGCGTCGACCCGGTGGCGGTCGCGCGAAACGTCTACGACAGCAACAACATGGGCCGTTTGAAGCTGTTCGGGGCCGTGTTGAGCGCGATGCAGATCGACGCGAGCGGACGCGTGGCCATCGTTTATCTCGATCACGAGATGGCGCGCGCCGCAGGCGGCACCTACGAGGACACGGAAGGGCTCATCAACCTGCCACTGACGGTCAAGGAAATCCTGGCAATCGTGTTCTTCAAGCAGATCGAGGGCGACGAGTACCGCGTCAGCATGCGATCCAAGGGGACTATCGACATCGGCGGCATCGCCAAAGAGTTCGGGGGCGGCGGGCACAGGAACGCCGCCGGCTGCACGGTGACCGGCGCCATCGATGCGTTGAAGAAGATGTTCATCGAGAAAATCGAAGCCAAGATTGAAGCCAGCATCGAAGCCGAGATCGATGGACGGCCTGTTGGTCATCGATAAGCCTGCAGGGCCCACCTCTCACGACGTCGTCGCGCGGATGCGGCGAGCGCTCGGGGAACGGCGCATCGGCCATACGGGCACCCTCGATCCCGCAGCGACCGGCGTGCTGCCGCTCGTGATCGGCCGCGCAACGCGGCTCGCGCGCTTCATGAGCGCCGACGACAAGTCTTATCTGGCCACGATCCGGCTTGGCGTGCGGACCGACACGGCCGATGCGACAGGACAGCCGATCGGCGAGCGGTACGCGGGACCGATGCCGTCCATGGGCGCCATCGACGCCGCTCTCGACGCCTTTCGCGGCTACTTCGTTCAGCAGCCGCCGGCGTTTTCGGCCAAGCGCATCGGCGGGACTCGGAGCTACGCGCTGGCGCGGGCTGCCGCGCGCCGCCATGGAGGGAAGTCCGGCCACGCCACCGACGGCCTGACATTGCCGGCGCCGGTGACGGTCAACGCCAGCGCTTTGAACTTGATCGCGATCGACGGCGATACCCTGGCGCTCGAGGTGCGATGCTCGTCCGGCTTCTACGTCCGATCGCTCGCACGCGACCTCGGCGAGCAACTGGGGACCGGGGCTCATCTGTCGGCGCTGCGCCGGACCCGAAGCGGCGATGCTGGGCTGGAGCAGGCGATTGGCCTCGACGAGGCCGAACGCGACCCGGCGCGTGCGGCAGCGACGATGATTCCGCTCCGGCGGCTCCTCCCCCACCTGCCGTCCGTGGTGCTGACGGAAGACGGTGTCAACGACACGGTCCATGGCCGCATGCTGTACACGTCCGGCCTCGCTCCGTCGAGCCCCGGGGGCCCCAACCCGGGGTCCCCGGCGCAGCACCTGCGCTGGGGTGAGAACTCGGGGTCCCCGGCGCAGCATCCGGGCCGGAGTGACAGCCGGTTCGTCAGGCTGTTCGGCCCGACCGGCGAACTCGTGGGGATCGCGGCGCCGGGCGAGGCTCCCGGTTCTTTGCGCGCCGCAGTAGTTCTGGTGTAACATGTTGCTCTTGCTCGACTAAGGTTGATTCGAGACATACGGCGCCCCGGTGCAATCCTGGATGCATCATCTTCATCAGGCTCAATCCAGGGGGCTCTGCCCCCGGGATCTCATCCGAGGGGCACTTGCCCCCAGGACGCGTCTGAGGCGTTCGTGGAGGACATGACCAAGTGGCCCTAACCAAAGACCGCAAGACCGAGCTGATCGGCAGCTACCGCACCCACGATGCCGACACCGGCTCCCCCGAAGTTCAAGTCGCACTCCTGAGCGAACGCATCAATTACTTGACCGAGCACTTCAAGTCGCACGCGAAAGACCACCACTCGCGCCGCGGCCTGTTGATGCTCGTCGGGAAGCGCCGCCGGTTGCTCGACTACCTCAAGGGCAAAGACGTCCAGCGCTACTCGGATCTCATCAAGCGCCTCAACATCAGAAAATAACGTCACCAATTGTCAAACTCTGAAGACTCTGTCCGCTCGAAGGCCGGTAAGACGCTTCTCCCGGTCCGACCTCAGAGGTCCAGATTCTGATTCATCGGCGTCCCTCCCGGAGGAGTTTTGCATTTATGACCACGCGCGAAGTCACGATCGGGCACACACCTCTCCGTTTCGAAACCGGCAAACTGGCCAAGCAGGCAGGCGGTTCCGTGATCGTTCGCTATGGCGACTCGGTGGTCCTTGTGACCGCGTGCCGCTCGACGTCACCGCGGGAAGGGATCGATTTCCTCCCTCTTACGGTCGACTACCGGGAATACACGTACGCGTCCGGTCGGATCCCCGGCGGCTTCTTCAAGCGTGAAGGCAAGCCGGCTGAGAAGGAAGTCCTGACGAGCCGGGTGATCGATCGGCCGATTCGCCCACTGTTCCCATCGGGCTGGCGATACGAATCGCAGATCATCGCGCTCGTCCTCTCCGCGGACCAGGAGAACGACACGGACATCCTGGCGATCACCGGCGCGTCGGCCGCGCTCGCACTCTCAGACATTCCGTTCGAGAAGACGATTGCCAGCGTGCGCATCGGTCTGGTCGACGGCGCGTTTATCGTCAACCCCACCTTCGAGCAGCGCAAGCAGAGCAAGCTTGACCTCGTCGTCGCCGGGACCCGGGACGGGATCGTGATGGTCGAGGCCGGCGCGAGGGAGGTCACGGAGGCCCAGGTCGTCGAAGCGCTCGAGACCGCCCACGCGGCGATCAGGAAGATCGCTGCGGCCATTGACGACCTTGCGCGTGAGGCGGGCAAGAGCAAGGTGAAGATCCAGAAGAAGGAGATCGGTCACGACTTCTACCGCGAGGTCGAGGAAAAGGTGCTCGTCCCGCTCACCGAGGCGATGCGGATCCGCGGCAAGCTCGAGAATTACGACCGCGTCGACCAGGTGCTCGGCGAGCTGGTGGCCGCCATTCCCGAGGACGAGGTCGAGCGCCAGCTCGAGGCGAAGCAGATCTTCAAGGATCTCAAGGAGAAGGTCTTGCGTGACGAGGTTCTCGAACGGGGCCTCCGTCTCGACGGACGCAAGTTCGATGAGATCCGGCCCATCTGGATAGAGACCGGCGTCCTGCCGCGCACGCACGGCTCTGCCGTGTTCACCCGCGGAGAAACGCAGGCGCTTGTCACCTGTACCCTCGGCACGGCCGAAGACGCGCAGAAGATCGAGGGCTTCGAGGGCGAGCAGTGGAAGAGCTTCATGCTCCACTACAACTTCCCGCCCTTCTCGGTCGGCGAGGTCGCCTTCCTGCGGGGCCCCGGTCGCCGCGAGGTCGGTCACGGGGCGCTCGCCGAGCGCGCCCTTGTCCCGCTCATCCCGGGCGAAGACAAGTTCCCTTACACCGTTCGCGTGGTCTCGGACATTCTCGAATCGAACGGCTCGTCATCCATGGCGTCCGTATGCGGCGGGTCGCTCGCGATGATGGACGCCGGCGTGCCGCTCAGAACGCCGGTCGCCGGCATCGCCATGGGACTCGTGATGGAAGAATCGACCGGCAAATATGCCGTCCTCTCCGACATCGCCGGGGCCGAGGATCACTACGGTGACATTGACTTCAAGGTCGCCGGCACGGCCGACGGCATCACCGCGCTGCAGATGGACATCAAGGTCACCGGCATCACGACCGAGGTGATGAGGAAAGCCCTCGAGCAGGCGCGCGTGGGCCGGCTGCACATTCTCGGCAAGATGCGGGAAGCGCTCGACGCGCCGCGCCAGACCATCTCCGCGCACGCGCCCCGCATCGTGACTATTCGAATACCTGTGGACAAGATCCGCGACGTCATCGGACCCGGAGGCAAGATGATCCGCAGCATCATCGAGCGCACGGGCGTCAAGATCGACGTCGAGGATGACGGCCGCGTGAACGTGGCTTCGACCGATGAAACATCGGCCCAGAAGGCTGTCTCGATCATCCAGGAGCTGACGGCGACGCCAGAGCTGAACAAGACGTATCTCGGCAAGGTCCAGCGCATCACCGACTTCGGCGCCTTCGTGGAGATCATGCCCGGCACCGACGGCCTGCTGCACGTTTCTGAAATCGCGAATCACCGCGTGAAGGACGTCAGAGACGAATTGAAGGAAGGCGAGCAGGTGCTGGTCAAGGTGATCAATATCGACCCGACCGGCAAGATTCGTCTCAGCCGCAAAGCGCTGCTCCAGGAAGAGGCCGCCGCCAAGTCACGGCAGTGAAGTCATGCCCGAGGCCAGCGGCGGGAGCGTGTCGCGGCATGCGCTGGCAATCGCGCTCTTCGCCGCCCTCGCCGTCGCCTGGACCTGGCCGCTCTCGGCGCACCTGACCGAAGCAATCGAAGGGGCGCCCGGCGACAACTACAGCTTCGTCTGGAACTTCTGGTGGATGCGTCAGGTCAGGACGGTCCCCGGACTCGAGTTCTTTCGGACGACCTACCTCTTTTATCCGTTCGGCACGTCGCTCGTCGATCACTCGCATACCGCTTTGCCGGCTCTGGCCGGCGCCACGCTGCTCGGAAGGCTCCCGGTCGTCACGGCGCACAACCTGATCCTGCTCTCGTTCGTGTTCGCGAACATCGCGTGCATGTATGCCCTGGCCTGGGATCTGACTCACCACGTTCGCGCGGCCATCCTCGCGGCCATCGTGTTCGGTACGTCCCCGTATCTCGCTGCCCACCTGCTCGGGCATTTCGAGCTGATGGCGGCATGGGTGCTCCCGCTCTTCGCGCTCCTGCTGCGACGCGCGCTTCGCACGCCGTCACTTTGGCCGGCAATCGGTGCCGGGATCGTCACGGTCGTGACGGCGTACACGACGTATTACTACGTCGTGTATCTCGGCCTGTTGGCACTGGCGTACCTAATCGCCTGGCTTCACCCGCTGTCTGTCGCCTGGCCCCGGCACGGGACCCCAGCGCAGGTGGTGCGGTGGGGCCGCCGCTCTGGGCGCTTTCCGAAAGCTCGACGTGCCTTGCTGATTGCAATTGGCGCGCTCGCCGCCGTGGCCATCGCCATCGTCGCGACAGGCGGCTTCACATTCCAAATCGGCCCTGCCGCCGTCTCGATGCACAGACCCCAGAACCCCCTGGCCGCGATCTGGGCGCTCCTCACTGTATGGGCCGTGATCGGGTGGCGGCCGACTATCGCGCGCCGCCGGCTCACGCGCTGGAAGATCAGGCGCGCCGGCGGGGTGACCGCCGTCGTGACCGCGGTGTTCCTGGTTGGCGCGTCACCGCTCCTCATGCGAGCCGTGCAACTGGTCGCCGGCGGCGAATACGTCACTCAAGCCTACGTCTGGCGCAACGTTCCGCTCGGCGTCGATCTGCTCTCACCATTTTTGGGCCATCCTCACCACCCGATCACCGGGACAGCGACCAGGGCGGCCTACTCAAAGTGGGGCCTGAACGACATTGAGGCCGTTGGATGGATAGGCATTGTGCCGTCGTTGCTTCTGCTGTCCGGCCCGCTTGCCTCGAGGCGGCCCCAGACTCGGGCCCCGGCGGATGTTCGGCTCTGGCAGTGTGTCGGGGTTGCGTTCGCGGTCCTCGCGCTCGGGCCGATACTCACGGTGGCGGGCTTCGATACCGGCCTGCGACTGCCCGCGATTCTGCTTCGCTACGTGCCATTCGTGGCCAATGCCAGAATGCCGGGCCGGGGGATGGTCGGCGTCTATCTGGCGCTGGCCGTGCTGCTCGCGACGCGCATCAGATCGGCGCGCGGGTTCCTTGGACGGCCTTCCGTGCAAGCGCTCATCATCGCGCTCGTCATCATGGAGTACTACGACGCCCCCATCCCGCTGACACCGCTCGATCGCCCCCTGATCTACCGAATCCTTGGGGCAGTGGCTCCGGGCGCCGTCTGCGAGGTCCCGTTTGGCATCGGCGATGGCCTCAGCGGCGGGATCGGTTCGCAGGAGCGCCGCGCCCTCTACGACGCGACAGTGCATGAACATCCGTTGGTCGGCGGGTACATCGGAAGAATGCCGCGTGACGCGGCCGAACGGTACGCGCGTCTCCCCGTGGCTGGTGATCTGCTGCGACTGTCCACTGGCAACGCCGAAGACCCGACAGTCCGCACGGCAACAGATCCCGCCCTTTCCCGCTCCCCGTGCGACTTTTTCGTCGTGCATCCGAACGCCGGCTCGGAGCTTCGGGCCTATGTCAGTCGGCTGCCTGTCCGCCTCATCGCCGAAGACGCGGGCGTGATGTTGTACCAGGTCGCACCGGGTTCACGCTGATTACGTCTCGAAGGCCTCGGCAGCCGCGATCCGCTCCTGGATCGGTGGGTGACTGTAGAACAGCCATTGGACGAGCTTCGAGGGCTGTTCCTCCGCCAGATTCTGAGCGCCAAGCCGGCGCATGGCGGATATGAAGGCAGACGGATTGTGCGTGAGGTCGAGCGCGAACCGGTCGGCACTGCGCTCGAAGCCTCGAGACATCGCGTGCGCAAAGGGCACCGTTCCGAGCGATACGAGACCCGCCGCCAGCAGCAGGAGGGGCAGCCCGGCAACGTCGCCGACGCCGCGCAGACCGAGCGGCCCCGCCAGGCGTTGCAGCACCTGCGACGCCAGATAGAAGCCGGCGATCACCAGCCCGCTTTCGAACGCGATCCCCTTCCAGATGTCGCCGTGGACGTGATGCGCGAGCTCGTGCGCGAGCACGACTTCGATCTCGTCATCCGCGTACTCGGTCAGCATCGTGTCGGACACGAGAATCCGTCGGGTGGCGCCCCACCCGGCCAGCGCGGCGTTTGCCTTTTTCGTCTTCTGGGACAAGCCCCACTCGTATACGCCAAGAACGCGCGCCCCGGCGCGTTCGGCGAGCGCGACCAGTCGCGCGCGCAGCCTGTCGTGATCCAACGGTTTCACCGAGTAGAAAAGCGGCAGGAGGAGCACCGGCACGAGGTTGGTCAGACCGACGATGATCGCCGCGAAAACCAGCCCGGCCGGAAGCCACCAACGCTCCGGGGACCAGTGGATGAACCAGTACACGATGCTCGCGCCGCCTCCGCCGAGCACCAGTCCGATCGCGAGCGACTTCGCCTGGTCGCCAAGCCACGACGCCAAGCGCTCGGTCGACAACCCGAATCGCCGCTCGAGCAAGACGCCGCTATAAAACGCCAACGGCAGGCCGCCTGCCTCGTGAAGCACGGACAGAATCAGCACGTAGCCAAGCACGGGCGCGACCGGCACGAATCGCTCCGCGACGTCGCGTAACCGCACGTGCTGCCCGGCACCGACGAGACCGGCCAGAAGGAAAAGGCTCCAGAGCACCGAGGCGATGCTCGCGCGGCGCTTCAATCGATGATATCGGGCGGCCTTAGCTTCGTTCACTGTCTGCGTTCGACTCGGCGGCGTCGCTGTGGCTGCGAATGCGAATGCCCCCGTTGGTCGTGTGGAGCTCGATTGGCGGGCCGCCGCCGTTCAGCCTCCCCTCGAAGCGCCGCCGTCCTCGCTCGGACACCTCGATCTTCACGTCGTCCGCCACTCTAATGCCGCCGTTGGTCCACGTCGCCAGGATGTCCGCCTTCGCGGTGTCCGGCACGTTGAGGGTCACGCTGCCATTGGTCGTGCGCAGGAAGACCTTCTCGGATCCCATCGACGCGAGATCCACGTTCACGCTGCCATTCGTGGTTCGCGCCTCCACGGCGCCAGTCAGATTCTTGGTCGTCACGCTGCCGTTCGTGGTCTGCGCGGCGACCCGGCCGGCGAGACCGCTCACCATGACCGCTCCATTCGTGTTCGTCACGTTCACGACCGCGTTTCGCGGCGCGCGCACGTGATATCGCACCTCGAAACCGGCGCCGAGCATGATGCCGCTCATGCGCTCGGTTTCAATCGAGACGCGGTCCGGCGTGATGTCTTCCTTGATGACGATCCGCGGGAGCAGTTCGCGTGCGCCCTCGTCGGTGGCGGCTCTCGCGATGCGTTCGGCGCGCACCTCGACCGTGGACCCTTCGGCGGCTTGTACTTCGATCCGCCCGTTGGTGTTGCCGATTCGAATCTCGCCGCCCGGCGCCAGGGGGTAGCTGCGGACCCACTCGTCACTTGCCCGGCCAGTCAGATGGCCGAGCGACATGTCGCAAGCGCCGGCGGCGACCGCTGCCAGGACGAGCGCCACCGTCACCCGGGCGAGAGAAACCGTCTTCATGGCCACTACCCTCCTCGGCAGTACGTATATACGCCGCGGAGGATACATCAGTTCAACCGGACCGACACCAGCTTGGAAACGCCCGGCTCTTCCATGGTGACTCCGTACAGCCGATCGGCGATCTCCATCGTTTTCCGGTTGTGCGTGATGACGATGAACTGCGTGTGCTCTTGCATGCCGCGCAACATCTCCACGAACCGGCCGATGTTCGCATCGTCAAGTGGCGCGTCGATTTCGTCCAGCAGGCAGAACGGGCTCGGCTTGTACTTGAACATGCCGAACATCAAAGCGATGGCGGTCAGCGCCTTCTCTCCGCCGGACAGCAGCTGCACGCTTTGAAGGCGCTTGCCGGGGGGCTGCGCGATGATTTCGATCCCGCTCTCGAGCGGGTCGTTTTCGTCGAGGAGCGCGAGCCCCGCGCGCCCGCCGCCGAAGAGCGTGCTGAACATGTGCTGGAAGTTCTGATTGATCGCGGCCAGGGCCTCACTGAAGCGCTGGCGCGTGGTCTCGTCGATCCGCTTGATCGTCTCCGTCGTGAGCGCAATCGATTCGATGAGGTCCTTTCGCTCGGTCGAGAGAAACGTGTGGCGCGCCTCGAGCTCGTCGAACTGCTCGATCGCCATCATGTTGACCGGGCCGAGCCGATCGATCTTGCCGCGCAGCGCGGTGATGGCTTCTTCGGCGCTGAGCGTGCGCCGTTCGGCGGCGAACACGGCGTCGACCGGCGGCATCGACTCCGCCCCCGCGAGGCCCGCCTCGTCGTCACCGCTTGCTTCGTCTTCTCCAGCAGCGGAGATCACGGCTGCGTCCGGCGTCGTCTGACCTTCCGCCTCCAGCTGCTCGACCTCCGCAACCACTTCAGCGAGCGCCATATTGACGGCATCTTCGCACGTGTGCGCGAGATGCGACAGGTCACCCTCAGCCGTCGCCCGGGCGACATCCAACGCCGAGACGTCAGAGCGAAGCGCGTCGTGTGCGGCGCGGGCTTGCTTGATCGACGCTTCGAGATCATCGGACATGGCTCTCAGCGTCGAAACCGCATCGTCGGCGGAAGCCACATCCCGGCGCAACTCCTCGAGCGCCTGGACGTCGCCATCGAGCGCGGCCTCGCCCTCGACGATCGCCGCCCGGAGTCCGTCGATCCGTCGACGCGACTCGTCGATATCCGCGGCGAGGACGTCCGTCCGCTGTTCCATCTCCGCGGCGGCTTCTTCCAGGCGCAGGATCTCGGACGCCAGCGCGCTCGCGCGCTCGACCAGTCCAGCGTGCGCCGCCCGCGCTTCGGCAGCCCGCCGGCTCAACTCTTCGGTCGCCTCGCGCGCCTCGAACAGGCGGCGCTGCGCGACGGTCAGACGGTCGTCGGCCACACGCTGCGCCTGATCGAGCTGTGCAATCGAGGCCCGCGCCTCTTCCTGCCGTCGATCGAGCGCGTCGCGTTCTTCTTCGGCCTGCCGGCGCTCGCGCGCCAGCTGTTCACCTTTCTGACCGAGCCGTGCCTGCTCCTCCGTCGCGTGCTGCAGCTGGGCCTCGCAGGCCACGACGGTTTTCTCGTGTTTGTGGTGGTCGGCGTTCAAGGCGGCGATGGCGCTGGTCGCGTGTGCAACAGTGCTGTCCAGCTCCGCAGCCTCTTGGGCCAAACGAGCGAGAGCCTCGCGATCCGAGCGAACGCGGTCGCCGAGCTCCTTGATCTCGCGCTTGGTCTCGAGGATGCCGTGAGCGTGCGCTTGCGCACCACCTGAGACCAGCGATGGGCCGCGGAAGACGTCGCCGGATAGCGTCGCAACCGCCAGCGGCGTCAGGCCGCTCGACCTGGCCGCGCCGGCGTAGCTCGGGACGATCCACGCATCGCCGATGGCGGCCCGAATGGCGTCCGCGAACGGGCCATTGACGCGGACCACCGACGACAGCAGGCGGAGACCCTCTTCGGCACTGCTTTCACCCCGGGGCCCCTTCGCCCCGAGCGCGCCGCGGTCCGGCCGCACCGCCGACGTGACGAGAAACCCGCAACGCCCTACCGCCGCGTCGCGCACCACTTGGAAGCCGGCTTCCGCGTGCTCCGGGTGTTCCACGACGATGTGCTGGAGAAGGTCGCCGAGGCAGGCCTCGACGGCGCGCTCGTACCCTTTTTCCACCTCGAGATAATCGGCGATCGCCCCCTGTTGGTTGACCGCACCGTTGGCTTGGGCCAGCACTGCTCGGGCCGCATCGCCGTAGCCGGCGCGCGCAGCGTCGAGCTCCTCGAGCGATTTCAAACGCGCCTCGACGCCGGCAAGCGCGTGCTCGCGGGACCGTACGGCCCGCGCGCGCCACTCGTGCTCGATGCGCGCGCTGGCGAGCTCGGACTCACGCGCCATGCGCGCGATCCTCGCCGCCTTGATGGCCTCGTGTGCTCGTCGCAATCCGTCCGCCGCCGCCCGATGGTCCGCCGAGGCGCGCTCGGCCTCGATGCGCATGTCGGCCTCCTCGACATCGAGCTTGGAGATCGCGTCCAGGACCTTGTCACGCGCAAGGGCGGCGTGCTCGAGCGCGTGCCGGAGTGCGGTCGCCGAATTGATGGCCGAGAAGACCTCGCTCCGCGCCGCTTCGACGTCCGCCTCGAGCCCCTCGATTTCCCGATGCGCCCCCTCGTACGCGTCGGACTCGGACGCGAGCGAGGCCGCCGCGCGATCGCGCTCGGCGTTGGCTTCGGCCGCTGCTTCTCGCCGGGCGGCAATCGCCGACCGCGCGGGCTCGCGGCGCGCCTCGAGGGCGTCCCGCTCGCCGGCCATGACCGTGACGCGCTCCTGGAGGCTCTGGATCTGCTCTCGACTGAACGTGATCTGCTGCTGCTGTCGGTTGATGGCGAGCTCTCGCGCGTGCGCCGCCTCGCGGGCGCGCGTCGCGCGTGACTCCGACTCGACGAGCTCCATCCGCGCCCGACCCAGGTCGTTGTCGATCTCCGCGACTCTGGCCGCCGCCGCCGACTCGCGCTCACGCGCCTCGTTCAGGCGCGACTTGGCGGACGCGATCGTTTCCGAGAGCTGGCGGTACTTGCGTGCGAACAGGACTTTCTCCCACCGCCTTAGCTCCTCGCGCAGACGTTGATAGCGCTGCGCCTTGGCGGCCTGCCGTTTGAGCGCGCCGCGCTGCTTCTGGACCTCGAACACGATGTCCTCGATGCGCGTGAGGTTCTGCTGCGCGGCTTCGAGCTTCAGCTCCGCCGCCCGTCGGCGGACCTTGTATTTGGTCACACCCGCCGCTTCCTCGATGAGCTGACGGCGATCGGTCGGGCGTGTGCTGAGAATCATCCCGATCTTGCCCTGCTCGATGATCGCGTAGGCCTTGGCGCCGAGGCCGGTGTCCATTAGCAGGTCGTGAATATCCTTCAAGCGGCAGACCCGGCCGTCGATCAGGTATTCGCTCTCACCCGATCGGTAGAGCCGTCGCGTGACTTCGATCTCTCGGGCGACCGACTGAAAGATCTCTTCGACGGGTGACAGAACGCGGGCATGGCCGTTCCCGTCGCTCCCCGGCGCGGGCCCGTGCCCGTTGCCCCCTACCACTGCTAGTCCTTGGGCCTTGGGCACAGTTGGTCCTTGGGCCGCGGGCCTTGGTTCTTGGTCCGTCCTTGGTTCTTGATCCGACCCTGGTCCTTGGTCCGACCCCGGTCCTTGGTCCTCGGCGACCGGCGCAGGCGCCTCGGCGGCCGTAGCAGAATCCGCTCGGGCTTGGGCCGGCGGCTCGAGCGCAGGACCGGATAGGGTTTTCAGGAACCCGCTGAAGCGCAGGCGTACTTCGGCCGATGCCGTCGGCTTGCGCGCATCGCTGCCGCTGAACAGCACGTCCTCCATGCGCTCGCCCCGGAGGCTCTTCGCGCTCTGCTCGCCCATCACCCACGTGATCGCGTCGGCTACGTTGCTCTTGCCGCACCCGTTGGGACCGACAATCGCCGTGACCCCCTGATCGAAGGCAAGCTCCGAGCGATCGGAAAATGACTTGAAGCCGTTGATTTCGAGACGCTGCAAACGCATCAATCAATCCAATGGGGATTGCGGATTGCAGAATGCAGATTGACTCCGGCAATCAATCCGCAATCCTTGATCCACGATCCGCAATCTGAGTGAGTTGGCTGGGAAAGCAACGGGATACGACCGAGTATGTGCCCTTTCACTGTCCGAAATGTGGACAGCGGCCCCGGGCCCAAAACGGTCGTCAGTCTAACAAGGCCTAGTTATAGCGGCAAGTTCAAACTACGCCCCATATGTTGGGCAGCGCCCCCAACGCTGGTCTTTAGTCCCTGGTTCTTAGGACCGGTCCGTCCGTGGTCCTCCGTCCGTCTAATTGGCTTTGGTCCGCGTGCCTCTGTTGAGCTCCGTCAGCTTCACGGCCTCGCCGAACGCGCCCAGCGCGGCCACCGCCTGCGGGTCCACTTGAATGAGGTGACGCCGCCCGTCCGCGATGCCGAATACCGCGTTGTCGATCTCGAATCGAATCATCGCCTTGATGAACTCGAGATCCTTGGCCAAACCGTCCTCAACGATGCGAACGTGATCGGACTTCAGCTGCTCGCGGAAGTCCGCCATCATCGCATCGTCGACCACGAAGTTCGGTTTGACGAGCCGGCGCCCCGTCGACTGCTGCGTAATGCGCGTGTCGCCTTCGGCCGCGTATTTCTGCGCGTAGTTGGTGAACGCCCCTCGCGCATACAGACCGCGACCGAAGCGCCCGGGATTGAAGCCCTCGACCGGGCCGGCCACACGCTTGTCGGGCTCGATGCCTCCGCCGCTGTAAACGGGCCGCCCGGCGTCGGTGTATCTCAGGTCCGCAGGGCTGTGCGCCTTGTTCGCGTCCTGGTCGCGCAGCGAGTAGCTGAGATACTCGTCGAAGCTCGCGTCCCACGGGCGCTGGATGAGCCGCTTGCTCGGCGTGTAGTAATGAGCGGTCGTCAACGCCAGCCCGGCGCCCGCCGTGATCCGGTAAACCGACTGCACGAGCGCCTTGCCGAACGTCGTCTCGCCGACGACGTACGCGCGGTCGTGGTCCTGGAGCGCGCCCGTCACGATCTCCGAGGCGCTTGCGCTGTTCCGGTTCGCGAGCAGGACGATCGGCATCTCCGTGAATTCGCTCTCTTCGGTCGCGCGATAGTCCTGATCCGAGTTCGCGATCCGCCCCCGTGTGTAGACGATCATCTTCCCTTTGGGCAGAAATTCGTTGGCAACTTTGATCGCCTGGTCCAGCGGTCCCCCCGGATTGCCCCGCACGTCGAAGAGCAACCGTTTCATCCCCTTCCCGGCCAGATCGTGCAGCGCGTGCTTGACGTCGCGATCGGTGTTCTCGCCGAACTCCTGCATCCGAATGTAGCCGGTCGTTCCATCGACCATGAAATACGCGGGCACGGTCGGAATGTAGACTTCGTCGCGAACCAGATCGAACGGTATGAGCTGCTCGTACCCGCGGCGCCGCACCTCGACGTGCACGAGCGTCCCTTTTGGCCCCCGCAAACGCCGCTGCGTCTGGTCGATGGTCCAGCCCTTGGCGTCTTCGCCCTCGACGCGCGCAAAGACATCGCCGCGGCGAATCCCTTTTTTGTAGGCCGGAGACCCTTCGAACACATTCTGCGCCGTGATGTCGCCATCGTTGGACACGATGGACACGCCGATGCCGTAGTAACGCCCTTCCTGCCGCTCGCGCATCTGCGCGTACTCGCGTGGCGTGAAATAGCTCGAGTGCGGATCGAGCGTAGCGAGCATCCCCCGGATGGAGCTCGTCACCAGCGTCTCGGAGTCGACTTTG
Source organism: Vicinamibacterales bacterium (assembly GCA_035510155.1). Lineage (GTDB taxonomy): Bacteria > Acidobacteriota > Vicinamibacteria > Vicinamibacterales > CAVVIG01 > DATKHR01. The sequence continues at coordinate 40,436 of DATKHR010000050.1, forward strand.
TCGACGTAGCTCGATTCGATGGCATTCAGCGCCGCCGAGAACGCGCGATAGTGATCGGGAATCTTGTCGTCGGTGGCGAGTGCGCTTCGCCCGAAAAGCCCGCCAACGAGGGCCGAGACGAGAATGGCAAACACGACAGCGGGCAGGGAGCGGTAGGGTCGCATATTTGGCTACTTCGATTTAGACTAGCAGATAACTACCTTACAAACAACGACTTCTGAGCATCGACCCGAACGGCTGGTTCCTGAGGTTTCTTGACCGGACCTTCGCCCGATTCCTATAATGACTGAGCCGGCCCGCCTTCGGCCTTACGGATTGTTTGAGGAAACGAGGACACCATGTTTGGCTCCATCGGCATGCCAGAGCTGATCATCATTTTTGTGATCGCTCTGATCGTCTTCGGCCCCCGAAAGCTACCCGAGCTGGGACGGTCGCTGGGGAGAAGTCTGGCTGAGTTCAAGAGAGCCTCGAACGAGCTGCGGAGCACCCTCGAAGAAGAAATCCGGGTCGAAGAACAGAAGGAAGGTCAGAAGGAAGCGGCAGCCAAACAGACCGTTTCCGCGCCCGCGGCTGTCACCCACGCGGACGAGTCCGTGCGCCAGGATCACAGTGCGTAGAGGCTGATGGCTCTCGTTCCATTTCCAGGCAACCAGACGGGCGCTTACAAAGCGCTCCCGCCGGACGACGAAGACGATGCACTCAGCGGAAAAATGTCGTTTCTGGAGCATCTCGACGAGCTCCGGAAGCGCATCGTGAATTCGTGCATCGCGATTGCCGTCGGCGTCGTCCTGACTTTTGCCTTCATCGAGAAGATCTTCAACTTCATTCTCGCGCCGACCCGGAAGGCGCTGCCTCCCGGCGTGAAGATGATTTACACGCAGCCGGGCGAAGCCTTTTCGCTGTATGTCACGGTCGCCCTTATCGCAGGCGTTGTCGTCGCGGCACCGTACATCATGTATCAAGTCTGGCTGTTCATCGCGCCGGGCCTCTACTCGAACGAGAAGCGCATGGCGATCCCGTTCGTGTTGTTTACGACCTTGGGGTTTCTCCTGGGCGCCGCCTTCAACCACTACGTCGCGTTTCCGTTCATGATGGCGTTCTTCGCCAGCTTCAACGGCGTCGACCTCGCATTCATGCCTCGCCTGGAGGACACGTTTGGCCTCTACACGAAGATGCTGCTCGGGATGGGCGTCGTGTTTCAGATGCCGACCGTCGTATTCTTCCTCGCCAAACTGAACCTGGTGTCCGCGCGCTTCCTCGCGCGGCACTTCAAGTATGCGTTCCTCATCATCTTCATCGTGGCCGCCGTCATCACGCCGACGGGCGATATGATGACCCAAACGATCTTCGCGGCGCCGATGGTCGGGCTGTATGTCCTGAGCATCGTCGTCGCCTGGGTCATTGGACCGAAGCGCGCGAAGGGCATGCTCGACGAAGACGCCTAAGTGACAATCAAGGCATCCGCGGCCAGGGAGATCGAAGCCCTTATTGCGGACCTCACCGGCTCGAACTCCGTTGCTCGCGATGCTGCGGTCGCCCGGCTCACCGTTATCGGCCCCCGCGCCGTCGAGCGGCTGATGCAACTAGCGGAGTCCGGCACCGAGGCGGGTGCCCGCGTCGCGGCGCTCCGGGCGCTCGAGGGGATAGGCGATACGCGCGCGCTCGCCACCGCCCTGAGACTCACAGACGATCCTCTCGCTGCGGTGGCGGCTGCTGCGGTGTCGCTGGCCGGCGTCTTCATGCGCCACGGCCAGGGCGCGGCAGCCATCGACGGGCTGACCGCCCTTGCGTTGGACGGCAAGCGGGCTGAAGAAATCCGCGCAGCGGCCGTGCGTGCGCTGAAAGACCTCGAGCCGTCGACGATCGCGCCCCTGCTGAAGTCGCTCGCGGGCGACGCGAGCGCAGTGGTCCGCGCTGAGGCGCATCCTTCTCCCCCGGCGCGGCTCTCGCGCTCGAGGCGCCGGCCCGTTCGTGACTCGAAGAACGGCGCGCCGACCCTCGAGCCGGATGCCGCCCCCTCCCACTGGCGGAGTGTCTCGCCAGGCACGGAATTGACTCGTGTCGTCGACGAAGGGCTTCCTGACGATGCCCAGTCGGTGCGGCAGATGCTCGTGGGTAGCGGTAGAAGTACTGCCTTGCCTGTCCTCGTCCGCCTGGTTGACCGGATCCGGGAGCGCGAGTCGGCCGAGGCGCCGAACCAACGCGCCGCGTGGACCGCCGCGCGCGCCTTGGCGCACCTGGTGCTGGCCCGCCGCGGCAGCCGCGT
>DATKHR010000051.1:0-2573 GCA_035510155.1 Vicinamibacterales bacterium
GATGGCGCTTGGTGAGGATCCGTTTAGTACTTGCGCGTATTGTGCGCCGCCGGATGGCGGATCCCTGCGGCGTTACTCGGAACCTATCTCAGTTAGCGATTCCCGGGAACGACCCCTACCTTTCATTTCGGTCGTACGAGTACACGCAGGCTGGCATCACAGCACGGGCACGCTCACGCCCAGCAGGCGCTCGCCACCTGCGTCGACGAACGCCTGCCGGGAGGCCAGATATTTCTGTCGAGCGCGCTCAAGGAGCCGTGGAAAGTCCGTCTGCGATCGCGCGCCGACCAAGGACGAATCGGACCCTACCAACACCCGATAGGGATTGAAGCCGTGGTTGAGGGCACGTTCCAGGAGAAGAACGGCCTCCTTAGCCTCACCGACGAGCGACAGCGTTCGAGCTTGGTAGACCATGCCCTCGGGATCTTTGAACTTGTTCTCGATGCGCTTCCACAACGCGATGCTCTCTTCCCGATCGCCTTCAATGAAGGCGCGGAACCCTCCCAGGTACGCGCGTGTCACCGGCAGAAGGTTCGTCCGTTCACGCTCTCTGAGCAGGTGCAAGGCGGCGTCGGTCTTCCCCTGCTCGAAGAGGATGAGCACGTCCAGATAGATCGTCCCCTTGCCCATTTCCTTCTGTGAGCCGGCAAGGTTTCCCGACTGGTAGTAGGTGTGGTTGACGCTCGTCTGGATTTCGGGATCGAGGTTGCGGGCGCGTTCGTGCGCGGCCGCAGACGCTTCCAGAAACCCGCAGTAGCGACACGTTTGCGTGAGGGCCGCGTACAGCTCCGGCTCCGCTCGTCCTTCTCGAATGCGCCCCATCAGTCGAATCGTCGCTTCCGTCGCGCGATTGAGGTCAAGTTCAACCTGGGCGTACAGGTTGTGCGCGAGGGCGAGGTCCGGATTCAGCGTCAACGCTTTCTGGAAGCAAGTGTCGGCTTGAGCGAGAAGCGGGGCACCCTCCTCCAGACCTCGCGCGAGAAGCCAACAGCATCGCCCGAGGCGCGCCCACGCCGGGGCATAGCCGGGATCTTCCTCGACGCAACGCAGATACAGGTCGCGGGCAATGGCCAAATCCTGTCCGCCGCGGAGTCCCTGCACGATGATCTGGTTGCCGCGCAGGTAGAGCTCATAGGCGCTCGGACTCGCCGGGACGTCGCGCCGTCGTGTCCGATGTTCTGTCGCGGCAAGCTGATGTGACAACGACTCGACAACCCGCGTCACAATTTCGTCCTGAAGCTGGAACACATCCGTGAGCGTCGCCTGCGACGTGTCGGACCACAAGAGCGTCCCTTGCGGAGCCGTCAGGAGTTGGGCGCTCACGCGGATCTGCGGTCCGGCACTCAGGATCGAACCGACGAGGAGAACATCAACCTCCGCTTCGTCGGCGATGCGTTTCAAGTCGGGAGCGTCCGCGGCGTAGCGGACGGCCGCGGCTGTCGAGCGCACGACCAGCGATTCAAGACCGGCGAGCGACAGCGCAATCGCGTCGGGAAGGCTCAACGCCAGGAACTCGATGTTGGGATCGGCGCGCAGCATGCGAAACGGCAACACCATGACCCGCGTGATGATGCGCGTTTGGATGGACGCCCCCGAATCCTCGGCCGCGAGCGCCCCGCGAAGCGCCGCCGCCATGTCCGCGGCGCTCTGGATGCGGTCCTCCCGGTGCTTGGCCAGGGCGTGGCGGATCACGCCGTCGACGATGGCCACCGCCGGTGAACCGGCGAGGGCGGCCGGCTGCTCGTACAGGATCGCGTGGTAGACTTCCAGATCGGTCCTGCCCGAGAACGGTTTCTTCCCCGCGAGCATTTCGAAAAGCATCACGCCCGCCGAGAACACGTCGGATCGTGCGTCGACCGGCTCGCCGCGAAATTGCTCGGGCGACATGTAGTGCGGTGTGCCGACGGCGGCGCCTTCCTGTGTCAGTGGACTGGCGGTCACGGTGTTTCCCGACCCAGCCGTTGTGGTGTGCCGCGCGAGACCGAAGTCGAGCAGCTTGGCCCCATGAGTCGTCATGAACACATTGGAGGGCTTGAGGTCACGGTGCACAATGCCGTGCTCGTGCAGGGTCTGTAACGCGCCGAGCACTTGAAGCGCGAGGGCAATCGCTTCGGGCACAGGCAGCGCGCTACGGGCAAGCCGTTCGGACAGCGGCTCGCCCTCGAGGAGCTCCATCGCGATGAAGGGGTCCCCGTGCTCGACGCCGATGTCGTAGATCTGACAGATGTGCGGGTGACGGATGCGCGCGGCGGCTTTCGCTTCGCGGTGCAGCCGCTGCCGCCCGACCTCATTTTCATGCGCGGCGGCGACTACTTTGATCGCGACCGGCCGATCGAGTTGCTCGTCGTGAGCGTGATAGACAACGCCCATGCCGCCTTGCCCGAGGACGCGGACAATCCGATAGCGCCCGATGCGACCCGGGATGGTCACCAAATGGCCCTCATACACTCTATGCGATGCGGCGGCCGGTCTCGGTCTCGACATCACAGGAACCACGCGACGCCGTGGAGCGCGTCTGGCCAGGCCTTGCTCGACGCACCCGTTCTGAGACGAGACCCAGTCCTGAGTAGTCG
>DATKHR010000052.1:0-6036 GCA_035510155.1 Vicinamibacterales bacterium
AGAACCAGCAGAAACGTCAGCCGCGAGGTGATGTTCCCCCTGGCCCAGTCCAGGAGCTTCGCGGGCACCTGCGCACCGACCAGATAGTTCGTCAACCCCACGGCCACGCCCAGAATGATCAGGACGCCGCCGATGACCACGACGCACTCAGTGAGCGCGCGCGGGAGGTCCTTCCGCAGCGAGAGATCGCGATGAATGAAGGCTTGCACCACCAGCGCATAAAGGGCCGTCAGCGCTGACGCTTCGACGGCCGTCGCGAGCCCGCTGAATATCGCAAAAAGCACGATCGCGGGCATCGCCAGCTCCCATTTCGCGGCCCAGAGCGACGACACCGCTTCGCCGGCGCGAAATGGGTGGCGACCCGCTTTCGACACGATCCCCTCGCGCACGCCCCACGCGGCGACCATCGCCGTCAGGAGGATGCCGGGCAGAATCCCCCCGATGAAGATGTCCTGGATCGGGATCTGCGCCACGACCGCGTAGAAAATGAGAGGCAGCGCGGGCGGCAACAGCAGGCCGAGCGATCCGGACGCGGTCAGTAGACCGAGCGCAAAGCGCTCCCGGTAGCCGTCTTTGATCAACGCCGGAAAGAGAACGCCGCCAAGCGCAAGAATCGTCACGCCCGACCCACCGGTGAAGACCGTGAAGAACGAGCACAGCACGGCGCAGACGACCGCGGTGCCGCCTGGAATCCACCCGAAGAAGGCCCTGAACACGCGAAGCAGCCGCTCGGATGCCTTGCCTTCCGCGAGCAGAAAGCCTGCAAACGTGAACAGGGGGATCGCGGGCAGCGTCGGCGACACGCTGAGCGAATAGGTCTCGATGAGAATCGTCCCCGGCGTGATGCCGTCGTGCATGAAGAGCAATGCCGCCGTCCCGCCAAGGATCGCGAAGAGCGGCGTGCCGGCCACCGCGGCGGCGACGACGATGAGCGCCGCAGGCCAGAGTGTGTGGCCTTGAATGAGCGACGGCCTCAATAGGCAGAGCACGCCGAGCACAATGCCGCTGGATGCGAGGAGGCGATCCACGGCGCCCGGGCGGCGCCAGACGAGGCGCGCCGCTATCAGGACGAAGGCGATCGGCAGCACGATCTGCGTGATCCACGTCGGAATGCCCGCCCCGATCGTCGTCCCGGCCTCCCGCTCGATGGATGCCATCTGCCATCCGCCCCAGGCGAGCACGATGGCGGACCATGCGCCGAAGGCGGCCGCAAGGTTGTCGGACGCGCGGCGCCACGGTCCTGGAGGAATGAACGTGCCGGTCGCGAGGGCGAGCAGCTTGCCGTCACGAGCGGCCATGGCCGCGCCGAGAAACCCGACCCAGAGCGTCAGATGCTGCACGATGGGACCGGACCCTGGGACGCCCCTGCCAAACGCGCGGCGGACAACGATCTCGAGCAGAGGGAGAAGCACCATCACCAGCAGTGCCAGTGATGCCACGGCATCTTCCAAAACCGAGGCGATGGCAACCGGCCGCGCGGGTCGGGAAGGCTGGACAGAATCTCCGGGAAGAAGGATCGAGGCCCCGCTCACTTCGCCGGTGGATGCGCCTTACGGTACTCGGTCCGCGCCTTGAGCGCGGCGTCGAAAATATCAGGCGGCACCATCTCGCCGCGCATCGTTTTTGCGAGGCTGTCCAGCTCGGTGCGCCATTCCGGGCCCGACGCCTTGGTGACGGTCAGGCCGTGCTTGGTCATCTCGGCGATGGACGCCGCATCCTGCTTGGGCACCTCGGCCTGCAACCGCTTCTCGACACCCTCGGCCGCTGTCATCAGCTTTGCGCGGTCCGCCTGCGGGATCGAGTTCCAGGCGCTCTTCGTGATGACGTTGGCGCCGATGATGGGCGCGAGGCCGAGATCGAGCATGTACGGCGTCTGGCGATACCACTGGAACAACTGCGCGGCGAGCGGCGGGGTCGGCAGCCCTTCGATCATGCCGGTCGTCAGCCCAGTCATGATGTCGGTCATGGCCATCGGGCGCGGCTCGAACCCGTTGGCCTTGAACCACTGGACCATCCGATCGTTGCCGGCGGACGTGTAGAGCTTGATCTTCTTCAGGTCATCGACCGTTTGGACCGGTCGCTTCGTGAACACCTGCGCCCAGCCGCCATGGCCCCAGTTGAGCAGGACGAACCCTTTGGCGTCGACCCGCTTGCGAATCGTCGGCGTCAGCTGCTCGGTCACGTAATTGAGCTCTTCGTACGACTCGAAGAAGAACGGGATGTCGAACACGTTGAACGACGCGTCGATCGTGCCGAGGCCGATGGCCGTGAACGCCGCCGCCTGGAGCGCGTCGAGACGCATCTTCCGGAGCACGGTCGGCTCGTCGCCCTGCGCGCCACCGGCGTATACGGTGACCGTCACGCGGCCGTCGGTCGCCTGCTTCCACTCCTCGCCCATCTGCCTGATGTTCTTGTCCCAGATCGATCCTTCCGGGACCACCGTGGCGAGCTTGATCGCTTGCGCGGCGGAGGGAGAGGGCACGAGAACGGACACCACCAGCGCGAGCGCAAGCGACGTGTGCATCGCCGTGGGTTTCACGGTCTGCTGCGCTTGGCGGTCCATTCGCCCTGCCCCATCCCGCCGAACTCCGCCTTGCCGTTGACGATGGAGTCGCCGTTCAGGTCACCGGTCATGGACACGGGAATGTCGCCCTGCGGTGTCTTGGCGGTGAATTCCAGTTTGAGCGAATTGCCGTCGAACGTGCCGCTCACGTCGACGGGCCCGGTCGGTCCGGCCAGCGTGCCCATGACCTTGCCGTCTGTCACTGTCAGCTCCGCCGTCACCGGCAGATCCCCCGCCTGCGTCTTCACCGTAACGTCCCATTTGCCGTTCAATCCGAGGGCGGAAGCGGCGGCGCCGCCGGGGGCGGCCGCGCCTCCCGGAGCGGCGGTCGCCGACGCCGGAGCACCTGCAGGAGCCGCCGCGCCTGGGGCGGCAGCGGCGGCAGCCGATGCCTCAACCCGCTTGGCCGTCCAGTCGCCTTCGCCGAACGCCCCGAACTGCGCTTTGCCCGTGATCGTGGGACCGTCGACGGTGCCGCTCATCGTGATCTGGAGAGGCTGTCCTTGAATCGCGATCGAGAAATCGAACTTCAAGTCGTTCCCCGTCAGCGTGCCCCCCTGAAACGGCAGCTCCCCCATTGGTGACTTGAGGAGGCCCGAGATCTTGTCGCCGTCCTGCTTGAAGGTGACGAGCATCGAGTTGGTGCCCTGAGCCGACTGAATCGTCACGTCCCAGTCACCGGCGATGCTGGTCTGCGCGGAGGTGATGGTGGTCGTGAGGGAAGCCCACAGAAGCGAAACCAGGAAGCTCGTCGCGAAGATGTGCCTGTTCATAAGTCGGACCCCTGCGCAAGCATACCTTGTTCTCTTGGTCGTTCAACTGCCGGTCTTCTCGGCCCGGAACGCGCCTTCGCCGATGTCTCCGAGCCTGGCGGTGCCTGAGATGGTATCGCCTTTCACCCTGCCCGTCATGGTGACGGCCAGTTCCTTCGCCCCATCCGCCATCGTCCACGACAGCTTCACCTCGTCGCCGTTGACGCTCCCTTTGAGCGGCATTTCGCCATATTGAGACTGAAAGTAGCCGGTCAACCGCGGGCCTTCGTGGTTCAGGTACATCGTGTAGTCGAGCTCTCCGCGCGGCGCGGTGACCGTTACCGCCCATTCGCCGCTCAGGTTGGCGGCTTGTTGATCCTGGGCCGCCTGGGGGGAGGAGCTCGCGGCGTGGCTCTCGGAATAGGTCCCGGCGTCAGAAGTTACGAAGAGAATCGCGGCCGTCAGCATGATTCCAATCATGCGGACGATTATCCTACGTCATCCCCCGAATGGCGACTTGCGCCCCGCCAGGTGCCGGTTTCCGAAGATATGTTCGAGCGCAACACGCCGAAAGACCGCCCGTGCGCCTGCGAACGGGACGCCATGCGTGGCCATGAGGCGCGCGATCACGAGCTGTGGTTCAACGAGATCCACTGCGGCGCGAACGTCGTCGCGCCAGTCACGTTTGAGCCGGTCAAGCTCTCCTTGAATCGACGCGACGGTCTCTGCCGTTGCAAGGCCGTGATGAAGGACAGTGGTCCCCAGGTAGTTGGAGTCGCCGGCCATCCAGGTTCGAGTGACCGAGCGGCCGTCCGATGGCACGAGGCGGTAGCGCTCAAGATATCGAAGCTCACCCCCGACTCGGACACGCAGTTCGTGGGCGAGATCGCGGAAGCGCCATCGCTCACCACGCGAGACGCGTCCCGTCATGAGGGCGTCACTCCAGTAGAAACGCGCGCTGGAAGGCATGCGCACATCGAAACTCAGTGCAGCGCGCGAGCCGGCAAAAGGAATGATCGGGTCCCAATGACAGTGCAGCTCGGCGTCATCTTCAAGAACGTACCGGTGATCGATGGCAGCCGCCGCGGGCGCGACGCCCGGGCGCACCTGCAACGCCGCCTGCGACGTCAGGACGGCCTTTGCGCCGGGTCCAAGGTGAACCGACTGGCGGAGCGTATCGCCTGGGAAGACACCCGGACCGGCGCAGACGATGATCACGTACGCCGCATCGTCGATCTCGAGCGCGCGACCGATGCGAAACGGCGGCTCGGCGTACTCGCCGGCGAGAACCGTTCGGTTATGCCGCCTCTCGAACCGCAGCTCGAGGCGCGCGGACCGCCCGACAGCCGCAGCCTCGCGGCGATCCAATCCATCGTGCGGAACGCCGGCCCGCGCGACGACCGGAGGCCCGAACGGCGGTTCGATTACGCGGCTTCGTAGAGCAGCTCGCGCCGGATCCATGCAATCACATCCGGCACCCCGGCGCCGGTCTTGAGATTGGTGAAGATGAAGGGGCGATCCCCGCGCATGGTCTTCGAATCGCGCGCCATGATCTCCAGGTCGGCGCCGACGTAGGGCGCGAGGTCGATCTTGTTGATGACGAGGAGGTCGGAACGCGTGACGCCCGGCCCGCCCTTCCTTGGAATCTTGTCGCCGCCCGAGACATCGATCACGTAGATTGATGCGTCGACGAGCTCGGGGCTGAAGCTCGCGGCCAGATTGTCGCCGCCGCTCTCGAGAAACAGGACCTGAAGGTCGCGGTGCCTTGCCGTAAGCTCCTCGATCGCGTCGAAGTTCATCGACGCGTCCTCGCGGATGGCCGTGTGCGGGCAGCCGCCCGTCTGGACGCCAATGATGCGATCGGGGGTGAGCGCCTGGCTCCTGACCAGGAACTCCATGTCTTCACGCGTGAAGATATCGTTCGTGATGACGCCCAGTCGGTAGCGATCGCGCATCGTCTTGCACAGCGAATCAACGAGCGCGGTCTTGCCGGATCCCACGGGACCGCCGACGCCGATTCTCAGGGGCGCTTTGGTCATTACGATCGAAACAGCCGCGAATGGAGGTACTGCTGCGACATCGCGGCAATGTCCAGCGCGGGAGAGAACGCCTCGGGCGGTGCATCTCCCACTCCCGGCAGCCCGATTCCACGGGCCATGAGGTCAGGCCCGGCAATCCTGGCGACGACCTCTGGCGTGCGCGCAAGCACGCGGGCAAGGAGCGCGTGCGCCTCGATCTGCCCGATCGGGGCGAGCCGCATCGCGGCCGATACGGTTGATGCCAGGCGCGTGTAGGCGAACGCCTTCACGGTGTCATGCCGGTTGATCCCCGCAGAAATGCAGGCGCCAGCAAACGCCACGGGCAGCGTTGGCGCGAGCTCGCCGCGGTCCACGTGATCCTGGAGCCGATCAAGCTGCGGGGTCGCGTAGAGGGCGCGCCAAGTTGTCAGCAGACGCCGACCCATCGCGCGGGTGGCACGCCGCCCAGCTGACGAGGGGCGCAGGGCCACCAACTCCTCATCGAGCCCGCTGAGCGCATCCCACTGCTCATCGCGGATGTGCCCCCATGCCTGCCAGGCAGCCGGCCCGTCGAGCCGCCCGATCGTCTCGTCAAGCGACACATCGAGCCACGCCGCAAGCCCCTCTGCGTCGCCGACCAATCCCGAAGCTGCCGCTGTTTCGAGGCCGTCGGAGTACGCAAAGCCACCAAGTGGAAACAGAC
>DATKHR010000053.1:0-10070 GCA_035510155.1 Vicinamibacterales bacterium
GACGCAGTCTCTGAGGGCGTCGACTTCGATACGGTGGGAAGCACTCCTCCGAACGGCACGATGACGGCGCGCGTGCTCGGACCAGCGGATTCTCCGCTGCCATTGCACCGAACTCTGTTGTCCGGCTGGACGGCGCCCAACGTGGGCAACGTCGTGACGTACACGGGCTATCGCGTGACGGGCGCCTCCATCGGCTCCACCGGGCAGGGTGTGCCGGTGGGAACAACGCCGGACGCGACGACGACGACCATCGTCGATAACCAGGGACTCCCGAACGGCGTGCAGTTCACGTACTACGTGAAGGCCAACCTCACCGATGGGACACAGAGCGGCGCGACGAACACGGCGACCATCACCGCTGTGAACGACGCGCCGGTGGCCAACCCCGACAGCGGCTACCGTGTCAACCAACGTACCAGCCCAGCTGCCCCCGGGCTGACCGTCGCGGCGCCTGGGGTGCTTGGGAACGACACGGACGATGACAGCGCAGCGGCGTCGCTGAGGGCTGTCCTCGTCGCGATGCCGGCGAATGGAATGGTGACTCTGAACCCAGACGGATCGTTCACGTACACGCCCAACGTGGGCTTCGCCGGAGTCGATACCTTCACCTACAAGGCGAACGACGGCGTCTGGACGGATGGTTCGACGCCGATGAGCCCCGATTCGAATGTGACGACCGTCTCGATCAATGTCGTCACCGCACCGCTGGTGAATCTCACGATCCCAGCGCCGACCGGGTCCAACAACTGGTTCAAGACTTCACCCGTGATCGTGGGACTTACGGCATCCGACCCGTTCAACGTGACCTCCGTTTCATGCACTGATAACGGCTCGCCGATCGCGATAAATGGCCTGCCCGCTCTCCCAGCGCCGACGGCCAGCGGAAACCTGAACGTGAGCGCGCAGGGGACGCACAACCTCGTGTGCCACGCCACGGACTCGCTTGGCAACGGCAGCGACGGTAGCGTCGCACCAGGTTCCCGCAACACAGGGACCGTGATGATCGACACGGTGCCGCCGGTCACAACGATCACATCTGGACCGGCTCAGGGCTCGGAGATCACAGCCTCATCGGCCTCGTTTGTGTTCTCGGCAACGGATGCGGTCCCCGGTTCGGGCGTCGCATCGTACCAATGCCAGCTGGACGGTGCTTCGTTCTCAACCTGTACGAGTCCAAGCGCGCTGACCGCGCTTGCCATTGGTCCACACTCCTTCAACGTGCGCGCCACGGACAGCGCCGGCAACGTGGGCAACCCGGCCAGCGTGACGTTCAAGGTCGTCTACGCCTTCATCCTCACGCCGCTGAAGAGCCCGGCCAACCTGGGCAGCGCCGTGCCGATCATCTTCCAGGTGACAGATCCGCAGGGCGTGACCGTCACCTCCCTGAACGTCTTGCAGAAAATGGAGAGCGTGTTCAATGGTTCCGTGGTGCCCGCGGGCGGGTGCGTGGCTTCGACCGCGGGGCCGCGGCAAACATTGTTCAGTCAGCCAAGCGGCGCGACCGGGAACAGCAGTTTCCGGTATGTTCCGCCGTTCCAGCTCAACTGGGACACGGGAACGGTAAACGCCACAGGTCCCGGCTGCTACACGGTATTGATCTATCTGAGTGACCAGTCGAATCCGAAGATGAGCAATGCCGTGCAATTGAAGTGAGGTCGATGCGGGCGGGCGCACCTTACGAGCGTGCGCCCACCCGAAGTGGCGTTGTCCGTGACCATCGCGAATCGATCTCACAGCCAGAGAAACTGGCGTTCATGGCCGTCGATCATGTGAGGGGAGACTTCGGGGTCGAAAACGGCTTGGGCCCCCTCAGTTTGAGGCGGTAGGGTCAACGTTTTGGCTTGTCGATTCCCTTACGTCATCACATACTGTGGAATCCCGCTGTTATTTGCGAGTCTGATTTGTTTTTGCCCCAGGACCGTGGACCTCACCGTTTGATGATCTGTCCGTTCTGCGGAAAGGAAACCTCCGCGACGCAGGGCTGCTGCACCTCCTGCCGGGCGTTGATCACGGCTTCTTCGCAGGTCGCCGAGGTTGCTCCTGACGAAACGATCCTCACCCACGTGGCGAAGCCTGTCGAGTGTCCGCCTGACTTCGTGGCGACTGTCTTCAGCCCCAACTCGCTGACGGGTTCCGTCACGACGGGCGCCGTCACGATGGTCAGGCCGCCCCGCGCGTTGAAGGCCGACGTCGGTGACGTTTCGGAGACATTCGGCGGTCACTTCGTCCCTGATACCACTGGGCTTCCTCCGTCTGCTGGAGGTGTCCGCGGCGGCAGGCGGGCGACTCGCCAACAGCCGGTGCTGGCGCCCGGCCAGGCGCTCGGGGGGCGCTACCACATCATCCGCCTGCTCGGGGCTGGTGGTATGGGCGCGGTGTACCAAGCCTGGGACGCCGAGTTGAATGTCGTGGTGGCGCTCAAGGTGATCCGCACTGAGTCGACCGCCGATCCTGCGGTGACAGCCGCCCGCGAGAAGCAGTTCAAGAACGAACTGCTGCTGGCGCGCCAGGTGACGCACAAGCACGTCGTGCGCATTCACGATTTGGGCGAGCTGGAAGGCATCAAGTACATCACGATGCCGTACGTCCAGGGCGAGGACCTCGCGACGGTTCTCACGAAGAGTGGTCCGCTTGGCGTGCCCCGAGCCCTCAAGCTGGCGCGGGAAATTGCGGCCGGGCTCCAGGCTGCGCACGAAGCCACAGTGGTCCATCGCGATCTCAAGCCGGCAAACATCATGATCAGCGCCGAAGACGTGGCGCTCATTCTTGATTTCGGGATCGCCCACTCCAGCGCTCATGGGGAAGGCGCCGCTGGCGTCACCGGCACCCTCGAATACATGGCGCCCGAGCAGGCGAAGGGCGCCGCCGCGGATCAGCGGGTCGACATCTATGCCTTCGGTCTGATCCTTTACGAAATGCTCGTCGGCCGGCGAAAGCCCTCCAGCGCGAGCAATCCGCTCGAAGACATGAAGGCGCGCATCGAGAACGGCCTGCCACGACTCCGCGCGATCGATCCGCGGGTGCCTGAGGCGATCGACGATCTGGTCGCGAAGTGCCTCGAAGCCGACCCGGCGGCACGGTTTCAGACGTCGGCGGAGCTGGTGGCCGCCCTCGATCGACTCGACGAAAACGGTGAGCCGATTCCAGAGCCCCGTCGACTCACGTGGCGCCTTGTGACGGCGACCGCCGCTGTCGTGATGATGATGCTCGGTGCGACCTACGTCGTAACGCGCCGCGCGGTGCTCCCGCAAAAGCAGCATGAGCCGGTCTCGGTCATGATTGCGGACTTTCAAAACACAACAAAGGATCCGGCGTTCGAGCGCACGCTGGAGCCGATGGTCAGGCGCGCGCTGGAAGCCGCGGGCTTCATCAGCGCCTACGACCGCAGCAGATTCCGCGTGGCGCTCGGAGTTAACGCCCCGGAGAGACTGGACGAGCCGACAACGCGTGAGCTCGCTTTGAAGACGGGTATTGGCGTGGTCCTCTCCGGCTCGATCGACCGCCGCCGCAGCGGCTATGAGATTTCGGTCAAGGCGGCTCAGACCGTGAGCGGGAAAATCGTGACCACCGCCACGAGTCGAGCATCGAACAAAGATCAGGTCCTGGCTGCAGCGACGAAACTCGTCACGACGGTTCGCAAGGCGCTCGGCGACGGGACATCGGACTCCGCTCAGCTGCTAGCGATGAGGAGTCTGTCGACCACTTCGATCGAGGTCGCCAGCCACTACGCGACAGCGATGGAAGCGCAAACCAACGGCAAGTTCGAGGAAGCCCGACAAAGCCTTCTGAAGGCAGTGGAATTGGATCCAGAATTCGGTCTGGGCTACCAGGGTTTGGCTCTCATATCGCGCAATCTCGGGAAGCTGCAGGATGCCGACAAGTACAACACTGAAGCCCTCCGTCATCTCGAGAGGATGACCGACCGCGAGCGTTTTGCCGTCCGCGCCGCGTACTATATGAACACCGGGGACTCTCAGCAGTGCGTGAAGGAATACGCCGAGCTGATTGCCCAATATGCCGCCGACGTCGCCGGGCATAATAACCGCGCAATCTGTTTGTCAAAACTGCGACGCATGCCGGAGGCGGTCGAGGAAATGCGGCGCGCCGTGGAAATTCTGCCAAGACGAGTGACGTTTCGAGCCAATTTGGCCATCGATGCGGATTACGCAGGCGATTTCCAGACTGCTGAACGAGAGGCCCAAGCGCTGCAGGAGCCGACGGATCTGGCCACGCTCGCCGTCGCGTTTGCTCAATTGGGACAGGGGCGTGTGGCAGAAGTAACCGAAACGTACGACAGGCTCGAAGCGATCAGCGTGCGCGGCGCGTCCTGGGCGGCATCCGGTCGTGGCGACTTGGCGCTGTATGAAGGGCGTTTCTCGGATGCGGCGCGAATTTTCGAGCAGGGCGCGGCCGCAGATCTCGAGCGCAAGAGCGTCGATAGAGCGGCGAGAAAACTGACCTCGCTGGCTTACGCGCAGATCGCACACGGGCAGCGAAGTCCTGCGATCACCGCCGCCGAGAAGGCGCTGCAGATGAGCAGCGCGGTGCCGATTCGATTCCTTGCCGCACGCGTCTTTGTTGAAGCGAACGCGCCCGACAAGGCGCGGACGATCGCAGCCGGTCTCTCCGCCGAGCTTCCAGCCGAGCCTCAGGCCTACGGCAAAATCATTGAAGGGGAAATCGCGCTCAAGACCGGCGACCCGCACCAGGCACTCAAGATTCTGACAGACGCGAACAACTTGCTGGATACATGGTTGGGTCACTTCGATCTTGGGCGTGCGTACCTGGAGCTTGGCGGATTTCCGCAGGCCGACTCCGAGTTCACTCGCTGCTTCAAGCGCCAGGGCGAGGTGTTGTCGCTGCTCGTAGACGAAGAGCCGACCTACGGCTACTTCCCGATTCTGTATTACTACCAGGGGCGCGTCCAGGAGGGACTGAAGTACTCGAGTTTCGCCGACTCGTACCGCGAGTACCTCAAGATCCGCGGGAACTCAACCGAAGATCCGCTTGTGCTAGACGCTCGCCGTCGCACGGCCCACTAACAGTGCGCCTCCTGGTCATAGCGTCGATCATTGCTCCGTCCATCCTCGCGGCACAGGGCGGGGAGAGAATCAGCTTGAGCTGGGCGCCGGCTCCAAATCAAACCATTCAGTTTCGCATCGTTCAGGATACCGACGTCGATGTTGTGATGGCCAACATGCCGACGGGCGCCGGCACGGCGGGCGATCCGACGAAGCTCGGAGGCAAGACTCAAATTGAAATGACGATGAGGGTCGGCGCGCCCGACGCTCAGGGACGCATGTCCGCCGAGGTGGTCTATGACTCCATCACGGCCAGTATGACCGTGAACGGCGCTCCGGTTTCAACCAACAGCGCCGTCGCGCCGCTGCAGGGTCAGACGATGACGGCAACTTACGACGCGCAAGGAGCACTCGTCGATGTCAAAGGACCGGAGAGCCTGGCCGCGAGCGGGGTGGACTTGAAGGAGCTGCTGATGACGTTGGTAGGCCGGATGCCGACCACCAGCCTGGCAGTCGGTGAAACCGCCACCATCCCACTCGACGTGCCGTTCCCGTTGCCCATGCCCGGCGGGCGGTCGATGCACCTGACGGGACAAGCTGTCTACAAGCTGATCTCGATCGCTCGCGAGGGCGACGCTCGAATCGCCAACCTCGATTACACCACCGATGCGAAGATGGCCAGCGAGTTGCCCATCGGAGACCGCGGCTCATTGACGATGGACGTTCGCATGACCGGTGGGGCAACCTGTCAGTGGAACGTGGACCGGCGATACATGAAGGCCTCCGATCAGAAAATGACGTTCGAGGGATCGGTCTCCGGTGGGCCGGACATGACGATGCACGGCACGATGCGGGTTCAGATGGAGGGCTCGGCGCGCAAGCCATAGGGTGAGGGCGACCCTCTCGTTCCGGCCCGTCACGCCCGGGCCGTTCGGCTCGCGCCCACGAAACTCGCACCTCGTCATGAACATCCGTCCCGCAGCAGAACGCGATCACGACGAGGTCTGGGCCATTCTGCAGCCCGTGATTCGCGCGGGGGAAACCTATCCATTGCCACGATCTCTGGGGCGAAACGACGCGTTGAGCTACTGGTTTGCCTTGGAGCACGAAGTGTTCGTCGCCGACGATAGGGAGGACGATCGGAGGGTCGTTGGCACGTACTATCTACGCCCGAATCAAAAAGGCGGCGGGTCACATGTCGCGAACTGTGGGTACATGACGGCGCCGTGGGCGCCAGGCCGCGGCGTCGGGCGGGCCATGTGCGAGCATTCCCTCGCGCACGCTGCGGCCCGCGGCTTCCGGGCCATGCAGTTCAACTTTGTCGTGAGCACCAATGACCGGGCCGTGCGACTCTGGCAGGCCTGCGGCTTCCAGATCGTGGGACGCCTGCCCCTGGCGTTCGAGCACCCGTCTCGCGGCTACGTCGATGCGCTGGTGATGTTTCGGTCGTTGGACGACCAGCAACGCACGGGGACGCGGTGAGTCGCGTCCGCTATTTCATGGCCATCGCCGCGGCCAAGGCCTGCATGGGTGAATTGGTCGCGATAGCGGTGGCGGCGTTGACGTCCGGTGTCTTCGTCGCGGCGATGGCCGCCGCCTTTTGAAGCACGTCCTTCTCCGTTTCACTCTTCCACCACTTCGCGCCGCCGAAGCCGACGACCAACGCGTTCGCGATGTCGCCCGTGGACAAACTCATGGCCTGCGCGCTCGGACCAAGAATCACCGCGCCCTTCAACATGGCCCAGGATCCGAGCGCCGCCGCAATCCCGATGAAGACCGTGCCAATGAAGCCAGGTTGCCAGACGCCGTTCTCCGTCCGGGGCAGGTGGAGCCCGCTATCCCCGATGAAGACGTTGGCGAACCCCCCCGCCGCGCCACAGACCAGGAGGATGACGATCGTCAAGACGGTCGCAGTCATGGTTCACCTCACGGCCAAAGAAACGTGAGCGAACGCCGCTCGTTGGCCACATATCTTAGGGCCGGAATCTCCCCACGTTGCGCAGGTTCGCCCCCATTAGAGAAAGCGACGAAGTCGCGTTAGGATCTAATGATCTCGGGAAGGGAGGCAGTATTTGATGCGTCGCCGCGTCATGTCGATCGCATTGGCCTTTCTCGTCGCTGGCTGGATTCGGGCACTCCTGAGCGCCCAAACGGGGTCCCCCGCTCCCGCGGCTCCTGTTTCCTTCGCGAGAGACGTACAGCCGATCCTCGAGGACAACTGCGTCTCCTGCCACGGCGAGACCATGCAGGGCCGGTTCGACCTGCGGAGCCGCGAAAGCGCGCTGGCCGGCGGTAGTCGCGGATCGGACATCATCCCGGGCGACGCCGACGGGAGCCGTCTCTTTCGCCGCATCGCCGGCCTCGAGCAGCCGACGATGCCGGCGCAAGGCGCGCCACTGACAGCCTCGCAAATCAGCGCGATCAAGCAGTGGATCGACGAGGGCGCGAAGTGGGATTCTCCGCTGCGGTCCGCCGACGCTGGCGCTTCCACACCCGCCCTCGCCGCGCTGGAGAGCCGCTCGATCACCGCCGAGGAGCGGAACTATTGGGCGTTCAAGCTGCCCGCCCAGGTGCCGCTTCCCGCTGTCGACAGCGCGAATCGCACCAATCCGATCGATCGGTTTCTCGAGCAGGCGCGCCGGGGACATGGGCTGAAAGCGGCGCCCCGGGCCGACCGTTACACGCTGGCGCGTCGCGCCTATCTTGATTTGTTGGGTTTGCCGCCGACGCCCGCGCAGGTGGACGCGTTCGTGGCGGATCAATCGCCGGGTGCCTGGGAGCATCTCATCGACACGCTGCTGGCCTCGCCGCATTACGGCGAGCGATACGGCCGCCTCTGGCTCGACGTCGCGCGTTACGCCGACTCGGCCGGCTTCGAGTACGACACGCATCGACCCAACGCGTGGCGGTACCGCGACTACGTCATCAAAGCGTTCAACGACGACAAGCCATACAACGAGTTCGTGGTCGAGCAGATTGCCGGCGACGAGATGGACGGCCGGACGAACGACAGCCTCATCGCGACCGGGTTCCTCAGGATGGGACCTCGCGTGGCGTTCCGCGAGAAGGACAATCCCGAGCGCCGCTACGACTACCTCGACGAGATTCTCGGCACGATCGGCAAGGGCATGCTGGGCCTGACCGTCAACTGCGCGCGCTGCCACAACCACAAGTTCGACCCCATCTCCCAGAAGGACTACTACGCGCTCGAAGCGTCGATCTTCGGCTACGTCGAAACGAACGTGCCGCTTCTGCCGAAAGCCGAGGCCGACGCATACCTCAAGAAAACGGCGGAGATCGACGGCCAGATCGCCGACCTCAAGAAAGAGATCGAGGGCATCGAGAAGCCGTATCGCGATCAGCTCCAGCTCGATCAGATCCGGCGCAAGTTTCCCGACCGGATCGTTCAGGTCATCCTCAAACCGGTCGGCGAACGAACGCCGGGCGAAGCGTTGCTCGCGGCCCAGGTGCTGCGAGCCGCGAACGTGTCCGGCGCGCAGGTCGATCGTGCGCTCCCGCCAAGCGAAGCGGCTCAGAAGAAAGACCTCACCGCGAAGATCGCCGCGGTGGAGAAACAGCGGCCCCGACGGCCGCCGATGGCCGAGATTGCCACCGATGGCGATTATCGGTCGGCGCCGCTCGGCGCAGGGGACGACGTCGTGAGCTGTCCCAAGTGCCGCATCCCGGTGCCGGGAGCGGGGCCGTACTTGCACAGCGGCCCCGGCCGGTACGAGGTTCCTCCTTCCTATTTCCTGATTCGAGGCGACGTGGAGAGCCACGGCTCGCAGATGAAGCCGGGCTTCATCGACGTCATCACGGTCGGAACCCCGCCGACTGAGATTCCACGTCCGGACGGCCACACATCGGGCCGCCGGCTCGCGCTCGCGCAATGGATCGCGTCCCCGCAAAACCCGATGACGGCGCGCGTCATCGTTAATCGCTTGTGGCAGAAGCATTTCGGCCGCGGGATCGTGGCCACGCTCGAGAACTTCGGCAAGATGGGCGAGCGGCCCACTCATCAGGAGCTCCTGGACTGGATGGCGGTCGACTTCATGAACGGCGGCTGGAGCCTGAAGCGGGCGACCAAGGTCATGATGATGTCGGACGCCTACCAGATGGCCTCGGCGTTCGACGATGCCCAGAACGAGAAGACCGATCCCGAGAACCTGTATTTGTGGCGTTTCCGTCCGCAGCGACTCGACGCGGAAATCGTCCGCGACAACATGCTCGCGGTCGGCGGTAACATCAATCTCGAGATCGGCGGCGAGCCGATCTTCCCGTACGTCCCGAAGGATATTCTGGCGAGTCAGTATCGCGGCAAGTGGGTCAACACGCCCGACGGCCCGGCAGCCTGGCGCCGCGGCGTGTACGTGTATCAGCGGCGCTCGCTCCCGTATCCGATGTTCGACACATTCGATCACCCCGATATGAATGTCTCGGCGGGTGCGCGCCGTGTGTCGACCGTGCCCACGCAAGCGCTGTCCCTGTTGAACAACCCGTTTGTGCTCTCCGAAGCGTCGTTGTTCGCGGCGCGGCTCAGACAGCAAACTGCCGATTCCCGCTCGCAGGTCGACCTCGCGTATCGCGTCGCCCTTGCCCGGCCGGCGACGGAAGCGGAAATCGCGATTGGGACCGACTTGATCAAGCACCACTCTCTCGAGTCGTTCACGCACGTCGTCCTGAACCTCGACGAGTTCATTTACATGAGGTGAGGGCATGTCGCATCGATGCACCAGGCATTTCTGGGACCGGCGCGAATTCATGTTCCGCTCGGGCGGCGGCATCAGCGGCCTCGCGCTGGCCTATCTGCTCGATCGGCAGGGGCTCCTGTTTGCAGAATCGGCGGAGCAAAACGGGAGCGGCTCCGCGTGTGAGGCCGCCACCGTGGGCGTGAACCCGTTCGCGCCCAGGCCGCCGCATTTCAAGCCGCGCGCGACCGCGGTGATCTCCCTGTTCATGGGCGGCGGCTGGAGCCAGGTGGATACGTTCGATCCGAAGCCCGCGCTGGCGAAGTACGCAGGCGAGCCGATCGACGGGAAGGTGCAAGGC
>DATKHR010000054.1:0-3326 GCA_035510155.1 Vicinamibacterales bacterium
GGAGGCGTTGCAGGGACTGCTCAACAAGCGAGAGCAGCAGGCGTTCTCAGGGAAGCTGAACGCCGGACGGGCCCCGGAAGCGTCCGGGATGCCCGACGTGAGCCCGAGACAGGCTCACACGTTGAAGGAAGCGCACGCGCAGGCCATGGAAATGGCGCGGCGCGGCGGTCTTTAGCAGCAAGCCGACACGCCAGGGCTCCTCTACAACCTACGGGTCAGGGGACGGGCACAGCGTTAGGGCGGCGCAGTGAACACAGCAGTCAACCCCTAACGCGAAAGGAGTCGTCTTGGCGACTCAGAACCTTGCGTCCGCGGACGCGTACCTCAAGAACGTCTACTACCCGCCCTGGGTAGAACAATTGAACCAAGAGACGGCCATTCTCGACGTGCTCGAGAAGACGAACGCGAACGACATGGGAACGTTCGGCGGCCGGCAGCTGATCTTCGTCGCGCACTCGAGCCGCAACCGCGGTCGCGGCGGGATGACCGACGGTGGCAACCTTGCTACCGCCGGGGCGCAGGGTGGCATTGACGGAATCGTGTCGATCAAATATTTCGACGTGGCGATCGAACTGTCCGACCAGGTGATCAGGCAGACGAAGTCCGATCCCGGGTCGTTCGTGCGCTCGCTCACGTTCGAGATGGAGATGGCTCAAAAAGATCTCCGCAAGGACGTGACCCGCATCGCCTACGGAACCGGCGACGGCGTCCTCGCCAACTTCGTGTCCGGCGGCGGCGTCGGCCCGTCCGTCACGCTCGTGGTCGACTCCGGGCAGTACATCGCGGTCGGTGACACGGTCGACATCCTCGTCAAGGCCACGGGCGTTTCGCACGGCACCGGCGGGGTCGTTCAGTCGGTGACGTTCAACGGGGCCGCGAACTCGGCGACGCAAGCGCAGGCGCAGATCGTCGTGCTGTTCCCGGCTGCAGTGACGGCGCAGGCGGCGGGCGACGCCGTCTACATCTCGGGTGATCGCTCGCTCGAATCCGACGGCCTCAGAAACATCTGTTCGACCTCGAGGACGCTGCATCAGATCAACTCGGCCACGGCCGCGAACGTGTTCTGGGACTCGAACGTCAAGGACTTCGCGAACGCCGCGCCGTCCGAGGACGGGGTCATGCAGCTCGCGCAGCAGATCCGCCAGCGGTCCGGATTCCCGCCGAAGTTCGGGATGATGACGCTCGGCGGGCAGCGCCGCCTCGCGAACACCTACACGAACGCGAAGCGGTTCAATGACAACCAGGCGACCGAGTACAAGGGAGGCTACGACACGATCTTCGTGTCGGCCGGCGGGGCGCCGCTGCCGATGCGCGCCGACGTCGACGCTCCCTGCGGGACGTTCTTCCTGCTCAACGAGGACGCCCTGTGCTGGTCGCAGATCGGGCCGCCGGACTGGATGCAGCCCCCGGACGACAAGGGGTCGGTGTTCCAGCTGAAGTCCGGAGCGACCGCGGGGACCTGGCAGCGGATCTGGCAGGCATGGCTGATCTGGGACGCTTGCCTTGTCAGTATCGCCCCGGCTCGCCTCGGGAAGGCCATCAACGTATTTGACGACATCCCGACCCAACGGATTTAGGTATCTAGTCCAGCCCTGACGCCCTACCTCTCTCGGCGTCAGACACTCCGAAGCGCGGGGCCCGGCACGACACGCGGCGCGGCCACAGCCCCGGGCCCTGCGCTCGGCGAAGGAGGACGCATGGAGATAGCGCCGGCGACGGTTGAACAGGTTCGCATCGCCTACGAGACCGACGAATGGGTCGTCATCGGAGTCGACTCCTCGACGACCGTCGCCGAGATCCAGAAGATCGACCCGACACTTCGCGTGCGCTTCTCCCCGCGCGCCGGCATGTTCGCCGTCTATTACGAGCACGCGCCGATCCCGCCGATTCTCACCGTCCGCGCGTATCAGAACCGCAGCGGCACCTGGGAGGGCCTGGACAACCGCGTCGTCCGGCGTCTGCGCTACATCGATCGTGACGGCACGAGCGGCTACGACTACGGCAGGGAGATCGAGCGCGAGACGCTCGCCCGCCGCGAGCGCGCAAGCAAGGAGTTCGCCGAGAAGACCGGGGAGGCCGGGGAGGAAATGGCGTTTGGCATCAGGCGCGAGCTCGGTCTCGGCTCATTGAAGGGCGGGATCTTCGTCCCGCGGGATGTCGCATGATCTGCAACCGCTGTGGTTCGGTGATGTTCCCGTGTCAGGAGGCGCTCGTTCCCTGCCTGATGTGCCCGGGGTGCGGGCGGCTCGTCCCGATCACCGGCGCCCGGCCCGTGCGCGCCTCGCGCGCGAACGAGCGCGCGATTCTCCGCGCCGCCCGAAGGCAGAAGCTGCGAAGGGAGCGAACGTGAATCTCGGGGAGATGCGCACCGAGGCGATGGCGAACGGCTTCGATCCGATCATGTTCGGCGCCGTCCGCATGAACCGCTTCCTGAACGACGGCTATCTCTACATCTGCGCCCAGGTGTCCTACACCGGGGACGAGGCCGTGCTCGACTTCCCGACCGCCGCCGGCGTCGCCCTGTACCCGCAGCCGGTCGACGCCTCGGACTTCCGCAGTCTCCGCGAAACTACGCGCAACGCCCAGCTCGACCCGGTGAGCCTCCGCGACGTCGATCGCTCCTCCCCGGCCTCGACCGGCTGTCCGCGTTGCTACGCGCTCAACGGTCAGAACTTTCAGCTGTGGCCGGTCCCCGACGACGTGTATCAGCTCGAGTGCCGCTACTGGCAGCTTCCGGCGCTGATGGTGCTCGACACGGACGTCCCGAACCTCCCGGCGATGTGGCACTGGCTGATCTGGTCGTGGGCGGTCGCGCAGGCGTTCCGCGCCGAGGACGACGTGCAGCGCGCCGGCGCCTGGGATGCGCGCTTTCAGAAGGGCCTCTCGGACTTCTCCGCGAACGTCAAGTTCCGCGCGGACATGCCGACGCGCGCGAGGTCGATGTGGGATCCCGAGCCCGCGCTCGGGCGCTACCGCCGGCCGTACTAAGGAGGTGATCTAAATCCCGTCGGGTCCGCCTTTAAATTACAGGGATTTCAGTGGCGGCTTAAATGTTTTGGATTCACCTCGTCTCCTTGTCGATAATCAAGGTCGCGATCTGATGAACGTGCAGGGCTCGACCGCCGGGGCGATCGTCAAGCGCAACGGCCTGCAGACGTTCGCGACCCCGGCTGCGACGCTCACGTCGCTGATCGCGTCTGAGGCAACCCCGGTGTCCTCGCTCGTCGCCTCGGCCGGCACGAACCTCGTGTCGGTCAACACGGCCGGGACCATCAACACGATCAAGACGGGCGTGACCGCCGGGGCGCGCTGGGAGGGGCTGCTCG
>DATKHR010000055.1:0-3119 GCA_035510155.1 Vicinamibacterales bacterium
GGTCGAGTTCGATCGCGCCTGTCGGCCCATACACCAGTCCCACCGGCAAGTGCATCCACAGCTCCCCGCGTTGCGCCTTCGTGCGCTGGGCCTCAAGGGCGCGCTGCCGCAGCGTCGCCATCTCGAAGTCGCTCATGATCCCCTTTAAACCGGCGACAAACTGCACCATATGTTGCACTCCGGGGAGCCGCCCTCACCATCGTGTCGGAAGAGAGTTCGTCATGTGGGCACGCTGGTCGGGTCTGCCGCGTCTTTTGGCGCAACGTCCGTCCCTGGGTGTTGGTGCGACTCCAAGACGGCGTCATGTTGTCGGTACCGTGGGCCTGGACCAATCTGCCCGTGACAGCTCCAGAAGAACAACGTGAAACCGATGAGAGTGCGACGGTGCTCCTCTCAACGATGGCGTTGCGCGAGATGGTGCGTCGCGTTCGCGAATTGCGAGAGCGAGACCGTGGCGATTCTTGTCGCTGACGTCTTTCGTCCGCGGTGCGCATCTGGACGCTCCTGCAGCGTGCCAGCGCGCGATCGCGCTGTACAACGCGGGAGGAATCGTGTACGGTGTGGGCGGCTGCGACGCCACGCACGGGCTCGACCCGATCGCGATGAGGCGTGCCCTGCCTGGCGCTGGTGGTGTCCTCTCAGCGCTCAAACATGCGCGTGTGAGTTACGTGAAGGACTTGCTGCGAACCGCCGTCTGCATCGACGATCATCGTCTGATTGCGACGCTGGTGCATCGCGCTGTCAGGGCGCGGAATGGATTCCCGCATCCGGTCATCCAGGCGACGGCTGCGCCTTCCGCAGCATCGACCCGCACGAGATCCCGCTCACTCGCCGAGACCGCTCAGCTCCGCGTGATCCCAGACGCCGGCTGGCCCGAGTCGGTATCCATCCTGTTCGCCGAGGCGATGTGCCGTCGGGTACACGCCGTGGGCCTGGAGGAACGCCAGCATGAGTGTCACCAAAATTCAACCGACGCATTGCGATCGGCTCGCCTACGTGTACGTGCGGCAATCGACGGCGTGGCAAGTGATGGAGAATCGCGAGAGCACCGAGCGGCAATATCAGCTGCAGGCGCGGGCCGTCGCACTCGGCTGGTCGCCGACGCGTGTGGAGATCATCGATGAGGATCAAGGGCGGAGCGGCAGCACGGCCGCGCATCGCACCGGCTTCCAACGCTTGGTCTCCGACATCGGTCTCGGACGCGTGGGAGTCGTCTTGATGCTCGAAGCCTCACGTCTGGCTCGGAATAATAGCGATTGGTACCGCCTCATCGAGATCTGTGGCGTGACGGCGACGCTGATCGCCGACGAAGGGGCCGTCTACAATCCACGCGATCCGAATGATCGCCTCTTGTTAGGCGTGAAGGGGACGTTATCGGAGGCGGAGCTCTTTACACTGCGGACCCGTCTCTATGAAGGCCGGTGGAACAAAGCGCGCAAGGGGCGCCTCGTCTTTCCATTGCCGACCGGATATGTGCATGGATCCGAAGGACAGTGGGAGCTCGATCCCGATGTGCAAGTGCGAGAGCGCCTTGGCTACGTGTTCGAATTATTTCGCCGCAAAGGGGTGGCGCGGCGCGTCGTGCGCGATCTGAAGGTGGACGGGTTGGAACTGCCCGCACGGGTCATGGCGAAAGAGGCGTACGGCACCGTGATGTGGAAGACGCCGACGCTCAGCACGGTCATCCGAATTCTGCAGAATCCCGCCTACGCAGGCGTCTACGTGTATGGGCGCTGGGATTACTCGGGTGATCGCCGATCGGTCAAGACCGGGAAACACGTGCCTCACGTGCGGCCAGTGGCACAATGGCCCGTCCAGATCGACGCACACCATCCGGCCTACCTGCCGTGGGAGGAATTCGTGAGCAATCAGGCGCGGTTACGCCAGAACTCGTATGCGAACGGCCACCGCGGGGCGGCGCGAGAAGGGACCGCGTTGCTCCAGGGCTTGGTGTGCTGCGGGATCTGCGGTCGCAAGATGGGCGTCCAGCATCACGCATCGAAAGAGCGCCGGTCGTCGATCTACGTCTGCCAACGGGGATACCACAACGGCGATGCGCATATCTGCCAGAGCATGGCTTCGCGAGCCGTGGATTTCGAAGTCGTGCGGGCCTTCTTGGACGCCGTGTCGCCGGCTCGCCTGCCGGTGGCGGTGCGGGTCCTCGACCAGATCGACCAAGACTTGGCTGACCAGCGGCGTCAACGGGAGTTGCAGCTGGAACAAGCGCGCTATGACGCGCGCCTCGCGCAACGCCAATACGAGCGCGTCGATCCGGATAATCGCCTGGTCGCCAATGAGCTCGAACGCCGCTGGAATGAAAAGCTCGAACGGGTGGCCCAACTCGAGCAGGCGCACGCGAAAGCGGAGGCCGAGGCGCAGTGGGATCTCACATCAGAGGAGCGTGCGGCGATTAGCGACTTGTCCCAGGACCTCCCAGCGATCTGGGCTGCCCCGACCACGACGAATCAGGACCGCAAACAACTGCTACAGAGCGCGATTGAGAGCGTGCAGGTGGATGGCCGCAACCACGTTGGGGAGATCGAGGTGCAGATTCGGTGGCGGTCGGGCGTCATCACCCGGGTCATGGTGAAACGGTATCGGCGCGGCGCCGATTCACTGAAGACGCCCGCTGACGCGGTGGATCGGATCCATGAACTCGTCCGCACGCACACGTACGCAGAGGTCGCTGCGCAGCTGAATGCCGAGGGGTGGCGTAGCGCATTTGGTCGTCCGTTCACGTCTCAGACTGTGGGGTATGTCTGCCGACGCGACGGTGTCGCGCGCGGCACGGGCAACACGCGGCTGACGGCAAAGGAGGATCTCGAGAAGATTCACTGAGAGCGATGTCGGTTTCGGAACGCGTCGAGGCTAATGTACCGAGTTCGGTCGCCCGTTGACCTCGACACAGGGAAGATCTGCACTGCTGCGACTGGACGACGCGAGCTCCGTCAACTGCGCTCGAAGCGGATTCCATGATCCGCGAGAACTGTTGAACAAGAGGTGCTGTGTGAATCAGGTCTATTCAAGCCGAGGAGCAATCGATCATTGAAATGCGCGGGATCGTAGATGCCGTCTTCGTCGAGGATCAGGGTGTCGGACAGGGCACAAATTTCGAGCAA
>DATKHR010000056.1:0-3869 GCA_035510155.1 Vicinamibacterales bacterium
CCGCGGTGCTAGCCGATCCGGCGGACCGCCGGGGGCCCGGCGCTACCCACTCCTCGAGCAGGGTGTAGGTGACAGCGAGCACCACCGGGCCGACGAACAAACCGATCAGGCCGAACGCCAAGAGACCGCCGATCACGCCCGCGAAGATCAGCAGGAGCGGCAGATCGGCTCCCCGCTTGATGAGGATTGGTCGCAGGACGTGGTCGAGGCTCCCCGTGAAAATCGCCCACACGAGCATCACGGTGCCCCAGACGGTCCCGCTGCTCCAGTACGCCCAGACCACGGCGCCCAGGAGGACCGGGAGCGCGCCGATCTGTGCGACCCCGAGCAGGAACATGAGCGAGGTCAAAAGCAGCGGATAGGGCACGCCCGTGACGGCGAGGCCGATCCCACCGATGACTGCTTGGATCAGGGCGGTCACGACGATGCCCAGCGCGACGGCGCGAATCGCGTGCGCCGAGAGCATCGCGGCCCGCTCGCCCGCTGGCCCGCTCAGCCGCCGGCAAAGGGCCAGCACGCCCGCGGCCGCCCACTCTCCGTTCGCGTAGAGGATCACCGTGATGATCAGCGTCAGCAGAATCTGGACTAGCAAGGTGCCGATGGTCCCGATCTGCCCGATGATCAAGCCCGCGATCTCTCGCAGATAGGGCGCGGCCTGCGTCGCGAGGTCCTCGGAGGACTCCGACGCCATTGTGGTCCACGTCTGCGACAGCCTGGTGCCCACCACGGGCAGCCCGCCCACCCAGTCGGGCGGCCCGGCGAAAAGATACGCCGTGAGCGATCTCCCCCACGCGGCGATTTGGTCCGTCCGCTCGGCGACGCCGATGACGGCGGTCGCCACCGGCGCGGCGATGACGAGGAGCATCGCGAAGGTCATGATGGTGACGGCCAGGCTGCGCTTGCCCCAGACCCGGGCCTCCACGGCGCGCAGGGTCGGCCACGTCGACACGACGATCATCGTGGCCCAGATCGCCGCCAGCAGGAACGGTCTCAGCACCCAGAAGCTCGCCAGCGTGAGACCGCCGATGGTCGTCACGCCGAGCACGATGCGCGTCAGATCCCAGGAGCGCAGTGACGGGTCCGTGTGGTCCATGACTCCTCCGCTACCGCTGACCATCGGATAGACCTTCTTCAGCGCCTTCCCACGCCGCCCGCTGCGTCGCGCGCCACGGCGTGCGCTCCCACGCGGTGCCCGTCGCGCTCGTTGGCGAGTGCTCCATCCCGGTCGTGTAGAAAGTCGCGCGCCAGCCGCGGTCGGCGTACTGCGTCAACTGGAGGTCGAAGCCCTGACGGTGCATGCCCACGGCGACGTGGCCGATGCCGCCGCGCGACGGCAGACCTCCACCCGGGCGCTTCCGGGCTCCATCCAACGTGCACGCTTGCGGCGGCGAGGCCGACCGCGACGTGCCCGAGGCTCGCCACTGCCGTCACGATACTCCACGCCCCCGACAGCCCAGGAGCGCACTGCCCAGGAGCAGCGCCAGGACGAGATTGCGGACGACGACGATGAGCAGCGCGGCCGGCGCGCCGACTATGACCAGATCGTAGTCGGACCAGAAAACCTGCGTGAGGAGCACTGCGAGCGCCGCGATTCCGACCGACCGCCGGTCGCCCTCGGCCCAGGCGATCCCCGCACCTGGTGTGAGCCAGATGACGTATTGAGCGGAGAGAAGGGGTGACAACAGGAGCAGGGAAGCGACTGCCGCCAGCCAACCGGAGCCCGGCCGGTTAGTTCGGAACCCGCGCCAACTGCTCCAGAGACACATCGGCGCCGCGGCCAGGAACATCGCGATGCTGACGGCTCCGGTCGTTGTCCCGATCCGCCATGCACCGCTCTCGAGTCGCAACGTCTCCGACCCGCGAAGATGAATCAGGCTGCCGACCACGCTTTCGATCTGCCATCCCCGGGCGCCTCGAAACGTGAGCACCTGCATCAGGCTGTTCGCGCCAGCGAGCCACGCTCCGGCGCCGGCGAGGACACCTGCCACCATGGCGAACGCGGCAAGTGGCGTCAAACCGACCGGAGTGCGCCGATCGATCTGCGTCCGCGCCGGGCCGAAGGCCTCTGCTTCGGATCGTCTACCGCCTTGGAGTATGAGCGGCGCGAGGACCAGCGGCCACAACTTGAAGGCGCTGCCGACGGCGAGCGCGGCGCCGGATCCGGCCCGGCGGCCCAGCCGCCACGACGCCACGGCGAGGGTTGCCGCGGCCGTCGACCACGCATCGACGCGGTTGAAGAACAGTCCCAGGACCGGGACGAGGATCACCGCATAGCAGGCGGCGGCCTCGACGCCCCATCCCCGGATCAGCGCGGCGACGATCAGCGCGTCGCCCAGAGCATTCAGCGCGACGACGCCGTAACCGAAGGCGTCGCGGCCTCCGAGACCGCCCAGCAGTTTGAACACCAGGAGTGTGCCGATCGAATGTTCGACCTGATACTCCACATACGGCCGGCCCGGGGTGCTGGCGATTTCGTAGTAGCGGTTGAAGTCGCTGACCCGCCCGTTGTTGATGAACGAGCGAATGCCGATCACGGTGTGGACGACGAGCGCGATCGCCAGTATCGCGGAGCTAAGTGTGGGCGCGATTGCCGTGTTCGCGTTTGTCACGGACACGTCAGTTAACTTGAACGTTCCACATGGCGAGCGGAAAATTAGTGACTGCGTTCACGACGATGGCGGCCGACAGGAAGCTCGTGTTTCGCATCGCGGCCATCACGAACCTCATGAATGGCGTCCTCAGGGCCAAAACCCGGCTCATCACTGGCTCTCCTCGGCTGGCTCCAGACCGCGGCTCATTGTCGCGCCGCACGCGCTGCACGCCATCCATACGCGGTCGCCCTCGAGGCCGCTGTCCAGGTCGCCGCAGCGCTCGTGCTCCTGGTAGAAGGCGTCGAGGTCTGCGAGCAGCGTCACGCTGGCTAGACCAGCTCGGCCCTATTCGGCGCGTCCCACGCGGTTCGTTGTGTTGCGCGCCACGGCGTGCGCTCCCAGCCGGTGCCCGTCGCACTCGTTCGCGCGCGCCGCTGCCCTGCGAGTAATTTCTAGTTGGCTGGCAGCGTAAGCGGCTGGCCCTTTTCCGCCAACATGCAGTTGAGAACCTTAGCCGTTTCGGACGAACTTTCATTCTTGGCCATGTGCACACGCTTGGCAGGATTGAAGGTAATCTGGCCTGCCTTCACTTCGAACGGCTGCTCCCCCTCGGGCTGGAACCGTAATGCTCCTTGCAGCATATAGATTGCCTCATCGCCAGGATGGGCATGCCGCCCAGCGACGGCCCCGGGCGGAACATCGGCGACGAACACAATGACTTCCTTGCCCTCGATGCCGGTGATGGGCTTCCGCAGTAGCTCGGTCCGTGTCACCTGGGCTGGACTCTGAGCGCTGACGTAGGTCGCGCCAACAGCGCCAGCGGCAGCACCGGCAAGAGCGACACCGATAAGTAGAAGCGCCTTCCGCATGATGGCCTCCTCTGAGATTCGTAGTGCGTGTATGTCGTGGAGCCCGGGAGTATAGCAGGATACGAAGCCGCTCTCTGCACGGGCACGCCACGGCGTCGGCTCCCACGCCGTGCTCGTCGCGCTCGTCGGCGAGTGCTCCATCCCGATCGTGAAGAACGTCGCGCGCCAACCGAGATCGTCATACCGCGTCAACTGCACGTCGAACCCCTGGCGGTGCATCCCGACGGCGACGTGGCCGATGCCGGGCCAGGAGTCGAGCCAAGTGCGGAGCGCCCAAATGGGCCGGTCGTAGGACGGGCGCGAAAGCCCGACGAAGCCGAGTGCTACTCGCAGGAGCTGGCCGCGTTGGTCGAGCACGCGCTACTCGATCACCTGAGTTACTCGCAGGAGCAGCGTGGATAGTGAGCCT
>DATKHR010000057.1:0-11853 GCA_035510155.1 Vicinamibacterales bacterium
GACCATCTTTGTGGTACCTGGGCCCGGCACCGCGCCGGACGGCTGGTGTGCCACGTCGTCCTGGATCCACTGCGGGTACAGCTTGAACCGCGGATCGTTTTTCAGCTCGGGCTCGCGATCGAACACCAGTCGCCCCGAACCGAACATCGTCGGCGTGAGGTAACGACCGCTCTTGCCGAAAAGCTGTATGACGTCCTCGTAGGCGCGCTGGAGCGTCGCCATCTTCGGCGAGTAGCCGCGCCGGCTCGTCGCCGACGTGTGCTCCGTGTTGTCGACGCCGACGAAGGCCGCCGGATAAATCTCGTGGGTCGCGACCGGTATCCCTATGCTGTGCGCGAATTCGACCATCCGCTTCTGCTGGAGATCGGGCAGACGGACGTAGCTCTTGAGGAGATCGTATTGCAACACTTTCGCGCGCTGGAGCTCCATCTCGAAGTGCGCGGGGCTGGAGAGGGCGATCCCCATCTTGTAGTAGACGCGCTGCCATTCCATCAGATTGCCGGTGCCGAAGATCCGCGGCCCCTGCCGGATGCCGGCTTCGTTGGCCTCCCGCTCCTCCACCGGTTCGTACGGCGTGTTCCCCGGGCTGCGGACGGTGGTCACGCCGAACGCGAGAAACGCGCGCCCTTCTGATTCGCCGAAATCCGGCTGGATGTGCGAGTGGAACTCGGTCAAGCCGGGCATCACGGTCAGCGTCGACGCGTCGACGACCTGGCGGCCCGCGCTGTTCGCTTGCGAATGGGCCACGACGTTGGTGATCTTGTTGCCATCGATCAGGATGTCGACGTTCGTCCGCTCGACGGTCGTTTTCATGTCGAGCAGCTTGCCGGCGTGAACCACGAGCCGTGTCGTCGGGATCGCAGGGATCCATTTGAGATCGAGCGGCACCGTGCGCGCCTCGCCCGTCTCGATATCGATCACCCGCAGCCTGTCGAGCGACTGATAGAGGATGTGGCGTGAATCGTTTTGCCAGCTCGGCGAGTGTGCGCTCTCGGATGTCACATGGCGGGGTGGGCCGAGCGGCTGCCCGGCCGTCGTCACCGGCCACACGGCAAGGACGCCCTCATAGATCGCCGCCATCTTCGTCCCGTCGGGCGACCACACCGGACCGCAGCCGCCGCGCGAGTCAATCGACAGCATCGGGATCGGAGCGAACCATTGATCGGTATTCAAGGGGTTCGAGGCGTTCGCAGCGTTCGCCCGGTTCGCGGCGCTGGCAGGGCTCGCGGCGTTCCCGCGGTTCGCGGCGCCCGCGACGTTCGCCGAATTTGTCGGATCCGCGGGGTTCGCCGCGATGGTCAGCACCTGATTCGTCCCCTCGCGGAAGCGGCGCGTGAAGGGCGCGACTTCGGCGAGCGCGATGCGCCTCCCGTCAGGCGACCACGTGGGCGCGCCCGGTTGCGCGAGCGTGTCGTGAATCTTCGTGACGGCACCGCTGGCAACATCGAGCACCGACATGTTGGCGACACGCCACATGCCGTTGACGTCGAAAAAAGCGATGCGTTTGCCGTCGGGCGAGAACGTCGCGCCCTGCGGTTGCGTCACCAGATGCGTGACCTGACGGCTCTGGCCGCTCGTCATGTCGCGAATCCAGAGCTGCAGGTGCTCGCTGTTCTTGTCCGACGAGTAGACAAGCTCCCTGCCGTCGGGGGACCACGAGGGATCGGTGTCGAACGCCGCGTCGTTCGTGATATTGACCGGCCGGCCGCCGACCGGCATGACGTAAATGTCACCGAGTGCGGCGAACGCGATTTGCTTGCCGTCGGGAGAGATCGAGGGATGCACGATTCCCAGCGCCTGCCGCGGCGTGGTCGACGTGAAGTCGCGCATCCGGCGCGCGTAAGTGCCGGCGGCGCGCGTCACCTGCAGCGTCGCGCTGAATTCGACCGTGTGTGCGCCGGGAGCCGCGGCGCGCCGTCGGCGGATCTTGCCGTCCGAGACGTAGAAAAACTCGTCCCCCGACGCCCACGACGCGCGGAACGCGAAGACGTTCTCGTCGCCCGTGATCGCGCCGCCGTCGATTTCCAGGCGCGAAGATTCCGGGCCGGGCGCTCCACCTCGGCCCGATCCGGTGGTGACGTGATACACGATCTGTCCGCCGGGTCCCCATGACGGCGCGTCGACGCGGCCGGCGGCGGTGGCCACCTTGCGCACGGTGCCGGTCGCCACGTCGACGGCCCAGACGGAGCGGCCGTCCTCCCGCGTAGACGCAAAGGCGATCTCGCGGTCGTCGGGCGACCAGCTTGGCATGTAGTCGTCGGCCGGGTCCTTCGTCAGTTGACGGATGTCGCCGCTGTCGACGTCGAGCACCCAGATGTTGTAGTCGCTCCCGAGTGGGTTCTCGCGGTCCGATGAGAAGGCAACCCGGCGGCCGTCGTGCGACCAGATCGGCTCGCGGTCGTCGAACGGGCCCCACGTCAGCTTGTGCTGATGGGAGCCGTCGGGCGCCACCGCCCAGAGATCGTACCCGCCATCGCGATACCCGAAGAAAATGATCCACTTGCCGTCGGGCGACCAGGTCGGCTGTCGCGCGTCGTTGAAGAGATCGGTGATGCGCGTCGCCGTGCCGCCGGAGGCTGGCAGCGTCCAGATGCTGCCCTGCAGGTCAATCGCGAGCGTCCGGCCGTCGGGCGAAACGGCGACCGACATCGACGTCCCTTCATGCACGGTCACGTCCAACAGTCCGGCGGAACCAGGCGCCCGCAGTAATCTCGAGGCCATGGGCGCCGCGGCGATTGCGGCAGTCAGACCGAGCACGGCGAGCGGCACGGCGGTTCGGCCTGGAAGTGGATCCGGGCGACGCATGCATGACCTCCAAACTACGACTTGGACTGCGGGCATTCTATCCCTACGGCCGCGTCACGGCACGACCTGCGGGGCATGTGGTAGATTGCGCGGAACAGAAGGGTGTGACCCGTGACGCGCGCCGATGTCTTGGAGTTCATGCGGTCCCACTCACTGGCCGTTCAGGCGTCGGTCTCGCCGGTGGACGCCCCTCAGGCTGCCGTCGTCGGCTTTATCGTGACTGACGACTTCGAGGTCGTCTTCGACACCGTTAATACGACTCGCAAAGTCGCCAATCTTCGGCGGAACGCCCGGTGCGCGTTGGTCATTGGCGGCATCGTCAATGGCGATGAGCGCACCGTGCAGCTCGAAGGCATCGCGGACGAGCCTACTGGAAGCGATCTTGAACGCTTGAAGGAGCTCTATTTCGTCCGGTTTCCGGACGGGCGGGAGCGGCAGCACTGGCCAGGGTTGATGTATGTTCGCGTCCGGCCGCGGTGGCTGCGCTTCAGCGATTTCAACCAGTCTCCGCCGGCGATCGCTGAATTCTCCTTTTGATCAACGGAGAGCCCAGTGACGACACGAGATGAAATCCGCTCTGTTGCCCGCCGCGAATTCCTGAGATTCCTGGTCGCGAGCCCGTACGTCGCCGCGCTTGGCGGAGCGGCCGCCTTCCTGAATCGGCGCGCGCTGGCGCAGGCGGGCCAGGACGGTTCCGGCGTCAAGGACATCATCGCCACGCCCGCCGACGCGCTCAGCGTCTTCGATTTCGAGGAGCCGGCCCGGCGCAATGTGCTGCCTGGCCATTGGGCCTACATGGCGAGCGGCGTCGACGACGATGGGACACTCCACGCCAATCGCGAGGTGTTCAAGCACGTTCAGTTGCGCCCGCGGAGATTGCACGACCCCGGAAAGGTCGACATGACGGTCGATCTCTTCGGCACCACTTACGCCAGTCCAATCTACCTGTGCCCGACGGGTGGCGAGAAGTCGTTCCATCCGGACGGGGAGCTGGCGGTCGCTCGAGCGGCAAAGGCGCGCAATACGCTGCAGGTGCTGTCCACGGCAGCGTCGACCGGCGTCGAGGATGCCAACAAGGCGTTGGGGCGGCCAGTCTGGTATCAGCTGTATGCGCCGAATTCCTGGGAAGCCAACGAAGCGCTGCTGTCGCGCGTGGAAGCCGCCGGATGCAGCGTGATCGCGCTCACGGTTGACAACATCACGGGCCGCAACAGCGAAACCTACCTCCGCACGCGCCCGAAAGACGTCGCGCAGTGCGGAGCGTGCCATCCGAACGGCCCGGGGAGCGGTCCGCGTCCGATGACGGCGAATCTGCCGCGCGGCGGGAGTACGGTCGCGATTGACTGGGCGTTCCTCGAGCGTCTTCGCACGCGCTGGAAGGGAAAACTCATCATCAAAGGCATCGACACGCGAGAAGACGCGCGGCTCTGCCTCCAGCACGGGATCGACGCGATCATGGTGTCGAACCACGGTGGGCGCGCGACCGAAACGCTCCGCGCGACGCTCGAAGCGCTCCCGGAAGTGGTCGCCGAGGTGGGTGGCCGCGTTCCGGTGCTGGTCGACGGCGGATTTCGGCGAGGCACCGACGTGTTCAAAGCGTTGGCGCTCGGCGCGAAGGCGATCGGCATCGGACGGCCGTTCTTGTGGGGCCTTGGCGCGTTCGGCCAGGCCGGCGTCGACCGCGTGCT
This sequence comes from Vicinamibacterales bacterium, assembly GCA_035510155.1. Classification (GTDB taxonomy): domain Bacteria; phylum Acidobacteriota; class Vicinamibacteria; order Vicinamibacterales; family CAVVIG01; genus DATKHR01. The sequence continues at coordinate 4,494 of DATKHR010000057.1, forward strand.
CGAAATCATGCAGGGCGAGCTGAAGCTCGTCATGGGCAATTGCGGCACATCGAGGCCTGGCGAGATCACCCGCGACTACGTCGCGACGCCTGAGTGGAAAACGTAAGGAGCGCCAAATGCGCTGGATGGTCCCTGCTCTCCTTTTGCTGCTCGCTCAATCGGCGACGCCACCAGCGACTCCACCCGTGGCGACCCCAGCGAGCCTGCCCCCTGCGTACCCGCGTCCGGGCGCCACGAAGATTCTCGACACCGACCGCGTGCAGGTGTGGAACATCGCGTGGCTCAAGGGACAGCCGTCGCCCCTCCACCGTCACATCTACGATTTGGTGGGCGTGTACTACGAGCCTGGCGATCGCATGATCATCTCGCCGGACGGCGCCAGGCGTCCCGTGTCGACCAAGGCATGGGACATCGCCTTCCAGCGCAAGGATGTGACGCACATCGAGGAGGGCGTCAGCGATGCACCGCTGCGAGCCGTCTTCGTCGAGATGAAGCAACCCGGCGCGTACGGCGCTGAGGCGACCGCCGGCGACGCGGCCGCCTTTCCCGGCGCTGGCGCCACAGAGAGGCTCGACAACGATCGTGTGACAGTCTGGGAATTCACACGCATGCCCTCATCCACCCGCCATCGTCATATGCACGACGCCGTAGCGGTCGAGATCGACGGTGAGCATCCCCGTGCGACATGGATTGCGCGTGGCACCGTTCACAGCGACGAAGCGGTCGCCAACGCGTCGCGCTTGTACGTGTTCGAGCTCAAATAGCGGGAGGATGTTGTGAAGCGAGCCATGGCTCTCGTGCTGACCGCCGGCTGTGTCCTCGGCGTCTCCGGGCAGACGCCCCCGAACGTCAACATTCCAACGATCCCGTTCGATTCATCGACCGACTTTCTGAAGTACTCCCCCGACATGAATCTGGGCGAGGTGCTCGGCGTTGCCGTAAATTCCAAGGGCCACGTGGTGGTGCTGAATCATCCCGGGAGCGCGACTTCGGGTCCACTCTACGGCAACGCCTCGACGCAACTCCTGGAATTTGATCAGAACGGCAAGTTCGTTCGTGAGATCGGCAAAGGCGTGTACGGCCTCGGCTACTCGCACAGCGTACGCTTCGACAAGTACGACAACCTGTGGGTCGTGGACAAAGGCACGAACGCCGTCGTGAAATTCAATTCGTCAGGGTACGTCGTCATGAACCTCGGGCGGCGGCCTGAGGGTCCCGACGATCCCGCCGAATCGTACTATCGGGGCGGCCGCGGGCCGGCGCCGGCGCACGTCGACGGGTATTTCCGCCAGCCGACCGACGTGGCGTGGGACGCCGACGACAACATCTACGTCAGCGACGGGTATACGAACTCACGCGTGGCCAAGTTCGACAAGCGCGGGACCTGGGTGAAGTCGTGGGGGACGCGGGGCAGCGGCGGACCGCACGCCGACGAGAATCCCGGCATGTTCAACACACCGCACAACATCGGCATCGATCGGCGCAACAACGTCTACGTCGCCGATCGCGGCAACCGGCGCATCCAGATCTTCGACACCGAAGGCACGTTCCTGCGGATGATTCACCTCAACGCGCCGTACGACAAGAAGCGCCATCCGGTCCTTGGAAATCTGGCCGCGAACCCGCCGGACGAAACGGCACCGTGGACGATCTGCATCACAACCGGCCCGACGCAGTATCTCTACACCTCCGATCAAGAGCCTGGACGCGTCTACAAACTGACGCTCGATGGCCAGATCGTCGGCATGCTCGGCGAGTCCGGCCGGGACAACAAGCAGTTCAACTGGATACACGGCCTCGCGTGCCCGTCGGAAAACGACTTGCTCGTCGCCGACATGAACAACTGGCGGGTGCAGAAGCTGACGCTCCATCCAGAACGGTCGCGATCAACGGCCGCGAGCCGATAGCGCCTATGAGAGGGCGGCGGGCGCCCAGGCAAGGAGAGGGCGCGGGCGCCCCGGGAATCTTTCCCCGAAGCGGCCCGCCGCACGGTTCGGATCAGAACCGGATGCCGAACGATACGCGCACCTGGCGCGGCGACGTGTACGCGAACCGGTTCAGCGCCTGACCGAAGTTCGGCCCAAGCGCCCAGTTGGTGCCCTGCACGGGTGTCGTCGTGAATGGATTGAAGCGCTGATAGGCCGCAGAGTTCGCCGCCGTGAGCACGGTCTGATCGATGCGCGTCTGCGTGACGGTTCCCCCATTGGCGAACACGGTCCCGCCGCAGCCGCACAGCTGGAACTGGTTGAACACGTTCAGGACTTGAAGCTGTCCGAACACCTGAAGGTTGCCGGCACCCTTCACTTGGTGCGCGTAGTTCGCCGCGAAATCTGTGCGGACCTGACCCTCAGTGCGATAAGCGTCACGCGGCGTGAAGAAGTAGCTGACGGCCGAACCGCCCGTGTTTCCGGGCGGCGTGCTATAGCCCGGATTTGTCACGTAGGGCTGCGTGGCGATCGGACCCACAGCGCCGTACGGCACGCCGCTCTCGAGCGCCTGGAGGGCGCTCAATGTCAGCCCATTCACCCACGGCAGGCCGTAGTTGATCCAGAGGCGCGCGCGGTGGCGCTGGTCGATCGAGACATCGCCCACCGGGTAGTTCCACGCTGCCTGCTTGTACTCCGGATACGCGAACGCCGTCGTCGTGATCGGACCGCTGTTGACGTTCTCGCCTTCGACGTTGCCCCACGCGCGCGCGAGCGTGTACGTGCCACCGATATCAAACGTCGGATTGAAGCGGTACGTGGCCAGCGCCGTCAGACCGGAATACCGACGGGATAGGTCGTTCGAGTTTTCTACGAGCGCGAGGTCGTACGTCTTGCCGAACTGGTCGGTCACCTTTCCGGTCGAGGTGTTCAGCACGGAGACGTAGAGGTCACGGAAATCTCGATACACGTAGTCCGCCCGGACAGCCGCTTTACTGCCGAGTTGCCGGTTCACCCCCGCCGCGAATTCGAGATTGTTCGGCGAGGCCAGCGATCCCTGGATGACCGGCGTCAGGCCGGGAATTGTCGGCGCACCGTTCAGCGGCAGGTTCGCGCCGCCATTCGCGTTGAACCACGCGAACACCGCGCGAATAGCATCAGGCGTGCTCACAGTCGGCCCAGCCGCGTTGATGTTCGCCCCGCGATAGATGAATTGGAAATTCTGTGGATTGCCGGCCGGCGACGACGAGTCCGCGATGCTGTTCGCGATCGCCGAGACGTACTTGGCGAAGCTGGCGGTTACCGACCACTTTTGATCGCCGATCGGATCCCACACGAGGCCAACCCGTGGACTGAACGCGCTGTCTTTCGCCACGAGTCGGCCGGCGCTGTCGGCACCGTTGTTCCTGTCCCAGCGCAGACCGAGGTTCGCCGTCAGGTGGCTCCCCACGCGCCAGTTGTCGTTATAAAACAGCGAGTGGGTTCGGAAGTTCGTGCCCTGGCTGCCGACGGGAATCGGGTTCCACTGGATGATCGTCGTGCCGTCGTCGCCGCGGAATTCGGGAATGACGTCCTGTCCGACGATGTACGACGTCGTCGCGAATATCCGGTAATCGCTGCCCGACTGATGGTTGTTTGCGAACCGTTTGTCGTTAAACAGGTCGTAGCCAAACACCATGTTGTGCGAGCCACCATTCTTCGTGGAGAGGAAGTAGGTGCCCTTCCCGTAGAAGTCGGTGTTGTCGCGCTGTTCGGGGGTGCAGACGCCGCAGAAGGTCGGCGACCAGAATCGGGTGTTGTTGCGCTGGCCATCGAGCAGCAGGGTGCCTTCAATCAGGTCGGTTGTCGGCGCGCCTGACCCAATGAAACTGAAATGCCGCGACGAAAAACGCCCCTCGACGAAGAAGTTGCTCGAGATGACACCGGTGTAGCTGCCGGTCGACAGATTCTGGGGTAACTGCCGGTTGTCGAGACTCCGAAGGTCCATGGACAATGACTGGTTGAACGTGTCGTTCGTCTGGTTATCAACGATCTTCGTGTACGCGCCTTGGAACGTGTGATTCGCGGTGATCGAATATGTACCTTTGGCCTCATAGCGGCGCGTCTGCTCGGTGAACGTGTACGGGATAGTCGTCACCACGAGCGAGCGGCCGCTTTCCGGCGTTTGCAGCCGGCCAGCCGTGAAGAACCAGAGATGCTCTTTCACGATCGGTCCGCCGGCGGTGTATTCGTATGTGGGGACCGTTTTGTCGACGCGTAGTTCCTTATGCGCCGGATCCGCGCCGATCTGGTTCTGTTCGAACGGCGTCAGCGTGCGCCACTTGTCGTTGTTCAGCGTGTCACGAAACGATCCGCTGAAGGTGTTGCCGCCGGACTTGGTGATGACGTTGACCACGCCGCCGCCGAATCGGCCGTACTCCGCCGAGATGCCGGCGGTGGAGATGTTCGTTTCTTGAATCGCGTCCTCGATGTACAGGTCGTACGCCTGGCCGCGCAAGTTCTCGCTGACGTTGACGCCGTTCACCATGTAGAGCGTCTCATATGACATCGAACCGGAGATTGAGTAAGCGCCGCTCGGACCCGTCGGATGGACGGCGGGTGCGAGCAACAGGGACGCATTGATGTCTCGCGTCGTTGGTAGCGTCGCGATCAAATCCTGCTTGAAGTTCGTCGCCACCTGTGCAGTCTGCGTCAGCACGTCTCCTGCGCGGCCAACCACATTGATGGTTTCAGACACTGCGGCGACGCCCATCGCCACGTCGAGCGGCATGACCTGCGTCGGCGCGAGCGTGACCGTCCGTGACTGGTTTTCGAAGCCGCTGAGTTCGAAGGTGATCGTGTACGTGCCGGATGGTAGACCCGTAAAGATGTAATCACCGTTCGTCGACGTCACCGCCGTGCGCACGCTCTGGAGATTGGGCGAGGTGGCATTCACCGTCACGCCGGGAAGAGCAAGGCCCTGGCTGTCGGCGACATGTCCCGAGATTGTGCCGGTGGTCGTTTGCGCTGACGCCCAGCTTGCAGGCGCGAACAAAGTCGCCCCGCACACGAAAGCCAAAACAAGATGCTTCATTCGATTCACCTCATCAGTTCTGAGTCCGATTCCGTAAACGTCTGATATCAAAGGCGTTTATCCGTGAGCTTCTCTGTTCATGAAATGTAACCACATGTAACCCCTCGAGACCGAGAGAAACATCAGCGTCTTCACACGTTGGAGGACACGAATCCAATGAGGTGAACGGCTCCGAGCGCCGATCCAAGGCGGTGAACCGTGATGTGCGCGACATCGGATGTTCTGTCCGCAATTTCGCGCTACACTCCGCCTCGTTGAAAGGCGGTGACACCATGCTCAAGAACGTCTGCCTGGGACTTGCGCTGGGCGCGCTCGTCGTCTGGCCCACGTCCGCTCAGGACGCCAGAACGGTCATCGGCAATGCCTCCGCGGCGATGGGCGTCGACAAGCTGAAGACTGTCGAATACTCCGCGACGGGGCTGGACTTCGCGCTCGGCCAGGCGCCGAACCCGAGCTCGCCGTGGCCGAAGTTCGTCAACAAGAGCTACACGCGCGCCATCGACTTCGGGACGCCTGCCTCGCGCGTGGACCGCGTGCGCCTTCAAGGCGAGAATCCTCCGCGCGGCGGCGGGCAGCAGCCGATCGTCGGCGAGCAGCCGGCGAATCAGACGATCATCGTTGGCGCCGACACGCCATGGGTGCAACAGCTCGAGATCCTGATGACGCCACACGGGTTCCTGCGTGCCGCAGCAACCAAGAACGCCACGGTGGAGACGAAGTCGGTCGGCGGGAAAAAGTACGCGGTGATCAGCTTTGTCGGCGACAACAAGGCCAAGGTCAACGGGTATGTCAACGACCGCAATCTCGTGGAGCGTGTCGAGACGTGGATTGACAATCCATTTCTCGGGGACATGCTCTTCGAGGCGATCTACAGCGACTACAAGGACGCCGGCGGCGCGCAATTCCCGATGCACATCGTCCAGAAGCAGGGTGGCTATCCGACTTTTGACCTGAACGTCACCGACGTGAAGCCAAACGCCGCGGTCACAATTCAGCCCCCGCAGGGGCGAGGTGGAGCAGGTGGGGCCGCAGCACCCGCGGCCGCAGCGAATACGGTTCCCTCAGAGAAGCTCAGCGACGGCGTGTACCTCATCACCGGCGGCTACGCCGCGCTCGCCATCGACTTCAAGGATCACATCACCATCGTCGAGGCCGGACAAAGCGAGGCGCGCGGGCTCGCCGTCATCGCGGAGGCGAAGCGGTTGATTCCGAACAAGCCGGTCAAATACGTCGTCAACACGCACAGCCACATCGATCACTCGAGCGGACTCCGCGCGGTCGTCGCGGAGGGCGCCACGATCCTGACGCATCAGGTGAACAAGGCGTATCTCGAGAAGACGCTGGCTCTGCCGCACACGCTCAATCCCGACAAGGCCCAACAAGCCGGGAAGAAGCCCGTTATCGAGGCCGTCGGTGAAAAGAAGGTGCTGACCGATGGCACGCACGTCGTCGAGCTGTACCACCAGCAGAACCTCGGTCATCACGACGGCATGTTGATCGCGTATCTGCCGAAGGAGAAGGTGCTGCTCGAAGCCGACGGTTACAATCCGCAGGCCGCGACGGCAACGCCGCCCAATCCGGCGAGCCCCTACACGTTGAATCTGGTCGACAACATCCAGCGGCTGCGGCTCGACGTGCAGCGCATTGTGCCCGTCCACTATCCCGCTGACAACCGCGTCGTGACGATGGCGGAGCTGCTCAAGTGGGTGGGGCGCGCCGCGCCGACCCATTGAGTCAGGCCGCGGCCTCGCCGTACGATGTCCAGGATCGCGCCGGGGCGGACCGTGCGTCCGCCCCGCAGGCCATTCGCGCGAGCTTGATGCCGGCCTACTTTTTCAGGGTGTGCTTCTCGAGCATCATCCGGCGGACGACGGCACCGTAGACGTTCCCGTCGCGATCGACGCCAACGCCTTCCGCCCCGCTGTGCTCCTCGGTCGTGGACTCCACATCCTCGATGAAGTACTTCAGGGAGCCGTCCCTGGCGCTGCCGACGCGGATGCCCTTCTTCCAGCCCGGCTCATCGGGTCCCCATGACTCTGAGTCCGCCACGTAGATCGTGTCATCTCGCGTAATCGCGATGCCGCTCGGGCGTCCGAACTGCGTCCACTCGTCCAGGAACTTCCCGTCCTGATCGAAGAGCTGGATGCGATTGTTCGCGCGATCGCCGACGAAAAGACGGCCCCGGGAATCAATCGCAATCGTGTGAGGCACGTTGAGCTCGCCGTGCGTCGACCCGGTCCTGCCCCACGCCTTGATGAACCGGCCGTCTTTCGACCACTTGCTCACGCGGTTGACGGGTCCGCCGATGACATGTCCCTCCGTGATGAAGATGTCGCCGTTCGATGCGGTGACGACGTCAGTC
>DATKHR010000058.1:0-14989 GCA_035510155.1 Vicinamibacterales bacterium
AATACTGAAGATAGTCGCCCCGTTCGTAGTTGTTCGCCACCTGCACATCGTGGTCGCGGAGCAGGCTCTGCGTGATCAGCAAATAGTGCGGCTCGTCACCGCTTGGCGGCATCCGCTGGCCCAGGCGGGCCGCAAGAATCGCGACGAACGCGACCAGCGCCGCAGTGAGGGGCGCACGACGCGGATGGCGTAGAAACGGCATGAGCTGGCGCCGCGCGAGAGACGAGGCGAGGAATGCCAACCCGATCGCGGCCCAGATCAGAGCCACAGAAGGCCCACTGAACGCGAAAAAAAGCTGTGGAACGGGAAACGGGAGCCACGGCAGCAGGATTAGCGCCGAGAGAAAAAGGAGCACGCTGCCGCGATCTGAAAGGCGGATTGCCGCGGTGAGTGCGAGCGCACCGAGGACGAAGAGCGGTAACCACCAGATGGGTGGCAACAACCCGACGCGACGCGCTGTGTCGGCATCGGTGAAGGCGAGCGCGCCGAACGAGAACCAAAGAGCAACTCCGGCGCACGCTGCGGCGGCCCGCGACATCCCCGGCCTAAGCACTCCGAATGGCCTCGGCGGCCGGCGAGTCCGGCCATGCAGGCTCCGGCCGCGCCACATAGCCGGCATGCGCGAGGCGCGCCTGAAACAGCGCCGTCGCGGACGCCCAAAAGGTGAGCTTCACCCAGAGGCGCGCCAGGATATACACCTGTCCAATGCCAAAGGCCCACCACACAGCGGCCCCTGATCCGCGAGCGCCGGGCGCGACCAGCGCGTAGAGCACGAGGCAGCCGACGAACACCAGGAAATTCAAGGCAAAGACCGGAACGGCCGTCGGGTTGCGGCGCACGAACCGGAACGCCGCGCCGAGGGCGCCAATCATGCTGCGACGGTCCTCGACCACCGCCCGCACTTTTGCATAGTCGAAGACCAGAGCGCAGGCGGCTACCACCAGGCCGAACACGAGGTACAGGCCGAGCCGAACGGCAAACGCGTCGCGTTCGACGGTCAGGTCGTGCGTCAGCCGCCGAAACAGCCGGTTGAAGAGGTACGGGTGCAGCCAGCCGAAGAGCACAGCGTAGACGATCCATTGTCCAATCGCGAGCCGGAGGAAGCGCGGGAAGAAAACACCCGCGGCGGCGGAGAACCCATACGCTCTCGTCGCGCGGTCACGCGCGTAGCGATCGAGGATGCCACCTGCAAGAAATATCCACAGCGCGGTGTACGCTGACGCGGCGCCCACAATGACCATCGGCCGCGCCACGTTGTCCGCGAAGGCGCTCGCGTTGTCCAGCACGGCGCCGGACCCGATGATCGTCGGCTTGAAAGTGACGCCGACGCCGCTCGCCTGGTCGGCGAACTCCTGCATCCAGTCGTAGTTCGCGCCGACGGCGGCCGCGTTGGCTTCGAGGCTGTCGCCCAGATGCTGCACAATCATGCCGCGGAGGACGAGCGCCAGCGGCGCGCCGATCAGGAGCGTGGTCAGCCAGACGCCGGCGAGCACGGCAGGCGCTCTGTTCACGCGCCGCAGTCCGGCGCGCCATGCCGACAGCGCGGTCATGCGGCTCGAGCCATCAGCCATGAGCCATCAGCCTTGTCGCAACGCGGCGGGTCATACCAGCACGGCCCACGTCAGCAGACAGTCCTCGAGCCACACCAGCCACGCCAGCGACCACTTCGTCGCGGCGCGAGACGTCGCCGGCCGCAACGTCTTCGAGTTGTTCGTGTGGTTGACGTCGAGGAGCAGCACACGCTTCGGATCCACCTCGGCGCTCAGGATTCCTACCGGCCGGAGGTACGAGTACAGCTTCCAGCGATCCACGCCGTTCCAATGTTCCGTTACACGTTGTCCGTCCTCGAACGTCATCAAGACCTCTACCGGAAAGGTTGCCTCCCCGTACCGGCGTACGACCACGTTCGAGCGGAACTGGGCGCCCTCACGCACAGTGGTGAGCGCCTGCACGCCGTAATCGAAGACATTCGAGCTTCGGTACACCTGATCGAAGAATCCACTGAGATCGCGGCCGGCCACTTCCGTCGCCGTTCGAAAGAAATCATCCGGTTTCGGGTGTCGGAACTTCCACCGCTCGAAATGCGTCGCCAGGATCCTCTGCAACGTCTCCCACCCCAGCCAGCGTTCCATCGTGTTCAGCCACAGAGCGGTCTTGTTGTACGTGATGCTCCCGCCGGTCGCCGGAAAGTAGCGAAAGCTCGGCGTCGACTCCGCATCGCTTTTCGCATCGTGTCGATAGCCGGCGAGCCGGTTCCCTTCGCTCTCGCGCGAGAGGGAGATGTCCCTGAACACGAACGGCACGAACCGGCCGAAGTAGCGTAGGGCAAGGAAATTGGGCTCGTACGCTTGCGCGACGGCTCTCGCGGTTGAGAACGTGTTGATGCCTTCGTCCATCCACGCGTCCTCGAATTCGTTGTTGCCGACAATGCCGTACCAGAATTGGTGACCGGCTTCGTGGACTGTGACCTCCTCCGGACTCACCACCTGGCGCGGCGCCAACCACCTCGTTCCCGCGGTAAAAAGCGTCGGATATTCCATGCCGCCAGCGCCGCTCTGGTACGCCGGATCCACGATGGTGATGTGCCCGTAGGGGTACGGGCCGAACCACTCGCCGTAGTACTTCAGGGTCGTGCGCGTGGCATCGAAATGGCGCTCGGCCTGTCCGGCATGCTCGGGCTGGAGCAGCAGCCGCATCTCGACCGACGGCAGCGTGGCATGCTCGAACCGAGCTTTTCGCTCGATGAAGTCAGGGCTCGCCGTCCACGCGAAGTCATGAACGTCTTCCTGGTAGTAGCGGTAGGTCGTGGTCTCGCGTCCGCTCGCGGCCCCGGTGTCGCCGCCGAGTCCGTCCTTGCCGTCCCGCCGCTGGCGCTCGACGCCCGTTGCGCCCACGATCCACCCGCGTGGCACGGTCAGCGACACATCGTAGACGCCGTAGTCGGAGAAGAACTCCGTGCCCGCGTGAAACTGATGGCAATTCCACCCATCGTCCTGGAGCACGCCGAGCTTGGGAAACCACTGCGCGATGAAAAAGAAGTTGCCGATGACGCCCGTTCGGGCGAACGTGCGCGGAACGTGGGCCGTCCAGCTCAATTCGAGCGTGACAAGGCTGCCCGGTCCGACCGGCTGCGGCAGCGGCACCGCCATGACGGTCTGATCTTCGGCATTGTCATCGTCCGGCGTGATGAAATGCTGTGCCGTCGTAAGGTCGATGCTTGACCCACCCGACCCACCTGACCTACCCGACTGACTCGACCCACCTGACCCATTTAGCAGTCTGATTGACGTGACGTCGATGTGCGACCAGTCGCCCGGCGGGCGATCAGCGTCGGAGCGGTCCCCGGCGAGCGCGCTCTCGCGCATGAACGTGGTACGCGGGTGCTTCCAGGCATTCCAGTAGAGGTGGAACTGCAGCTCGGTGGCCGTCGTTCCACTAATGTTCCGCCACTGGATCCTCTCGGAAGCGGCGATCTCGTGCTGCTCGGCGTCGAGCCTCGCGTCGATGGTGTAGTTGGCGTTTCTCGGCGATAACGGCGGGGGCCCCATTGCCGGCGGCGCCGCGGCGGCTTGAATACCGGCGCCTCCCGCCAACGCGGCCGACATGACAAACACCACCGGCGCAGCAATCAGCGTCCCCCGCCCGTTAGCCATGATTGTTCCGACCAGGGCTGGCAATCGGGTGCGACGGCGCGCGCGACAACACGCGCTTTTGCGGCAGCGACGCGCGATCGACCACGCGACCGTCCTTGACGAGTATGGCGATCTTGCGAATGTTGTGAATGTCCGCAAGCGGGTCAGCGTCGAGCACGATCAGGTCCGCGCGTTTGCCAACCTCGAGCGTGCCCGAGTCGGCAATCGCTCGTGCGGCAATCGCGCCATTCTTCGTCCCGGCGACCAGCGCCTGCGACGGCGTCATGCCGAGCTCCACGAGCCCCTCGATGGCCATGATCGTACCGATGCCGTGGGCCTGGTTCTGCGGCTTTGGCGTTCGTGACAGCTCGCTCGCTGACGCCCAGTAGCTGTCGGTCCCCACGGTGACGAGCGCGCCAGCGCGAATGAGTGTTTGCGCGTTCCTGCGACGCATATCGAGCCCGGTGCCGAGGTCGGTGGCGCGCTGTCGCTCCTCGAATGTTGTACGCGGCCGCCTGCGCTCGGCTTCTGACTTGCTTTCGTCCTCGGTGAGCTTCTTGTCAGCTTCGACCAGCTTCTTCTGCGCTTCGGCCTGGTCCTTCAGGTGCTTCTCCCATGCCTCGCCGGTGATCGTGCTGACGAGCATCGAGCAGATGATGGACTTCTCGCGAAGCCGAGGGATCAGATCCTCGGGAAACGCCTTGCCATCGACCATTTCAGGGTGCTGGATGCCGTCGATTCCCGCGTCCATCGCGACGCGCAGTCCTTCGGGGCTCGTCGCATGCGTCTCCACCATGCGTCCGGCGGCATGCGCCCGATCGACGATCGTCTTCTGAGCTTCCGGCGAGAAGCCGAGGAAAGTCGGCTCCGAGAAATGACTCGTGCCTCCATACTTCACGAAATCAGGACGCTTGGCGACATACGCATCGATCGCCCGCGCGAGGTCCCCTGGCGTCAGGCTCATCAACTCCTCGCCCGCGCCCTGCGCGATCTCGTCGTTCATCTGCTCTTGGAAGAGCGTCAGCCCCTGCTCGCGCGTCAGGCTGAAGCTGATTGAATACGGTCCGCTCCACCCCAGGATGTTGCCGGCAGCGAGAATCCGAGGTCCAAGCGCTTCCCCGCTCGCAATGCGGTCGCGCACGGCCGTCAGCGGCCGTAGCATGCCGTAGCTGTCCCGGACGGTCATGACGCCGTAACTCAGGTCGATCTGGGCGGCCTCGAGCACGATGTCCTGCTGGCGATCGTAGTAGCGCACCAACGTTTCGTAGCGGTCGTTCATCCCGCCGTACAGCGACAGGTGGACGTTTGTATCGACGAACCCGGGGACAACGAACTTCCCGGCAGCGCCGATCGTCTGCGCGCCGACAGGCACTGTAGTCGATGCGCGCGGCCCGACGGCGCTGACACGTCCGCCCGTCATGACGACCACGGCATCCCGGACGGGTGCGCCGCCGTTCCCATCAATCAGAGTGGCGCCGACGATCGCGAGCGCGGGGGGCTGCGCCTGGAGGGCGACGGCGAGTCCACTCGCCGCAAGCGCAACGGCAAACAGAAGGGCAGCAGCAAACATGTGGCGCATGCGCGAATCCTACCTTACTCGAGCTCGGTACTCGGTACTCGGAGTCGTGGCTCGTAAGCTCGTGGCTCGTTTCTTCCGCGAGCCGGCGCTTACCCCTCCGGGACGAGCAACACCGAAACCACCGCCTCGCGGGGCACGTCCTCGATGGGCTCTCCCACAGTGCCGCCGGCCAATCGATGCGCGCGGTAGCCAGCCTGCTGGACTTCTTCCAAAAACTCCCGCGCCGTCACGCCCGACGCCCGATCCAGCTGCGTCGGATGCAGCTCGGAGAGCACGATCGGTCGATCTTCGCGCAGAAGCCGCCGCGCGCCTCTCAGCACCTGAGGCTCCGCGCCTTCGACATCCATCTTGATCATCCGCACCGGCCGCTCAGTCACCGTATCGTCCAGGCAAACGACCGGGACGGACTGCTTCAGGTTACCTGCCAGCGGCGGCGTTCCGTCACGGAGCAGATAGGCTCCCCCGGTGTTCAGCGTTTCCCGCGGAAACGTGAGCATCCCACTGCCGCTCACCGCGCCCACCGCCGCCCGCTGAAAGATCACGCGATCGCCGAAGCGGTTCTCCGCGATCGATCGCTCGAGAAGGTCCGCGTTCGCGTCGAACGGCTCGAAGGCGTACACGCACCCCCTCGGGCCAACCAGCGCGCCCATCTGCATCGTGAAGAACCCGATATGCGCCCCGATATCCACAACGATGTCCCCCTGGCGGAGCGTCCGGCGCATCAGCTCCATTTCCGCCTCTTCATAGTGCCCGCGCACGATAGGCAGACCGATCACATGGTCGGACAGGTCGACAAAGAGACGCACGCTTCCAGGGCCGCCGAGCTCTTTGATGATCACCGTCCGGTCGTTCGTGTGCGCATAGTCGCGGTTCTTGTCCTGGAACTCTGCCGACGTCATCAGGTGGTGGCGCAGCTCGCGTGTGTCGCGCGATCCCGCCAGCTTCGGCCCAATCACATCGTCGTTTTCGGGATCTCGATCGAGCAGCAGACGGTACGCCCACACGACGTGGTCGCGCGTCAGTCCTCCAGCATGGTCGGTTGCCATATAATTCCAAGCTTATGCCGAACATTCGCGTCGTGCACTTCGGGCTGGGCCCGATCGGCGCAGCCATCGCCAAACAAATTGCGCACCGCCCTGGGTTCAAGATCGTCGGCGGCATCGACATCGATCCCGCCAAGATCGGACGCGACCTGGGCGACGTTGTGGGCCTCCCGAAGAGAATCGGCGTCAAGGTCTCCGGCGATGCGGCACGCGCGTTGAAGTCCGCGAAACCGGACGTCGTCATGCTCTGCACCGCGTCTTCTCTCAAGGACGTGATGCCGCAAATCGAGACGATCCTGAAATCGAAGACGCCTATCGTGTCGACGACGGAAGAATTGTCGTATCCCGGGTACACGCACATCAAGCAGGCGCGACAGATTCACAAGTGGGCGAAGAAGGCCAAAGTCGGCGTGCTCGGCACCGGCGTCAACCCCGGGTTCGCGATGGACGCGCTGCCCATTGCGCTGACGGCCGTGTGCGAGCGCGTCGAGCGCGTGACCGTCACGCGCGTGCAGGACGCGCGGATTCGGCGCTTGCCGTTTCAACAGAAGATCGGCGCCGGCCTCACCACCGAGCAGTTTCAGCGAAAGGTGGACGACGGCAGTGTGCGTCACGTCGGGCTGACCGAATCGATTGCGATGATTGCCGACGCGCTCGGGTGGAGCCTCGACCGCATTACTGATGAAATTGAGCCAAAGCTCGCCTCCGTGACGGTGTCCAGCGAGTTCCTGGCGGTCGATCCGGGCTATGTGTGTGGGATCGTTCAGGATGGCGTTGGCTTTCGGAAGGGCGAGCCGCTGATCAAGCTGCACATGGAAGCGTATCTGGGTTCGCCGGAGACTTACGACTCGGTAGAGATCGAAGGATCGCCGAGCCTGTCGATGAAGATTCCGGGCGGCATCCACGGCGACGTCGCCACGGCGTCGATCGCGGTCAATTCGATTCCCAAGGTCCTCCGGGCCGCGCCGGGTCTCCACACGATGCGCGATCTGACGCTCCCGTCGTTCTTTCCCGGCGACTGATCGCTGATGGAGATTCTCGTGAAATGCCCGGCGTGTGACGCCGCCCTGCCGGTGGAGCCGGGCGACGGTCTCGCGCGCAATGCGCCGCACGCCATCCGGTGCGGACGCTGCGGCCGGGATATCGACCTCGCTATCAGCGAGGCGATTCGCGCCGACCGCGCCGTCGATCGCTGCCCGGTCTGCGCCGGCGCCGATTTCTATGTCCGCAAAGACTTCGACCCCAGGATCGGGCTCACGGTCGTGATTATCGGCGCCGCCGTGAGCGGCGGCTTCTACTGGTTCGGACGGGACCTTATCGCTTACGGCATCCTTGCTTCGGCGGCCCTCATCGACCTCGTCGTCTATGGACAGCTGAAGGACGTGACCGTGTGTTACCGCTGCCGCTCCGAGTTCCGCGGCGTGTACTCACGCACTGCGCCCGCATTCGATCTGCACACCGCGGACGTCCTCGAGCGTGAATACGAGCGGAGGATCGGGCGGCGCTAACGAATAACGTCAGTCGCCCGAGCCCTGTCGCTCAATCACCATCAATGTAAATGATCCTGGGACCATCGGTCCCCGGCCCCGCCCTCCCACCGGCGCCGGGCCGAACGTTGCCGATACGAGGAACAAGCGGTGATTGGTGGGATCGAGGCCCATGTTGCGCGAGAACTGCGGCGTCTGCACGTTTTCGACTACGCGGTACTGGTCCGGCCCGTCCTGGTGAATCACGGTGAGCGTGCCATCCGCATTCGAGGCGAACACGTCGCCTGACGCGGGATCGAACCCGGCGCCGTCGACGCCGGCCCCGATTGGCGCGGTCGCGACAACTCTGCCGGCCTGATAGTCGGAAATCGCCAGGACACCGCTGCGGCATCCGCTGAAGAGCCGATGATGGCCTGTGTCGATCGCCATGGCGACCGGCTGGCGGCACGGAGCCGTGGGCCAGCGTCGCGCCACGGTCGCCGCCGCGGCGTCGATCTCCACGACTTCGTTCGTGTCGGTCAGATTGGCGTACACCTTTCCGTCGCCGGCTGACGCGCCGTATTCCGGTTTGCCTGCAAGCGGAATATTCGTGACAAGCGTTCCCTCGCGCGGATCGATCACTGTTGACGAATGCGCGTCGCCGTTGAACGTGAAAACACGATTCGAGGCGCCGTCGTAGATGATGGCGTCTGCATCTTCCGCTGCCGGAATTCGACCGAGCACCTTGAACGTCTTCAAATCGAACATCAGCACCGACCGATCGTTGCCGGACGTCGCGAAACCGTGGCCGCTGGTCTGCGCCACGGCGGTTCCGTGTGCTCCCTGAATCCCGGTCACCTCGCCAAGGAGCGAGCCGGTGTTTTCGTCGACGACCATCACCCGATTCTGCCGGCCGATGAACAGCCGGTGGTTAGGCGGGTCTGGGACGATGTAGTCCCAGCTGCCGTCGCCGCCGAGCGTGTAGGTGTGCGTGATGCGATATGAGGCGGAAGGCTGCGCGAGGGAGACGGCGACCAGAAGAGCGAGCGGTATGTAGCGCATCGATTGCCTCCGTTACGGCTTCTCGTAAGTAAAGCCGCGCTCCTGGACGAGACCAACAAGCAGCGTATGCGCTGGCACGAGCTTGACGCCGGGATTCAGTCCGGCGACGAGATCGGCTCGGACATCAGCCGGCGACTTGCCCGTTTGTTGCGCGAGCTGCCGCGTCACGGCCTGGAGCGCAATATTGCATTGCCAGAAGATCGCGCCGCGGGCCTGGAGCGGCCGCACGAACGCACCTCCACCGCCAGACGCCGGGCCAGGCAGTGGACCGAGGAAGACGTTTCGCGTCGCGATCTTCCCGGTCTGCGGATCTTTGATGTTCCAGCGCTCCCCCAGCTGATATTTCTCCCACAGGGCATTCGACGCGTTCATCGGAAACGCCACTCGCTGGATCCCGATGACGACGTTCACGTCCGGCGGCTCCAAGTGGTAGAGATCGCGGAAGGCGTCGAGATAGTTCATCGGCATGCGCAGCGGCGTGTCTTCGGAGATATCCATGTTGCCGACGTCGTACAACTGCTTGTGCTTTCCTTTGAGCTGGTCCAGCCAGCTGAGATCCCACTCGGTCGACCCGGCCGGGCGCTGCTGCGGAGTTCCCTGAGGGGCATCCGCGCGCTGGTCGAGCGCGGTACCCCGCGTGGGACGTGGTGCTTCGGCGGTCGCGGGAGTCGCTGCGCCCGTGAAGATGGCGCCAAGGCCTGCAAAACCCGTTACTGTCGCGAGGAATCGGCGTCTGTCAGAAGTGCCCGGACCAGGGTCGAGTGCATCGTCGCCAGCGTAGTGTTTGAGTGTCATTGGCTTCGTAATATCTCATAATCCGAGCTCGAATCGTTGCTTCACGACCGCATCGCTCGCGGCTCAGGAGGCTGCATGAGATCTTCGCGACTTTCGCGATCTTCACTTCGACGACAACTGTGGGGGCTTCGTCTGTACGTGGGTGTCACGTCCCTGGCCCTGGCTGCGCTCTCCACATCGGCCTACAGGCGGAGCGGTAGAGGGGAACGGTCAGCGGAGCGCGGCAATTGAAGTCTGGGACCGGTCGGAGCAGCCGTTGAGCAACCTCATCGACAAGCTGAACGCGGCGAACAAAATCGAAGATCCTGGCGCGCGCGCAGCCGCGGTCCAGAAAGCACGCGCGGAAGCGCCGGCCGCGCCGCGGCGTGTGTTCCTCGGCAAGGGTCCCGAGCGCGAGGCAAGGCTCACTTTGGCGGACGCGAACGGAACGGCCCGGTTGAATCTGATCGTGGACGCGGCGGGCAATCCGCGGATCGAATTCCTGAACGACAAGGGTGGGGTTGTCCAAACGCTGCCGAAATGAGCGCGTCGACCCGGTCGTCTCAGAACAGCGTCACCTCGACGACCGTCCCTTCCTCGACGACGTTTTCCGTCGCCGGAATCTCGATGTAGCCGTCTGCCTGCGACAGACTGGTTATATCCCCCGAGCCTTTGAACGAAGGCAGCGCCACGCCGTCCCGCACCCTCACCGTATAGAACTGGTGCCGGCCGACGACCGACGCGATTCGCCGCCCCAGCGGCGCGCGCACGACGCGTGGCCTATGGGGCGGCAGCCGCGCCATCGCGCGGAGGAAAGGCACAAGCAGGATATAGGCATTCGACAAGCACGAGGTCGGGTTGCCCGGCATGCCGAAGAACGGCGTTCCGTGCGGCTTGCCGGGCACCGTCGCGGAGGGGCCCCCGGACGGGTACACGCGCGCAAAGGCTGTCGGCTTTCCGGGCCGCACCGCGATGCCGTGAAAAATCATCTCTCCGCGTTTGGCGATCGCGTCGGCGATGAGATCGCGATCGCCGACCGAGCTCCCGCCGGAAAACACGATCATGTCGGCGCCGGCGCACTCGTCCAGCGCGCGAACGAGCGCGTCGAGGCTGTCGTGCGCGGGGCGATGGGGCTCTGCCAGACCACCGTGCGCCGCGATGACCGCGCCCAGCGTGAAGCGATTGACATCGAAGATATGCCCCGGGGGAAGCGGTTGACCGGGTTCGACGACCTCGTTGCCGGTCGACAGAATCGCGACGCGCGGTTTGGCGAAGACTTCGACGGTCGCGCGGCCGATTGCAGCGAGCGCGCCGACACGGCTAGGAGTCAGCCAATCCCCGGCCGCCACGACCCGGTCGCCGGGCGCAATGTCCGCCCCGCGACGCCCCACATGCTGGCCGGCGTGGGCGGCGACCATGATTTCGATCAGCTCGTCCCGGGACGTCTCGCCCGTTTTGCGGGTTTCCTCGACCATCACGACGGCGTCGGCGCCCGACGGCAGCGGAGCGCCGGTTGCGATCTCGATGCAGTCTCCCCCGCCAGCACCCGCTGTCGTCATTTCGCCCGTGAACACACGCGCGGCCACCCGAAGTCGCACGGGCGACTCCTTCGAGGCGCCCGCCGTATCGGCAGCGAGGACGGCGTAGCCGTCCATGGCCGCTCGCGCGAATGGCGGGACGTCGACCTCCGACGCGACCTCGGTCGCGGCCACTCTGCCGCCTGCCTGATCGAGCGGCACCCGTTCCGTCCGCTCGATGGCGCGCACCGCATCGTCGAGGCGCCGCCTGGCTTCATCGATGGAAATAGTGGAGGTAAACGGCTTCACTACTTTTGCGCCTGCTGGACCAGATGTGGCAATTCAGGGATCACGAGCCGTTCCATGGCCAGCTTGACCGCCGCCTCGGACCCCGGCAGCGACACGATGACGCGCCCTGACGACAGCCCCGCGCACGCGCGGCTCATGATTGCCGCCGATCCGATCTGCTGGTAACTCAACATTCGAAACAGCTCGCCAAAGCCGTCAAGCCGCTTTTGCAGCATTGCCGTCACGGCTTCATAGGTGCGGTCGCGCGACGTGATCCCCGTTCCGCCCGTCGTGATGATCGCCTGCACATCGGGGTTTGCGAGCTGGCGCACGATCGTGTCCCGTACCAGCTCGATGTCATCTTTCACGATTGCCCGGCCTTCAACCGTATGCCCGCCCGCCGTCAGCAGTTCCGCGATCGCTCGCCCGCTCGTGTCGGTGGCCTCCGTGCGCGTGTCGCTCACGGTGACGATGAAGCAATGGACTGAGCGTGGCGCCTGTGCCTTGTGTTCTTGGTCGGCGGGCATCGCCCGCCATTGTACTGCCCTGGCCGGTTGCCTTCGGCGCGGCACGGACGTCGGCGTGGAAGCGGTGCTACCATCGCGCCGTGCGCTTTCTCTTTTCCACCGTCGCCGTTGCGGCCGCTGTCGTAGCGGGCGTCGCGGCACCGCCCTCCAGGACCCTCGACCGTGATGCGGCGCGATGGGTCGACGAGACGCTCAAGAAACTGAGCGTTGACGAAAAGGTTGGTCAGCTCATCGTCCCGGCGCTCGAGTCAAACTATTTGAGCACTGACAGCCGGACGTTCGACGAGTTAACCCGTCTCGTGAAGGAGTACCACGTCGGCGGGTTCCACGTATTCGGCGCGACACAACCCGCGCCGCCGGTCTTGCTGAATGCGACGTACGGCAGCGTCCTCTTGGGACAACCGATGTCCGCCGCGTTTCTGCTCAACCGGCTCCAGGCGCTCTCGTCGGTTCCCTTGCTCAATACCGCCGATTTCGAGGCGGGTGTGGGCTTCAGGATGTCCGGGGCGACCTCGTTCCCTCGACAGATGGCGATGGGTGCCTTGCCTGCCGGGGAAGACGTCCGCTTGGTTCGCGAGGAGGCGCGCATCACCGGCCTCGAGGCACGAGCAATCGGCGTCCACGTGGACTTCGCGCCTGTGGCGGACGTCAACAACAACCCACGGAACCCGGTGATTAACACGCGATCGTTCGGCGAGGACCCGACGCGCGTTGCGGCGCTGGTGTCCGCGTACATCGACGGTGCCCGCGTCGGCGGCATCATCGCGACGCTGAAGCATTTCCCCGGTCACGGCGATACCGACGTCGACAGCCATCTCGGCCTACCGGTCATCAAGTTCGGCCGCGCGCGTCTCGAATCGATTGAGTTGGCGCCTTTCAGGCGGGGCATCGAGCGTGGTGCCGAGGCGGTGATGGCGGCCCATATCGAGCTGCCGGCGCTCGACCCGAGCGCGTCGACGCCCGCGACGTTCAGCAAGCCGATGCTCGAAGGTTTGCTGAGGCGGGACCTTGGCTTCAGCGGGCTCGTCTACACGGACTCGATGTCCATGGAAGCCGTCACACGGCTCGAAACGCCGGGCGAGGGCGCAGTCCGCGCTGTCCTCGCCGGCGCAGATCAGGTACTGCACTCACCCGACCCGATTGCGGCGTTCAATGGCCTCAAGAGCGCCGTCGCCGATGGACGTATCAGTCGCGCTCGCCTGGACGAGTCGGTCTCGCGCCTCCTGCGAGCCAAGGCGTCGCTCCGTCTTCATGTCCAGCGCGCTGTCGATCTCGACGCCGTGCCGGCGACCGTTGGTACTCGAGCTCATCAAGCGATCGCGGAGGAAGCCTTTGCGAAGTCGGTCACGCTCATCAAGGACGATGGGCGGCAGATCCCGCTGGCCGTTCCGCGCGACAGGCCGATCTTGTACCTGTCCGTACTCGATTACCCGTCAGGATGGCAGATTGCGGCGCCGAGCCGAACCTTCATCCCCGAGCTCAGGAAGCGATGGCCGCAGGTGACATCGATGGAGGTGTCGGACCACACGCCGTTGTCGGTTCTGGACGCCGTGCGCGCCGTCGCGCCCAGGTACGCCGCGATCGTCGCTTCCGTGTTCGTGCGCACGACCTCGGGGAGCGGCCGCATGGATCTGTCGCCCGAGCTCGTGCGGTTGTTGGGCGATCTGTCCAGGACGGCCGCGCGAACGAGCACGCCGTTCATCACAACCTTCTTCGGCAATCCGTATGTCGCGGCGGCCGCGCCGGAGCTGCCGGCCGTCCTCTTGACGTATGACTTCTACGATCTTGCCGAGCTGTCAGCCGTCCGCGCGATTGCCGGCGAATCGCCAATCTCGGGCAGGCTGCCGATTGCGCTCCCCGGATTGTTCCCTGTCGGCCACGGGCTCGATCGGCGGGCCAAGTAGCCGGCTTCTTGTGACGGTCATCGTGCGAGACGACTAACGGTCATCATGCTTCGTGACAAGCTCCTTGCGCGAATGGCCGACATGGGCGATTCCCCCGATTATCGACGGCTCGCCGAGGAGGTTTTGGGGGTTCGGGGAGCGCCGCCCGACCTGGCGCGACGGCTCGTCGACCAGGCCCTGGTTGTCGAGGACCGCCGTACCACCTGGCAGCGGGCGGGTGAACGAATCTGCAGGGCGGCGCCGGCCGCTGCCGGCGTGTACGTGCTCAGAGACAGCGAAGGCACAGCGCTGTACGTCGGCAAAGCCATCAACCTCCGCCGGCGCCTTCGCGCGCATTTCTCGTCCAAGCGTTGGCAGTCTCTGAAGCCCGAGTTGTCGCGCGCCGCGAACGCCGAGTGGACGATCGTCGGTTCGGAGCTCGAGGCGCTGCTGCGTGAAGCGATGCTGATCGCGAAGCTGAAGCCGGCCGTCAACGTGCAGATCGGGTCGCCCGGTCTGTTGACACGCGTGTTGCCGCGCGCGCTGGTCCGCGATGTAGTCGTCGTCGTGCCGTCGGCCGAGAGCGATTCCGTCGAGCTCGTTGCTGCCCGTGTTGACGGACCGGTCGCGATTCAGCGAACACGTCGAAATGGCGCCGATCTCGCGGTTCACTCGAGACGCATCCTGAAGTTCTTTCGCGGTGTGCTGATGCCGGTTCGCTTCTCGTTTGAGGGCTCGGCGTTCCTCGCACCGCTCGTTTTTTCATGGCTCGTGGGTCGGGGCGCGAACGCGACGCGTCTTGATCCGGCCGAGATTCCGTCGGCGAAGGAGCTCGCTAATCGGCTGGCTGCGCTCTTTCGAGACGAGCGGCTCTTTCACGAGCGTCTGGAACAGTGGTAAGCTCTAAGTTTCGTCCGACGAGATTGTTTCGTCGCGTTCCTCGCTCGGGGCCCTTAGCTCAGTTGGATAGAGCGTCTGGCTACGAACCAGGAGGTCGCAGGTTCGAGTCCTGCAGGGCGCGCCAATGTTTTCAATTAGTTACCGCAGCCGCCCTTTCGGGGTTGTGAACAATCGTGAACAATTCGCCGCCGATCTTCTCGACGGCATCGCGTACTGAACCGTCGAGCACCTGCGTGTACACATTCAACGTCGTGTCGACGTTGCTGTGACCCATCAACTGAGCGACTACCTTACCCGGCACTCCCTTGTCGTGCGACC
>DATKHR010000059.1:0-57568 GCA_035510155.1 Vicinamibacterales bacterium
AAGGAGTGCACGTGGGACAAGGAGAGCGAGGAAGAGGAAGAGGAGGAAGAAGAAGAGGAACCGTCGGACGGATCGAGCGGGAGAGGCGGATCGCGTAAGCCGAACCATGGGGCATTCTAACGGCGTCGGGCAGCCTTATACGATCTCATCCCTCTGACAGGGACTTTCAAGCCGGCGGCTCGTCTGTGATAGGGTGAGCGGCGCCTTTACCCGGAGCTCGTTACTCGTGACTCGCTTGGTGGTGGCTCGTCACATGGACAAAATCGCTGGTGTTTCCGGGCTCTGCTTCGTGGCGCTCACTGCCGCGCTCGCGGAGCTCACTTCACAGAACTCGCGCGGTCCACAAAGCTCACAGAAGCCAACGACGCATCGTCTTGAGGCCACACCGGCGACGGTCGCGTATGGCTATTACTGGGCTGAGGCCACACCGGCCTTGAGGATCGCGTCCGGCGACATCATCGACGTCGACACGCTGCTGACGAACACGCCGGCCGGCTTGCAGCGCGCGGGCGTGCCCGACGCCAAGATTCAGCCGTCGCTCAAGGCTATCGTGGCGGAAGTAACGGGCGACCGCCGCGGACCGGGCGGCCACATCCTCACCGGCCCGGTGTTCGTGGAGGGCGCAGGGCCCGGGGATGCGCTCGAAGTCAAGATCCTCTCGATCGATCTTGCGATTGACTATGGCTACAACGGCTGCAGCGGATTCATGCCGGAGAACTGCGATCGATCGGTCGGGACCAAGATCATCCCGCTGGACCGGAAGACCATGACGGCCGAGTTCGAGCCCGGGATCGTGATCCCGCTGCGCCCCTTCTTCGGCAGCATGGGAGTTGCGCCGGAGCCAGCGGCCGGCCGCGTCAGCAGCAACCCGCCCGGCCGCCACGCCGGCAATCTGGACAACAAGGAGCTCGTTGCCGGCAGCTCCCTGTACATCCCGGTGTTCGCGCCCGGGGCACTGTTCGAAATTGGCGATGGTCACGTCGCGCAGGGCGACGGCGAGGTGGATCAGACCGCGATCGAAACGTCGCTGCGCGGCCGACTTCAGTTGACTGTTCACAAGGACATGAAGCTGACCTGGCCGCGGGCGGAGACCTCGAGTGACTACATCAGCATGGCTGCAGACGCGGATCTGACGACGGCGACAAGGGTCGCGGTTCAGGAGATGGTGGATTTCCTGAGCTCGTCGAAGGGCCTGACCAAACATCGTGCGTATCAGCTCGTCAGCGTCGCCGGTAATGTTGCCGTCACGCAACTCGTGGACAAGCCGAACGTTGGCGTCCATGTCCGGATGCCCAAAAGTGTGTTCAGACAGTAAGCGGCACGCCGCGAACCAGGTGATCGCTCTATACTGAGTGTTTCAGTCGGAGGCGTTGATGGCGTACACGTATCACGAGCTGAAGGGAAAGACAATTCAAGAGCTGCGCGACATTGCCAAGGGTAACCAGGGGACAGGAGGGGACGGCGACAAGCAGGAGCTGGTGCAGGGCTATTCGCAGATGAACAAAGACCATCTGCTGCCGGCCCTGTGCAAGGCGCTCGGCATCGATGTCCACGAGCACCACCTCGTCGTCGGCATCGACAAGCCGGCCATCAAGGCAAAGATGCGCACGCTCAAACACCAGCGCCAGGCGGCGCTCGAGGCGCACGATCACGAGGCGCTCAAAAGCACGCGGCGCCAACTCCATCACTTCAATCGGATGATTCGTTCGCACGCACGCTAAGGAGGATTGCCGTGGAATTTACATCGCATACTCCCGGGACGTTTTCATGGCCCGAGCTGGCCACGACCGACCAGAAGGGCGCGGTCGCCTTCTACCGCCGCCTGTTCGACTGGGGTCTCAACGATCAACCAATGGGACCGACCGAGACGTACTCGATGTTTCAGATGCGAGGGAAAGAGGTCGGCGCCGCATACACGATGCGTCCGGAGGAGCGGCAGAGCGGCGCACCGCCCCACTGGAACAGCTACGTGACGGTGAAGAGTGTGGATGACGCGGTGAAGAAAGCCCAAGGCCTCGGCGCCAAGGTGCTGGCGCCGGCGTTCGACGTGATGGACGCCGGACGGATGGCGATCTTGCAGGATCCGACCGGCGCGGTGTTTCAAGTGTGGGAGCCGAAACAGCACATTGGCGCGAAGATCATGAACGAAGCGGGAGCGCTGTGTTGGACGGAGCTGACGACCAGCAATACGAAGGCCGCCGAGGCGTTCTACACGCAGCTCTTCGGATGGACGCCGAAACACAGTGCGGCCGGGGCGCCCATGGAGTACACAGAGTTCAGCGTGGCGGGCACCCCGTCAATCGGGATGATGCCGAAACCGGCGCAGATGCCGGCGCAGGTGCCGTCTTTTTGGATGCCGTACTTCCAGGTTACCAGCGTCGACACGTCGGCCTCCAAGGCCAAAGAGCTGGGCGGCAAGGTGATGGTTGGACCAAACGAGATCCCCGGCACCGGGCGCTTTGCGGTGCTCACTGACCCCCAAGGGGCGGCGTTCGCGGTGTATCAGCCGGCCAGGGCGTAGGGGCGGCGCGGAGAACGGCATGTTCGGAAAGCCAAAGACGATCCCGTCGAAAGAGGAAGCGCTGCCCGGCCGCGCGGAGCGGATGTCCGTGCCCGACGCGCACTTTGTTAATCACCATCGCCTCGAGCCGCCGTTTCCCGATGGTCTCGAGCGCGCGATGGTCGGCATGGGCTGCTTCTGGGGTGCCGAGCGCAAGTTCTGGCAGCTTCCGGGCGTGTACTCGACGGCGGTCGGGTACGCCGCGGGTGACACGCCCAACCCGACGTATCGCGAGGTGTGCAGCGGCATGACCGGACATGCCGAAGTGGTGCTCGTGATCTTCGATCCCAAGCAGTTCTCGTATGACGACCTGTTGAAGGTTTTCTGGGAGAATCACGATCCGACGCAGGGCATGCGTCAGGGGAACGATGTCGGCACGCAGTATCGTTCCGGCATCTACACGTACAACGATGCGCAGCAGCGGGCGGCGGAGCGCTCGCGCGACGCGTACCAGCAAAAGCTGAGCGCGGCCGGCTACGGTCCGATCACGACGGAGATTGTGTCGGCATCCGAGTTTTACTACGCCGAGGACTATCACCAGCAGTACCTGGCCAAGGATCCCGGCGGCTACTGCGGGCTCGGCGGAACCGGGGTCAGCTGTCCCGTCGGCGTCGAAGCGCCCGCGTGAGGCGCTGCTTGCTAGCCCTGTCCGCGATTGCGGAGTCGCGGCTGTCCGGCCCGAGCTGTGTAGAGGCCGAACGCCGTGACTCCCGACACGAGCACCATGGTCCACACTGCTGGCGCAGCGGACCAGCCCGAATAATGGGCAGGGAACGGAACGCCGGTGAGCGCAGCGTCGACAACGAGACCTGTGACGACGACAAGCAAGCCGAAACGGACAAGAGCGAAGAGCAGCGTGCCATACCGCAGCACGAAGAACAGCGTGTTCACGCCAAGACCGCCGAGGATCGCCTGGCCGTTGTCGCCAAGTGCCACTAAAACCAGAATGACCGCGGCGCCCGCCAGCCAGTCGCGGCGTAGCACGAATCGCAGCCCGCAGAACAGGAGGGCGACCAAGAACGCCGTTTCCAGCGAACCGTAGAACCATCCCGCGAGTTGCCGGACGATGTATTCCGGACCGCGCAACAGGCTGAGGTCCTGACCGAGCGTCGGGTCGGGCATCGGCCGGCCGGTCAGGGGCAACACGCGCAGGCGCGCCGCCTCGATGAGCGAATTGACGATCCCGAAGAGGCATCCAATCAAGACGTCGCGTCCGACGCGCGGGTCGCGGACGTGCCCGGCAAAGAGCCGGGTCCAGCCAAGCAGTCCATCCGGCCAGAGGCGCCGCGCGTACGGCTCGAGCGCCAGATACAGTACCCACAGAGTCCCGCCCAGGTACAACGCGATTCCCAGCCCCGCAAAGAACTGGTTGATCTCCGTGTTGACCGTCGACACATGATGGCTGCCGATCGCCCACGACACCGTGAAACCGACCACCAGCCACAGCGCCAACCGAATGGCCGCACGACGATCGGCGCGGCCCGACCGCACGTGGCGCCGCGCGAGAAACGCCGCGGCCACGAGCGCGCCGAACCACACCAGGAGGGTGACCGAGCTCAGCATGCGTTGCAGCGACGTGATCGGCGCGACGATCATCCGCGTGGGTCTCGTCCAGGGGCCGATGATGAAAAACGACACCGGACGGCCGCGGTATGAGGCAGCCTCTACACGGACGCGGATGTCGCGTCGTTCAGGGTAGGCGCCCTCCCAGGCCAGTCGCGCGTCGGCGAAATGCGGCGGCGTCCACATCGACGCGACCGAAGTAAACGCGGCCACGTCGAGTCCGGCCGCGTCAAAGAGCGGCTTCCAGTCGGGCGCGCCTGCGCTCGGTGCATCGGTGTCGAGCTGCGGCGGGACGGCGCGGAACTCGCGCAGCCGCCCTCGGGTGTCGAGTGCCACCGTCCTCATGTCAGTGACGAGCTCGGGGGGATCCGTCATCGTGACGGTGGACCCGCTGCGGACGGGCACGAGCTCGCGCGGGCTGGTGCGGTACCAGAAAAAGATCGCGCCTGGCCGCGCCGACGACAGCTCGTCCCACCGATTCGGTGACTGACTGGAGCTTTCAATCCATTGCAGATAGTCGGACGCGAACGCGAAGCCGGAGTCGTGATCCGCTTCGTCGGTAGCGGCGTAGCCGACTGACGCGAGAATCTGTTCGGCGCGATCAGCCAGCACCGCCGGCGGCTTTTCGAGCGGCGTCAGGCCGCTCACCGTCGCGCGTGGCGCGATCCCCGCGAAGACGGCGAGCCCCAGCGCGAACGCTGCCGCGAGCCATCCCGCGACGGGCAGCGGCATCGCGTCTGTCTCTCCGGCGGCGGCGAGCAGGTCCGGTGACGGCGTCTCGCCCGCCGCGAGCGCGGCCGCCAGGGGATCGGCGCCCGGCAGCGCTGCGGCGACGGCGAGCGCGGAGGCGGGGCGCTTTGCGGGGTCTCGATCGAGAGAGCGCAGGATGATGCGCTCGACGGCGGGATCGAGATCGCGCACGATCGACGACGGCGTGGTCACGGTGCCGGTGTCGTGCAGCGCTTTGAGCTCGTTGAGCGTCTTTGCGTCGTGGGCACGGTTCCCCGTGAAGATCTCAAAGAGGATCAACCCGAGCGCATAGATATCGCTTTTGACCGACGCGGGGCTGCCCGTCAGCTGTTCCGGCGCCATGTACTGCGGCGTGCCGGCAAGGCCAGCGCTCGAGTCGGCGGTCGCGGTTGCGATGCCGAAATCGGTAATGCGCACGTTGCCGTCGCCGTCGATCATGACGTTGGCCGGCTTCAGGTCGCGGTGAATGACGCCACGCTCGTGCGCCGCGGCGACGCCGGCGCAGAGCTGGCGCGCGATGGCGATGGCGCGATCCTGCGGAAAGCGACCGATCCGGCGCAAGAGCGCGCCGAGATCCTCGCCGTCCACATATTCCATCGTCAGGAAGCGGCGGCCGTTCGCTTCACCAAGGTCGTAGAGGCGGCAGACGTTCTTGTGCGACACTTGGCGAGCGATGCGCAGCTCGCCGTGAAACTGCGCCAGATGCTCGGCGTCCTCGGGACCCTCGTCGTCCGCGCCGGTCCGCGCGTCGCGGGCCGCGCGGTCGGGCAGGAACTTCAGCGCGACCGTCTGATCGAGTGTCAGATCGTCGGCGCGATAGACCTCGCCCATTCCCCCGCGGCCGAGCAGGGCGACGAGACGATACCGGCCGGCGATGATGGCGCCCGGCGTGAACCGTCCGGCCGAGGTTGCGGCCCCTCCTGTTCGCGGCGCGAAGGGGGTGACCGCACGCGTTGGCCCCGTTGTCGGCCTGCGCGTCAGGTCGTCGTCGGGCGGACGGGACATTCCGGCATTCTAGCGAGGCTGGAGGGGAGAGACCACATGACACGCAGGCTGTTCGCAATTGGCGCCGCCGTGGCGACCGCAGGAGCGCTCGCCTTGGCGCAGGGGAGACGGCCGGCCAGTCCAGCTGGGAGCGCCGTCGCGGAGGTCGGCGGCAAGTACGTGCCCGGCCCGGAAGGCCCGGTCTATCAGGGCGGGAAATGGATTGAGATCACTTACGGCCGTCCCCTGAAGCGCGGTCGAGAGCTGTTCAACGGCACGGGCGCAGACTACGGGAAGGTCGTCAACCCTGACTCGCCAGTCTGGCGCGCCGGCGCGAACGTCACGACTGAGCTTCGGACCGAGGTGCCGGTCGTCATCAACGGTAAGACGCTGACGCCGGGAACCTACACGATGTTCATCGATCTGAAGCCGCGCACCTGGACCCTCATCGTGTCGAACTGGGAGGCCCAGAAGCGCTTTGACCCGAGCAACAAGAAGCAGCTGTGGGGGGCGTACGAGTACACCCCCGACAAGGATGTCGTGCGCGCCCCGATGACGCTCGCCGCGATGCCGTTCAGCGTTGAGCAGCTCACGTGGGCGTTCACCGACATGACCGAAGGAGGCGGCAAGCTGACGATCATCTGGGACAAGACCGTTGCGTCCGTTCCGTTCACCGTCGGACACTGAACACTGAAAGCGCCGCGAGCTCCAGCCGCCGGAAACATCGACCGACTGCAGTGTCCGTCGAGCTTCTCAAACGCCGGTTAGATCGGTTCGCGCGCCGGCGGAGGCGTGTCGTTGCCGTTGTGGGATCGGGGACCGACGCCGATCCCTGCTGTACGGAGCTCGGCCGGCTGATCGCAACGCTCGGCTTCGATCTCCTTACCGGCGCGGGCGGCGGCGTCATGGAGGCCGTCAGCCGCGCGTTCTTCGAAACTTCACCGCGGAGCGGGATCGTCATCGGCGTCGTGCCGGCGATGGTTACGCCGCTCGAAAGGCTCGAGCGGCGGGGCGGCGCGCAGCCGATCACGTATGCGCCGCCACCAGGGTATCCGAACGCGTGGGTCGAGCTCGCGATCTACACGCACCTGCCGGCCCGCGGGCGGGAGGGCACGCTCCCATCCAGCCGCAACCACATCAATGTTCTCTCGGCGGATGCGATCATCGCCTTGCCCGGCCAAGAGGGCACTGACGCGGAAGTCTGGCTGGCGACCGAGTACGGGGTTCCAATCCTCGCGTACGGGGCCTACGGCGATCGCCAGGGGCTGGGCCCACACGGCATTCCGCTCGCACGTTCGCTCGACGAAGTGCGGGCATTCCTCGATCGGCGCGGCGGGTGAGTGTGATTGGAACCGAGTCCTGACTCCTTACTTCATCTCGTCCGCCAGCCGTTGAATCCGGCCGGGGAGCCCCCCGAAGAGCGCAGCGACCTGAGTCGAGTAGCCCTCGTATTTCGCCGGAACTTTCCACTCGCCTGCCGCCTGCTGAGGCGTCTTGCCAGCCTTCAGCTCGGCCTGCGCCCACGTCAGAAAGTCCTGGTTGAAGTCGGCGAACTGCTTCAGGTCCGCCCAGGTGGTTGTCGTATTGCTGTGGCCGTTGATCACCGTGTCGACGTTGTTGATCGCGTCGTGACCCTTTCTCAGCGTCTCCGGATAATGCAGGACGCTGCCCCCGTTGGCGCTGTCGACGAGCGGCATACCTTTGCCGGCGAACAGGTCGCCGACGTGCGCTGTACGGAGGGCGGGAAACACCACCCAGGCGTCGCCGTCCGTGTGCCCTGGACCGAAGTAGTACAGGTCGATCTGATCAGCGCCCGTGCCGACGGTCATCTTGTCGCCGAACGTTTTCTTCGGCATGCCCCGGTCGTTGTTCTGCTTGAAGATGTCCATCTTCTCCATGTTCGTCTTCGTGTTGTTCTGCACGATGACTTCAACCGAAGCGGGGAACTCCACGTTGCCGCTGACATGATCGCCGTGCGTGTGAGTGTTGATCAACGTCGTGACGGGCTTGTCCGTCAGCCCTTTGATCTTGTCGAGAATGGGTTGACCCCATCCCGGGTTCTTCGCATCCACCACCACGACGCCGTTTGTGGTGACGAACACGGCGGTGTTGCCCCCACCGCCCCTGAGCACCCACAGGTTGTCCTTGATTTGGTCGACTTCCACAACCTTCGGTCCCTCCGGCTGCGGCGGTTGATACGCGCGCGCGGCCGCCGATGCCGCCCCCACGGCAATCACAACTCCAAGGATAGATGCGCGTCGATTCATGTGAGTCCTCCAGGAAAGAACACCCGTTGAACGAACCAGAATGTTCCCGCGACGATGACAACGATCGAGCCGGCAAACGCCAATTGACGTCCGGCAGTCTCGCTGCGGAGCCGAATGGCAGACAACGCCGACGCCACGGCGACGACGACCACGAGCTGGCCGATTTCGACGCCGACGTTGAACGAAAACAGCGACCACCCGAGCGCGCGCGTCGGCAGGTCCATCTCCCGCAGCACGTTCGCGAAGCCGAACCCATGGATGAAGCCGAATGCGAAGGCGATCCACGCGCGCACGTCGCGGCCGCCGCCCGGCGCCGAGACGAGGAGGTTGTCGGCGCCCACGTACACGATACTCAACGCGATCGCCGGCTCGATCACGCGCGCCGGCGGCGTCACGATGTTCAGCGCGGCGAGTGACAACGTGATGCTGTGCGCCACCGTGAACGATGTGACGACGAACGCGAGTTGGCGAATCGTGCCGCCGAGCAGCAGGAGGCCGACGAGGAACAGCAGGTGATCGGGACCGATCAGAATGTGGTGGATGCCGGCCGGGATGAACTTTCGCATGACCGCGAGGACGCCCTGGCGCGTGCCCGCGAAGTACTCGAACTCGGGGCGGCCGCGATCGAGAATGGCCTGCGTGAGCGCGGTGTTTTCGTAAACGTTCAGGAATGTCTGATGGTTGGGATCGTAGGGGAACAATCGAGCCGTCACCGTGACGGTGCCCGCCGGCGATTCAAGGGCGTACTGCACGCGGAGGCGGACCGATTGGCGTTCCGGCAGCGTTTCGACGCTCGACCAGGTTGGCGTCAAGGCTCGCCCGGCGCTGGCGACGGTCAGGCGCGGCGCCAGCAGGGCAATCACCGCGGGCGCGGATGTTCGGATGACGGATGGTTCGAGCAGGCGTTCGGGCGGGTCGACGTTGAGATCGTGCGCGAGATCGAAAATATGCGCGACCAGCGTTCCCTCGATCTTGTCCGGTTCCAACCTCAGGTCGAGATAGCTGAACGGTACAGGGTGGGCGTCGGCTCGCGCTGCAATCACAAGCACGGCGGCGGCGATCAGGCACGCCCGGAGGCATGGGAGCGAATCTCGCGGCACGGCGGGCAAATGGTAACGTACGAATGTGGAAATCGCGCCGGGAGCGGTCCACCTGCCGCGACACCTGTCGATCGAGCGTCAGCTCGGGATCGTGGGTGAGTGCCAACGGCTCATTGACGGCGCAGTGCCCGGGTACGTTCCGATCGTCCGGGGCGGCGGCAAGATGCACGTGCGCATGCTCTGCCTCGGCCGGCACTGGAACGGCCAGATCTACAAGTACGAGCCGACGCGCACTGATTTCGATGATCTGCCAGCGCCGCCCCTGCCGCCGCTGTTCAAGGCGTTGGCGGGCGAGCTGGCTGCGGCTGCCGGGATGTCACTCGACGCCGACCTCTGCATTCTCAACTACTACGACGCCGATGGACGCATGGGTCTGCATCAGGACAAGGACGAAAGCGAGCCGTCTCTCGCGGCAGGACTTCCAGTGGTTTCCGTGTCGCTTGGCGATACGGCGCACTTTCTGTTCGGTGGGCTGCGGCGCCGCGACCCGGTCGCATCCTTGAGGTTGGAATCGGGGGACGCGTTCGTCTTCGGTGGTCCCGCGCGGCTTCGCTACCACGGCGTGTCGCGCATCCTGAAGGGCACCGGGCCTCCCGCGCTTGGCCTCGCCGGGCGCTTCAATCTCACGTTGCGGCAGTACTAAGGGACCACCTGACCTACTCGTATCTAAGCGCGAGGACCGGGTTCACGCGAGTGGCGCGGCGCGCCGGCACGTAGCCCGCGGCGAGCGCGGCACAGCCGAGGGCGGCGATGGCTGCGGCGATCGCGATCGGATCGCCTCCGCCGACATCGTACAGCAGGCTGCCGATGTACCGCTTCAGCGCCCAGGCGGCGATCAGGCCGAGCGCGGCTCCGGCTCCGAGGAGGAACAGCACCTCACGCATGACGAGCCACAGGACATTGCCCTCAGCCGCGCCGAGCGCCATGCGCACTCCGATCTCCCTGGTCCGTCGCGCGACCGTGTAGGCCGTCACGCCATACAGGCCGATGACCGCGAGCAGCGTGGCCAGCACGCCGAACGCCGCCGACAACGTCGCGATTATGCGCTCGTTCAACAGCGACTGATCGACCTGAGAGTCGAGCGTTCTGAGGTTGTACATGGGGATGTTCGCGTCGAGCTGCCGCATCGCCTGGCGGATCGATCCGAACGCCGCGTCGGGCTGGCTGGTCGTGCGGACGTACATCACCGCGGCGCCGGCGAAGTCGTTCTCCATGAAGGCAAAGAACACCTGACGCGGGATGTCGTCGCGCACGCCGGTGTACTTCGCGTCCCTGACCACGCCGATGATCTCAATGGGCGTTTTCGTGCCGGGGTTCCCGCCGAAGCCAATGTGTCGCCCGAGTGGACTCCGATCGCTGAAGTAGTGTTTCGCAAAGCTCTCGTTGACGATCACGACCTTGTAGGAGGGCAGAGCCGTGGGGTCCAGGTCGGCCTGTTGGTACCGGACGTCGCGGTCGTCGAAATCGCGCCCCTCGACGAGCGGAATGCCCATTGTCTTGAAGTAGCCCGGGCTGGTGGCGTTGCAGAACGGGTTCATATTCTCGCCCGGCTTCGCTTCGTATCCTTCGACAGAAACGGTGCTGTCCCACTCGTTGCCCTCGAGCAGCCCCATTTGGGCGAAGGCCATCGAGGTGACACCAGGCATCGCGCTCACCCGTAGCGCCAGCTCCCTCTCGAACTGTTTCGCGCGAACGGGCGCGTACCCGGTCAATGTGGGCGAGACGTTGAACGCGATCAGGTTGTCGGTCTTCAGGCCGAGGTCGAGCACCCTGAGATTCCGCAAGCTTCGAATGAACAGGCCTGCCCCGATCAGGAGCACGATGGACATCGTGACCTGGGCGATCACCAGTGCCTTGCGCAGCGTGACGCCACCTGATCCTCCGGCGACCGCCCCCACTTGATCCTTGAGCGTCGGCGCAAGATCAGGTTTCGTCGCTCGCAACGCCGGCACGAGCCCGAACACGAGGCCGGTCAACAGCGACAGGGCGAAGTTGAAGACAAGCACGCGATAGTCAATCGAGCCGGTGATGACGTGCGGTGTCCCCGTTGCTGGGAGGAAGCCAATCAGAAACCGCGTGGTCCACGACGCCAGCGCCAGGCCGAGTGCTCCTCCCAACGCGGCCAGCAACATGCTCTCGGCGAGCAGCTGACTGACGATTTGGCCGCGGCTTGCGCCCAGGGCGAGCCGCACGGCAATTTCCCTCTGCCGAGCCGAGGCGCGGGCGATGAGCAGACTGGCGACGTTCGCGCACGCGATGAGGAGCACGCCGCCCACGATAAAGAACAGCAGTTTCAAAGGACTGGAGAGCTGTTGCCGCAGCGGAGAGCGCCCCTGCGATGCGTCGAGAAGGCCGAGCTGACCCTTCAGGAACTGCTCGCGCGTATACGGCGTCGTGTTGCTGAACGGCGCCATCTGGACTTCTTCTTCGAGGAGGCCATGAAAAAAGGGCTGCAGGACTGCGAGCGCCTGGTCTCTGCTCGCTCCGGGCTTGAGGCGGCCGAAGACGTTGACCCAACGGCTGCGCCGGTTGTCCATGTCGTCCCAGTTCGGCGTCATTTGCGCCTTCAGCATGACCGGCACACGCACGTTCGCCACGGCGCCAATATCGAGCCCGTCGAAGCCCCGCTCGGATACTCCGATGACGGTGAAACGGTAGTTGTTGATGGTGATGGACTGTCCGATGATGCTCGGGTCCGCGCCGAAGCGGTTGCGCCAGTAGTCGTAGCTCAGAACCGCGACGAAACCATCTCCCCGAGTCTTGTCATCATCGTCCGCAATGACGCGCCCGAGCGCGGCCTTGACGCCGAGCGTCTGGAAGTACGTGCCGGAGACGAGCTCACCGGGGACGCGCTCGGTCTGACCGTTGACGCCCACATTCATCGGCACTGGCCGGCGCGCGAACAGTCCGGAGAAGATCTTGGGGGTTGGCGCCGGATTCGGAACGACCTGGCTGACGCGCGGGAGGGCGGGGGCGCGGCGCCCCGCTTGGACGTCGCGGGACACGCCGAAGTCGACGAAGTTGTCGCGGAAATCCTCGTACATCGGAAACGAGAGCATATTGCCGCCGGAATTGCTGCCGTAATGATTTCGGGCGCCGTTGAAGAGCACGAGCTCTTCCGGGTGTTTCACCGGCAGCGTCCGGAGCAGGACTTCGTCCACGAGCGTGAAGATCGAGGTGTTGGCGCCGATTCCGAGGGCGATCGAGGCGAGCGCCACGAGGGTGAAGAGCGGCGACCAGGCGAGGCCCCGTACCGCGTACTTGAGATCACGAACGAGAGGCCATGGTCGCACACGGCCTTAGACGGGGCGCGTGCTCGCGGGGTTGACCGGCGTCCGATTGTCCGACTGTCCAGTTCGTTATACTTCAGGGCGGCCCGTGACGATTCCAGTCGAATACGCAACTCAGCGGAGGATCCGCGAGTACAACAAGCTCTACTATCGATTCAATCACTGGCCGATCTGGATCTTCGTTTTTTTCATCGCGCCGGGACCGCTGACCTTCGATCTCTTCGAGCGCGGCTTCGACGCGCGCATGGCCGCCTGGTTCGGCATTGTCCTCGTAGGGACCGGAATCGCCGGTCTGCGCGGGGCGCTGCCTGGCGTCGAGGCGAAGCCTTACATCATTCGCTTTACGGAAGATCGACCCAATCCGCTCTATCGCCGTCTCTGCTACACGCTGGCGTGGAGCGAGGTCATCACGTTCGGCGTGCTGAACATCACCGGCCTGGTTGTGGCCATCGTCACGGGTCACTGGGCCCTCAAGCAGATTTATCAGCGTGCCTATTTCCCTCTGGCCGGATCGATCTGGATCCTGGGCGCGGCGGGACTGCTGCCGCGCGTGAAAGCGTCGACCAAAGGCGAGGGGCACGAGCGGCGTTACTTCTACGGATCGGTCTGGGCAGTCGCGTGGGCGCAGCCGGCGTTATGGCTGCTCTGGAAGGTGGTCCCCCCGACACGTGCCGGAGATCTGTTGAAGCTATCCGTCTTTCTCGCGATTCTTGGCCTGGTTGGGAACCTTGCCCGGCTCGGTCGTTTGCCACGGACGCGCCCCATCGTCCCGGGCGAAATCGCCGTTTCCGACTGATCTCAGGTGACGAGCGACGGTGATGGGCGGTCGTCGTAGTCCTTCTTCGACACGATCGACGCCATCTCGCCCATGATTCGATCGATTTCGTCCATGGTGTTGTAGAAGTGCGGCGAGATCCGGATCCCGACCTGCGGTCGGTAGTCGATCACGAAGTCGCGCGCTTTGAGCGTTCGCGCGACCGGCAGGGCGTCCGGGACGTCGACCGCGACCGTGCCGGCGAGGCGGTCGGGATCGCGGGGTGCGGCGGACCGAAAGCCGTAGCGATCCACCAGCGCCAACAGCCGTCCCGTCATGGCTTTGGATCGCCGGCGGATGCGCTCGATGCCGACCTCGCTGATGATGTCGAGCCCGGCCAGCGCCGCGTAATAAGCCGGGATCGCCGGCGTCCCGTTCATCATGCGCATGGCATCGTTGCGCCGCGCCTCGTCTTCCGCCTGAAACGCAAAAGGGTGGGCCTGGGCCAGCCAGCCCGTGAATGTCGGGGCCGCTGACGTCAGACGATCGGGCCGCGTATAGAGGAACGCGTTGCCCGGGCCGCCGCACAACCACTTCAAGCAGCCGCCGACGGCGAAGTCGATGCCAAGCGCTGTGACGTCAATGGGAACAATGCCGGCTGATTGATACGTATCAAGGATGACGCTTGCCCCGGCGGCGCGTGCCCGCTCGGCGATCGCGGCCGCGTTTGTGATATGCGAGGTTCGAAACAGCACGTGCGAGAACGCCACGACGACGGTCCGATCGTCTATGGCGTCGAGCATCCGGTCCGTCGAGACCGACAGATCTCCTTCTTCCGGAACCAGGCACAACTCGAAGCCCGACGCCCGTTGCGCGCCAAACAGCTGAATCATCGACGGGAAGTCCATCGCCGAGCACACGATGCGTGTCCGCCGGCCGGAAGGGCGCAGGCACGAGAGTGCCACCATGTGCGCGCCGGTGACGCTCTCGTGCATGCTGACCGTGTTCGAAGGCGCGCCGATGATCCGTCCGATCTTGTTGCCGATCTCGAGCGGCATCTCCCACCAGCGATCCTCCCACCCTCGGACACCGCGGGTTGCCCACACCTCGGCGTACTCCGCGAGGTGCCTGGCAGTGGCGCGCGGCATCGCTCCAAGGGAGTTGTTGATCAGATACACGGCGCGGGACAGAATCGGAAACTCGCTGCGCCACTTGACAAGATCGTCGGCGTCCCGCTCGAGCTCACCCATGTCCCGCGATTTTAATCCCGGTCGCCCCTCGAATCGACCCCGGCGTCCCCCTCGCGAAGGGTGGGAAGGCTGGGACCAGTACGCGCCGTTCTATGACTGGGAGAACGCGCGCACGCTCGGGCGGCGCGACGTGAAGTTCTGGACCCGCCTCGCGCGCCTCGTGCGCGGCCGCGTGCTTGAGCTCGGGTGCGGCACCGGCCGCGTGTCGTGGCCGCTCGTGAAGGCAGGCGTCGACCTCGTCGGCATCGATCGGTCCGAAGCCATGCTCGCGCGCGCGGCCAAGACCACGCCCTCCGTGGTTCGCGTGCGAGGCGATATTCGCGCTCTCCCGTTTGCCGATCGGTCGTTTGCGATGGCCATCGCTCCATACGGCGTGCTGCAGTCCCTCACACGACCTCGCGACCTGGCCGACGCACTGCGGTCGGTCACGCGCGTGGTGGGTCCTGGCGGAATGCTCGGGATCGATCTCGTGCCCGATGTCCCGAACTGGCGCGAGTACAAGAACAAGATACAACTGCGCGGCCGTTCAGGAGCTGCGCAGCTGACGCTGGTCGAGTCCGTGCGGCAGGATCGGCGTCGCCGGGTGACGACCTTCGAGCAGTGTTACATCGAGCGTCGTGGCCGGGAAACGCGCGAGCACCGATTCGAGCTCACGTTTCGGACGCTGAGCGTGCCAACGATGACGCGCGAGCTCGCGCGCGCGGGATTCCGCGTGACGGCTGTGCTGGGCGATTATGACGGGCGCTCCCTGGACGCACGATTGAACGAGCGCGCTCCGGGGGGTTGGGGCGCCTGGAGTGATCGGAACGCCTGTCTCATTCTGGCGATAAAGGGGTAGAAAGGGGTAGAATTTCCGCGTATGTCCGGCCATTCCAAGTGGCATTCCATCAAACACAAGAAGGGCGCGGCCGACGCGAAACGCGGCAAGATTTTCACGCGCTTGATCAAGGAATTGACGGTTGCGGCTCGCGCGGGTGGGGGGGATCCCGACATGAACCCGCGGCTCAGAACGATCATCGCCGAGGCGAAATCGAACAACATGCCCGCGGACAACATCAAGCGCGCGATTCGACGGGGCACGGGCGAGGAGCCGGGCGTGTCGTACGAGGAAGCGCAGTACGAAGCGTACGGCCCGGGTGGTGCGGCGCTCATCATCGACGTGCTGACGGACAACAAGAACCGCACCGTCGGAGAGCTCCGGCACCTGCTCGAAAAGCATGGCGGCAATCTCGCTTCGACAAACGCGGTGGCCTGGATGTTCTCGAAGAAGGGCTACATCGTCATCGAGAAAATGAAACCGCCGGCGATCGAGGAAGAGAAGCTGATGAGCGCCGTGCTCGACGCGGGGGCCGACGACCTCCAGGACGACGAGGACAACTGGGAAGTGTTCAGTACGCCCGAGGCCTTCCCCGCCGTGAACGACGCCGTGAAGCAGCTTGGCGTCGAACCGGCGACGGCAAAGATCTCGATGATCCCGCAGAACTACGTCAAGCTCGAAGGCAAGCCCGCGCAGCAGATGGTCAAGCTCATGGAGGCGCTCGAGGAGCACGACGACGTCCAGAACGTGTCGTCGAACTTCGATATCTCGGAGAAGGAGATCGAGGCCTCGCTGGCGTGAGGGTTTTCGGCATCGACCCCGGCTCCGAGCGCACCGGCTACGGCTGCGTCGAAACCGATGGGTCGCATCACTCAATTGTCGCTTGTGGCGCCATTGGCGCGCCGCCGTCGACCGCCTTTCCCGACAGGCTCCTTGCGATCCACCGCCGGCTGGCCGCGCTCCTTCGCGATCACCGCCCCGACTGCGTGGCGATTGAGAACGTGTTCCATGCGGCGAACGTGCGAAGCGCCCTCAGGTTGGGGCATGCGCGCGGCGTGGCGATGCTCGCGGCGGTAGAGGCTGGACTGCCGATCGCCGAGTATACGCCCGCGGAAATCAAGCGGGCGGTGGTCGGCTACGGGCGAGCGGAAAAGCCGCAGGTGCAGCACATGGTGAAGATCATCCTGGGCCTGCCTGCGGTGCCGGCGCCCCATGACGCGGCCGACGCGCTGGCGGTGGCGATCTGTCACGTGCATTCGCGCCCGCGGGGGCTCGTCCCGCGGAACCACGCCACGAGCTGGCGGCACTACCGACCGGCGCGCTGACGTGATCGCACACCTCCGGGGCCGCATTCTCGAAAAGTATCCGAACCGGATCGTGGTCGAGGTCAACGGGGTGGGCTATGACGTTTCGGTGCCCCTGTCGACGTTCTACGGCTTGAGCGAGGCGGGAGGTGACATCGCGTTGCGCATTCACACGCACGTGCGTGAAGATGCGCTGGCGCTGTACGGCTTCGCGACACTCCTCGAGCAGGATCTCTTCGAGCGATTGATCAGCGTGAGCGGCATCGGCCCG
Source organism: Vicinamibacterales bacterium (assembly GCA_035510155.1). Lineage (GTDB taxonomy): Bacteria > Acidobacteriota > Vicinamibacteria > Vicinamibacterales > CAVVIG01 > DATKHR01. Next base: position 16,911 of record DATKHR010000059.1, read on the forward strand.
AAGCTCGCGCTCGCGGTGCTGTCGGGGATCGAACCGGTCGAATTGATGCGTGCGGTCGAGCGGAGCGACGTCGCACGGTTGACCGCGATTCCCGGCGTCGGCAAGAAGACGTCCGAGCGCATCGTGCTCGAGCTGAAGGATCGGCTGCCGCGTGCGCCGGTCGCGGCAACCGCCGGCGAGTCGGCGCCGGCCGTCCCGGCCGTACGGGACGATGTCCTGTCTGCGCTCGTGAACCTGGGTTATCATCGGCCTCTCGCCGAAAAGGCCGTGGGCGCCGCGATCAAGGCGGCGCCGGACGGCGGATTCGAGCGCACGCTGAAGCAGGCGTTGCGAGAACTGGCCAGATGAACGACCGCCTCGTCACCGCAGCGCGCGTCGACGAAGACGCGCAATACGAAGCCGGCCTGCGCCCGCGCGTGCTGGACGAATATATCGGCCAGGATCGCGTGCGCGAGAACCTGCACGTCGCGATCGCCGCGGCGAAGCAGCGCAACGAACCGCTCGACCACGTGCTGCTGCACGGTCCGCCCGGGCTCGGCAAGACGACGCTTGCCTACGTGATCGCCAACGAGCTGGGAGTGCCCGTTCGCGCCACCTCGGGCCCTGCGATCGAGAAGACAGGGGATCTGGTCGGGATCGTGACCAACCTGGGCGCACGGGAGGTCCTGTTCATCGATGAAATTCATCGCATGTCGCCTGCCGTCGAGGAAATCCTGTACCCGGCGATGGAGGACTACGAGGTCGACATCGTAATTGGCCAGGGGCCGAGCGCACGGACGGTGAAGGTGCGTCTCGAGAAGTTCACGCTCGTCGGCGCCACGACCCGCACCGGGCTCCTCACCTCGCCGCTGCGCTCCCGCTTCGGCATCACGCACCGGTTGGAGTTCTATTCGCCGGCGGATCTCGAAGAAATCGTCCGGCGATCGGCGAGGATCCTCAGCGTCCCGGTCGACGATGCGGCGGCGGGCGAAATCGCGCGCAGGGCGCGGGGCACGCCGCGCATTGCGAACCGGTTGTTGCGGCGTGTGCGCGACTTCGCGCAGGTTCGAGCGTCGGGGCATATCAGCGTCGACGTCGCACAGGCGGGCCTGAAGCTGCTCGAGGTCGACGAGCACGGCTTCGACGAAGTCGACCGCAAGCTGCTCAGGACGATCATCGACAAGTTCGGCGGCGGGCCGGTCGGGCTGAACACGATTGCCGCGGCCATCAGCGAAGAGAAAGACGCCATCGAAGACATTTACGAGCCGTTTCTGATTCAGATCGGCTTTCTCGATCGGACGCCCAGAGGGCGTGTGGCGACACCGCGGGCCTACGGCTACTTCGGGCTCGTGGCGCCCGCGGATCAGCGAAGGGACTCACGCTTGTGGTAAATGACGCGATTGTTCCATCCGGGGGCCCGACCCCCCGGGAGCCCCAGCTCAGCCCGACGTACGCGCGCCGGGTGCCGCGCGCCGGCGGGAGGCCGACCCGGATCGTTTCGCTGGCGACCTACGTGCCTCCGCACGTCCTCACCAACGCCGACCTCGAGAAGATGGTCGACACGTCGGACGAATGGATCCTGCAGCGCACGGGTATTCGGGAGCGGCACATCGTCGGGCCGGGCGTGGCGACGTCCGATTTGGGCAAAGAAGCGGCGATCCCGGCGATCCGCCGCGCCGGCCTCACGCCCAATGACATCGGCGTCATCATCGTCGGGACTGTGACGCCCGACATGATGTTCCCCAGCACCGCCTGTCTGATTCAGACCAAGATCGGCGCGCACCACGCCTGGGGATTCGATTTGAGCGCCGCGTGCTCGGCGTTCACGTATGCCCTCACGACGGCGAGCCAGCTCGTCGCGAGCGGGGCGCACGATCACGCGCTGGTCGTTGGTGCGGACGTGATGTCGAGCATCATCGACTACCAGGATCGATCGACGTGCGTGCTGTTCGGGGATGGGGCTGGGGCCGTTGTCGTCTCTGCGGGGGCGGCTGGCGATCCCGCCATCCTCGACTTCGAGCACGAGATTGACGGCAGCGGCGGGCCGGCGCTGTGCATGCCGGCCGGCGGCAGCGCGCGACCGCCGTCGCACGAGACGGTCGACGAGCGCCTGCACTACGTGAAGCAGGACGGCCACGCGGTCTTCAAGTTCGCAGTGCGGAAGACCGAGGAGATCTCGCGGCGGCTGCTCGACCGCAACGGTCTCGGCCCGGACGACATCGATCTGTTCGTCTCGCACCAGGCCAACCGCCGCATCATTCAGTCGGCGACGACCAAGCTCGGGGTGCCGGCAGAGAAAGTGATCATCAACATCGACCGGTTTGGCAACACCACGGCGGCGACGATTCCGCTGGCGCTCAATGACGCCGTGTGCGCCGGCAAGCTGAAGAGGGGCAACCTCGTGCTACTCGCGTCGGTGGGAGCCGGATTCACGGTTGGCGCCGTGCTGCTGCGCTGGGGGTACTGACGTCGCGAGCGCGCATCTTTCTGCTGTCGCCGGCCAACTGCGGCGGGACTCGGGCCAGGCAGGCACTCTCTCCGCGCGCGGAGTTCGCGCTGGCGCTCGCGCTCCGATCGGCTGAAGGCGCGCCGCTCGGCGAGGTCTTCGCGTTCATCAGCGGCTTGTACTTTCGGGGCAAGCTCGCCTACGCGCGGCGCTTCGCCAACCCGCCCGACGCGAGCAATCCGGTTGTCGGCTCGGGCGTCCACATCATCACGCCCACCGCCGGCCTGAGGAGTCCGGAGACGCCGGTGACGCGCGCGGCCATCGAGGCGTTCGCGCGCGGGGATATCGATGTCGCGAACGCGAGGTACCGGCGACCGCTCGAGGCCGGCGCGCGTGCGCTTCTTGAGGAGGTCGGTCCCGACTGTGACATCGTGCTGCTCGGCAGCGTGGCTTCGCCAAAATACGTCGACGTCCTGACCGCGATCTTCGGCGATCGCCTGCGGTTTCCCATCGACTTCGTCGGCCGCGGCGACATGAGCCGGGGCGGTCTGCTCCTGCGCCACGCGAACGACGGCGTCGAGCTCGAGTACGTGCCGGTGGCGGGCGCGGTGCTGCGCGGCAAACGGCCGCCGCGGCTGGCTCCGCTGCGGAGACCGGCGATCCCGATGTCGCGCCGCGGCTGACGCCGTTTTGACAGGGCTCGTCATCTCCATATGGGCCGGGCGCGTCCGACAATTTCCCGCCTGACGATTCCCCGGGATCGAGACAACGTGACCGCGAGCGTGGATGGGAAAGAGGTCCGGCTCACCAATCTTCGCAAGATGTTCTGGTCCGAGCTCGGCCTGACCAAAGGCGATCTTCTCCAGTACTACGCGGATGTTGCGCACGTCCTGTTGCCGCACATCCGCGACCGCGCGATGGTCATGAAGCGATATCCGCACGGCGCGGGCGGCGACTTCTTCTTCATGAAGCGTGCGCCGGCGCCGCGTCCGGCCTGGATCCGCATCTGCTCCATCCGGCACGACTCCGAGAACGTCATCGATTTTCCGGTGATCGACGACCGCGCATCGTTGATGTGGGTCATCAACCTCGGCTGTATCGATCTCAACCAGTGGTATGCGCGGTGCGACGATGTGGACAGGCCGGACTACGTGCATTTCGACCTCGACCCGGGTGCCGGTGCGGGGTTCGAACGCGTGCTCGAGACGGCGCTCATCGTGAGGGATGCGCTGGCCGCGTTGCGGATCACCTCGCTGGTGAAGACGACCGGGTCGAAGGGCTTGCACGTGTACGTGCCGATCGTGAGAGGGCCGGTGCAGAAACAGGCGTGGATGTTTGCGAAAGCGTTGGCGCAGGAGCTCGCCTCACGGCATCCCCAGCTCATGACCGCGGAGTACCGAGTGGCGAAGCGTCCTCGGGGGCGCGTGCTCGTGGACTACAACCAGAACGCGTGGGGGAGGACGCTGGCGTCGATCTATTCGCCCAGACCGCGACCCGAGGCGACCGTGTCGACACCCGTGACGTGGAAAGAAGTGGAGCGCGGCGTCCGGATTGAGGACTTCACGATGAGGAACGTGCCTGCGCGGGTGACCGAGCTCGGCGATCTCTGGAAGCCGCTCCTCGGCACGCGCGGCCGGTTCGATCTCGCGAGCCTTCTGTAGCGACACATATGGATGTGCGCGAGTTCGACTTCGATCTGCCTGCCGAGCTCATCGCCCAGGAGCCGGCCGGGGAACGAACGGCAGCGCGCCTCCTTCGCCTCGAGCGCGAGTCAGGGGCGATCAGGCATGGAACGATGGCTGGCCTCCCGCAGCTTCTGCTTCCAGGCGATCTTCTCGTCGTCAACAACACGCGAGTCTTTCCGGCGAGACTTCTGGGCCATCGGGTTCCCACAGGTGGCGCGGTGGAGTGTCTCCTGGTCAAGCGTCTGGGATCGGAGGCCGGAGCTGAGATCTGGGAGGCGCTCATGCATCCTGGGCAGAAGCTGAAGCCGGGCGCACGCGTGAGATTCGAGGGCGACAAGACCGTGCACGGTGAGGTCGTCGAGCGCCGATTTTTCGGGCGGCGACTGGTTCGGTTGTGGACCGATGACGGGTCGGCCATCGAGGCGGCCGTCGACGCGATCGGTCACGTGCCGCTGCCGCCCTACGTCAAGCGGGGCGACACGGCGGCGGACCACGACCGCTATCAAACCGTTTTCGCACGGAACCGGGGCTCGGTGGCGGCGCCGACGGCGGGTCTGCATTTCACGCCGGCGCTCATGGACGCCTTGCGCGCCAAGGGGATCGATCGTGCCGAGATCACGCTGCATGTCGGCTACGGGACATTTCAGCCCGTTCGCGTCGAGCGCGTCGAGGACCACCGGGTCGAGTCGGAGCGGTACGAGATTGGCGTCGAGGACGCGGCGGTGATTGACGCCGCGCGCCGCGACGGTCGGCGGATCGTCGCCGTGGGGACCACGACCACCCGAACGCTCGAGGCGGTCGCACGAGCCAACCTGGGTGCGATCGTCGCGGGCACGGGGGCGACTGACCTTTTCATTTACCCGGGGTTCGACTTTCGCGTCATTGGCGGACTCTTGACGAACTTTCACCTGCCGCGATCGTCGCTGCTGATGCTGGTCGCGGCATTCGCCGGCCGAGCCCGCGTCCTGGCGGCGTATCATGCCGCCATCCGGCAGCGCTACCGGTTCTACAGTTACGGTGACGCGATGTTGATCGTGTGAGGAGAAGCGCGTGAAGTTCAGCTACGAGGCGTTCGATGTGTCAGGCGTGCACACCTATCCACTGAAGTCGCGAAAGAGCAAGGCGCGCGCCGAAGACTTCGCCAGGCCGGCGAGGCGGACGGCAACCGTTGCGGCGTTTGTCGACTCGCTGCCTGACATTCTGGCCGCTGCTGAGTTCAAGGCAGTGGTGCGCGCGCTCAACGACGCGCGCGCCGGCGCGGGTGGCATCGTCTGGGGGCTTGGGGCCCACGTCATCAAGACCGGGCTTGGACCGGTTCTGATCGATCTGATGGAGCGCGGATATGTCTCGGCGATCGCGACAAATGGGGCGGCCGTCATCCACGACTTCGAAATCGCGCTGGTGGGAGCCACGTCCGAGGATGTGGACGAGGCGCTGGGGCCTGGTCGATTCGGGATGGCCGATGAGACCGGCCGACTCTTGAACGGCGCCATCGCCGACGGCGTGGCGGCAGGGCTGGGGTTGGGTCAGTCCGTGACGCGGCTCGTTGCAGCCAAGTCGCCGCAGTACGCCCGGTCCAGCGTGCTGGCGGCGGCGGCGCGCCTCGAGATTCCCGTGACCGTGCACGTCGCGGTCGGCACCGACATCATTCACATGCACCCGGCCGCGCCGGGCGCTGCTATCGGTGAGGGGAGCCTTCGCGATTTCCGATACTTCATCTCGAACGTTGCGCGCCTCGAGCGCGGCGTGTACCTGAACTGCGGGTCGGCGGTCGTTCTACCCGAAGTGTTCTTGAAGGCCGTCGCGCTCGCGCGTAACCGTGGAATCGCCCTGGCCGGGCTGACGACGGTCAATCTGGATTTCGTCCGCCAGTATCGGCCACAAACGAATGTCGTCACGCGACCGACTACCACGTCGGGGCGAGGCTACTCGCTCGTGGGGCATCACGAGATCATGATTCCGCTCTTGGCCGCGGCCCTGGCCTGAAGACATCCCGTGCTAAGATCAGAGGTTCCGCCGGGGTAGCTCAGTTGGTGAGAGCACGCGTCTCATAAGCGCGGGGTCGACGGTTCGAGTCCGTCCTCCGGCACCACAATGGGGCGGGAAGGGGCTGGATGGGCGGCCCGTCCCGCCCGCCCACCATTCGATGCGTATCATTGAGCGCGTTCGCCGCTTCATCGCTCAGCACGATCTCCTCAGGGCAGAATCGCGCGTCGTGGCCGCGGTGTCGGGTGGCTCGGATTCGATGGCGCTCCTGCACATCCTGCGCGAGCTCGATCGAGCGGGCGAGCTCCGTCTCGTGGGCGTCGCGCACCTCAATCATCAGTTGAGATCGTCGGCGACCCGCGACGAGCAGTTCGTCGTCCAAGCCTCGAGTGCTTTCGGTCTCTCGTGCGTCACCGATCGAGACGATGTCGCCGATCGCGCTCGCCGCGAGCGGCGCTCGCTCGAGCATGCGGGACGGCTGGCGCGTGATGCGTTCTTCGAGCGCGCTCGCATGGAGCTGGCGGCGGACCGCGTGGCCGTCGGACACACGCGAGACGATCAGGCCGAAACGTTCCTTCTGCGCCTGCTGCGAGGAGCCGGCCCGCGAGGGTTGTCGGGCATGCACCCGCACAGCGGCCGGATCGTCCGTCCTCTTCTCGACTGCCGGCGGGGGGAGCTGCGATCGTGGCTGACCGCGACGGGACCCCTTCGGACGCGCGTCGCGGCTGACGCCTCGCCGGCTCGGGAGTGCGTGCTGCCTGGCGAATACCTTGATGACGAGACGAATGAAGACGTTTCGATTCCACGGAACCGAGTGAGAGCTGAGCTGCTGCCGTTGCTGGCCGACCGGTTCAACCCGGCCATCATTGACACGCTTGCCGACGAGGCGGCGCTCATGCGCGACCTCTGGATCTGGGCGGAAGAGGTCAGCGCGCCGTTCCTCCAGACGCCCGAAACTCTCGAGATTGCCGCGCTTCGAGGCACCCCCCTCGCGCTCCGCCGCCTGATTGTCTGGCGCGCGTTGACTGCCGCGTCTGGCGGCCGCCAGATTTCATTCGATCACGTCGCCTCCGTGGTTCGCCTCATCGAGGCGGACCCGGATGCCGAGCACGCGGTCGAGGACAAAGTTGTCGACGCTCCTGGGTTGCGTGTGCAACGAATTGGTGGACGGATCGTCATAAATAAAAGAATGCGTTCGGTGAACCTGGCCGCACCTGCGAACCTTTTCTCCATTCCGCTGTCTATCCCAGGAGAGGCCCTGGTGCCTGGCACCGGGTTGGTGGTGTCGGTAGAGGATCCGGAGGCCGTGCACCCGGCTGGGGGAAGTGTCCGGCGTGCAGGGAGCGTCGCGCCGAATGCAACCGCGGGCAATGGGCCCGAGGCCGTGGTCCAACGCGACCGCGTGCAGGGAAGTTTGGTCGTACGAAATCGCCGTCCGGGCGACCGGTTTCACCCTGTTGGACTGGGCGGCTCCAAAAAGCTGCAAGACCTGTTTGTCGACCGGAAACTGCCGCGTGCGGAGCGTGATTGGGTGCCGCTCGTGGTCGACCAAACCGATCGGATTGTGTGGGTCGCGGGCTACGGAATTGACGAGGCGTTTCGGGTTACGGACCCGTCACAAGCCGTGCTAGTCTTGAGACTTAGGCGCGCCTGAGCGGGCGCGCGACGCGGATGGCCCTGGAGGATCTGTCTTGAACTCGACGTTGAAGAGTCTTTTGTTCTGGGTCGTGCTCTTCGTGGTCGGCATGCTCATCTGGAACTTCTCGACGAAGTTTCAGTCGCACGAGCGGACGATCTCGTTCAGCGAGTTCATTCAGTCGGTGGATTCCGGCGGCATCGCCGGGGTGACGATCACCGGCCAGGACATCACCGGCACGACGAAAACCAGCGAGCGGTTTCACACATACGCGCCGTCGCAGTACGACGGGCTCGCCAACAAACTGATCGAACGCGGCGTCCAGGTTGAGTCGAAGGAGCCGACGGCCAGTCCCTGGGCATCGTTGCTCTACACCTGGGCGCCGGCGCTTCTGATGATTGGCTTCTGGCTGTTCTTCATGCGGCAAATGCAGAGCGGCGGCAACAAGGCGCTGTCGTTCGGTAAGAGCAAGGCGAAGCTGTCGTCGAGCTCCCAGAAGAAGGTGACGTTCAAGGACGTCGCCGGTGTGGACGAGGCGAAAGAAGAGCTGCAGGAAATCATTGAATTCCTCAAGGAGCCCCAGAAGTTCCAGAAACTCGGCGGGCGCATACCGAAAGGCGTGCTGCTCATGGGCCCTCCAGGTACGGGGAAGACGCTTCTAGCCCGCGCCGTGGCCGGCGAGGCCAACGTGCCGTTCTTCTCGATTAGCGGTTCCGATTTCGTCGAGATGTTCGTCGGGGTCGGCGCGTCCCGCGTGCGGGACTTGTTCGAGCAGGGCAAGAAGAACGCGCCCTGTATCGTGTTCATCGACGAGATCGACGCCGTTGGCCGGCACCGAGGGGCCGGTCTCGGCGGTGGTCACGACGAACGCGAGCAGACGCTCAATCAGCTGCTCGTCGAGATGGATGGCTTCGAATCGAACGAAGGCGTGATCCTGGTCGCCGCCACGAACCGTCCCGACGTGCTCGACCCGGCGCTCCTGCGCCCGGGCCGCTTCGACCGCCGCATCGTCGTCAACCGGCCCGATGTGAAGGGGCGTGAAGGGATCCTCGGCGTTCACACGCGCAAGATTCCGATGTCGGACGATGTGGAAGTGCCGGTGTTGGCTCGCGGGACGGCCGGTTTTTCAGGGGCGGATCTGGCGAACCTGGTCAACGAGGCGGCTCTGAATGCCGCCCGCTACAACCAGAAGGTCGTGCGCATGCACGACTTCGAGTTCGCCAAAGACAAGGTACTGATGGGATCCGAGCGCCGCTCGATGATCATCAGCGACGCGGAAAAGCGGGTCACCGCCATCCACGAGGCGGGCCACGCGCTGCTCACCGTTTTGTTGCCGCATGCGGACCCCATTCACAAAGTCACGATCATTCCGCGTGGCATGGCGCTCGGCCTGACGCAGCAGCTTCCCGCCGACGAGAAGCACAACTACTCGCGCGACTACCTGAGCGACCAGATCGCCATTCTGCTCGGCGGCCGCATCGCCGAAGAGATCACGGTTGGCAGCGTCACGACGGGCGCCGGCAACGACCTCGAACGGTCGACCGAGCTGGCGAGGAAGATGGTCTGCGAGTGGGGCATGAGCGACGCGATGGGGCCGCTGACCTTCGGCAAGAAGGAAGAGCAGATCTTCCTGGGCCGTGAGATTGCCCAGCACCAGGACTACAGCGAGGACACGGCGCTCAAGATCGACCATGAAGTGAAGCGCCTGGTCACGGAGAACTATCAGCGCGCACACGAGCTCCTCACCGACAACAAAGACACATTGGTCAGCATCGCCGACGCGCTGCTCGCGCGCGAGGTGCTCGATGCCGAACAGGTGAAAAAGCTCGCGGCCGGGGTGCCGCTCGACGAGCCACAGGCGGTCGCCGCGCGGGCGGCCACCTCCGAAGAAGAAGAGCCTCGCGCCCGAAAGGAGCGCGCGCCGATCGTTCCCGCGCTGAACAAGCCGCTTCCGCAAGAATAGACCGTTGGCGGGCGTGTATCCCGCGCGCGCCGGGTTCTGGATTCAGCTGCCCTCAGGGCGCACGCTGGAGCTTGGCGCTCGCCCGCTCGTCATGGGCATCGTCAACGTGACTCCCGACTCGTTCGCGGAGTCCGTCTCCCTTCTCGATCCCTCGATGGCTATCGAGGCCGGTCAGCGAATGGCGCTCGCGGGCGCCGATCTCCTCGATGTGGGCGGCGAGTCGACTCGACCCGGCGCCGAGCCGATCTCCGCCGAAGAGGAGTGCGACCGGATCCTGCCCGTGCTCGAGGGCCTCACGACGCGTGTGCAGGTGCCCGTGTCGGTCGACACGTACAAGGCCGGCGTCGCCCGGGCGGCACTGGCCGCCGGAGCGTCCATCGTCAACGACATCAGCGGCCTTGCCATGGATCCTGCGCTCGGTCAAGCGGTTGCGGGCGCAGGTGCGGCGCTCATCCTGATGCACACGCGCGGCCGACCGAAGACGATGTACCACGAGGCGGTCTATGTGGACGTTGTTGCCGAGCTCATCCGGGAGCTTCGGGGCAGCATCGGCACGGCGACGGCGGCGGGCGTCCCGCGAGACCGCATCATCGTCGACCCGGGCATCGGGTTTGCCAAACGGGCGGCGCACAGCTATGGTGTGCTGGCGCGGCTGCCCGAGCTTGCGGCGGCCCTTGATCGCCCGGTTCTGGCGGGTCCGTCCCGCAAGTCGTTCATGCAAGAGGCGCTCGGCGGACGACCGCCGACGGAGCGCGATTGGGGAACCGCCGCTGCGGTAGCCGCCGCGGTGTTGAACGGCGCCCACATCGTTCGGGTTCATGCCGTGCCCGAGATGGTGCAAGTCGTAAGGGTCGCGGAGGAGATACGGAGACATGGCGAATAGCTCATGGCTGATGGCACATCGCGCGCGGGCCATCAACCGGACGCCACCAGCCATCAGCCGCCAGCCATGACGGGGATTGCAACGTTCTTCCGCCGCGCGCCCTTGACCTGGTGGGACCTTGTCGACATCGTCGTGGTGTCGATTCTCATCTACGAGGTGCTCAAGCTCATTCGCGGCACGCGCGCCGTGCAGATGACGCTCGGCGGCGGCGTGTTGATCGCGCTGTTCTACGGGTCCCGATGGGCGCACCTGGAGACGACGAACTGGCTGATCCGGAACATGGTCGGCTATATCGTGTTCGCCGTCATCGTGCTGTTTCAGTCGGATATCCGACGGGCGCTCGCGCATCTGGGCCGTGCGCCGTTCTTCCGCTATTTCGCCAAGCCGGAATCCGCCGAGGAATCCATCGAAGAGCTCGCGATGGCGGCGGGCATGTTGTCGTCGCAGCGGATTGGCGCCATCGTCGCGATCGAGCGGCAGATCGGCCTCCGCAATTACATTGAGGGCGGCATACCGCTCGACGCACTTCTGACCTACGATCTGCTGCTCAGCATCTTTCAGCCGACCTCGCCGCTGCATGACGGCGCGGTCATCGTGCAGGAGGATCGCGTGGCGGCCGCGGCATGCTTCCTTCCGCTGACGGTCAACCCGAGGCTCGCCAAGGACCTCGGGTCGCGGCACCGGGCCGCCATCGGCCTGACTGAAGAGAATGACTCGGTGGCGATCGTGGTCTCGGAGGAGACCGGGGTCATCTCGGTCGTGTCCGACGGCCAGATCGAGCGCGGGGTGAGCGTCGACGCGCTTCGCGAGCGCTTGCGGTCACTTGTGCTCCAGCCTCGCCGGTCGGCACCGCGGCACGAGGTGCAGCCGACATGAGGCGCATCTGGCCCTTTCGACATCTCGGTCTCAAGCTGCTGTCGCTGGCGGTCGCGCTGCTGCTGTGGATGGCGATCGCGGGGGAGGAGCCGGTCGAGCGCGGCCTGCGTGTGCCGCTCGAATTGCAGCAAATGCCGGCCGGCGTCGAGCTCACCGGTGACGTGCCGGCGACGGTCGACGTCCGCGTCCGCGGCGGATCCAGCACGCTCAGCCAGGTGCTGGCCGGCGACGTGGTCGCGGTGCTCGACCTCAGATCGGCGCGGCCGGGACGGCGCGTGTTTCCGCTGACGGCGGATCAGATTCGTGTGCCGTTCGGCGTCGAAGTCGCGCAAATCATCCCGTCGGCGATCACGATGGTGTTCGAGCGAACGGCGTCGCGGCCAGTGCCCGTGGTTCCAGCAGTCGACGGGCGGCCGGCGCCTGGTTTCGTCGTCGGTCCGTTGACGGCCGACCCGCCCATCGTCGAAGTCGAAGGGCCGGAGAGCGCGGTCTCGCGCGCGACCGAGGCCGTGACCGAGCCGGTCTCGGTCTCAAGTGCGCGCGATCGCGTCAGTCGGACGGTGACGCTGGGCGTTCTCGACCCTCTGCTGCGCCTGAAGAACGCGCGATCCGCCGTCGTCTCGGTCCAGATTGTTGCAGCGCCCATGGAGCGCACGCTGCGCGACCGGCCCGTGCACCTGCGCAATCTCCCGCCCAATCTGTCGGCCGAGGCGGCCCCCACCGCGGTCGATGTCGCCTTGCGGGGCAGCCGGGAAACCATCGGACGTCTCGAGGCTGACGATGTGGTGGCGTACGTCGACCTTGCGGGCCTCGGTGCCGGTCAGTACCAGTTGACGGTCCATGCCGAGGCGGCCCCCGAAGCGGGCGTGACTCACATCGAGCCGACCACGGTTCAAGTCCGGATGACGAGTCTCAAATGACGCCACGATGACTCCCCGACTGTTCGGCACCGACGGTGTTCGCGGCGTCGCCGGCTCGTACCCGCTCGATCGGGCCACCGTCCGACGTCTCGGCGGCGCGCTCGTGCGCGCGCTGCCTGACGGGCAGCCGCTGCATTCGCAACATCTTCTCATTGGCCGCGACACGCGCGAGTCCGGCGTGTGGATTGAAGAGGAGCTGGCGTGCGGCGCGCGTGGCGAAGGAGCCGAGGTCACCAGCGCAGGTGTGGTGCCCACGCCTGCCGTGGCCTATCTCACCCGCGCCAACTCGGAGTTCGACGCGGGCGTGGTGATCTCGGCCTCGCACAATCCGTATCAGGACAACGGCATCAAAGTGTTCTCGGGGCAGGGTGAAAAATTCACCGAGGTCGTGGAGCGCAAGGTCGAGGCGATCATGGCCGACTCCTCGTGGCAGGTCACGGGCGGTGAGGCCGGGCCGGTCCGGCGCGTCGATCTCGTCGGCGCGTATCTCGATCATTTGCGCGCAGTCTTTCCGGAGGCGACGTCGTCTCGAGGGGCCCGTGCGGCGAAACGCGGTCGGTTCGCGATCGATTGTGCCAACGGAGCGACAACGACAGTGGCGCCGGCGCTGTTTGCGAGCCTTGGTCTGGACACGGTCGTTGTCGCCAACGAGCCGAATGGCCGGAACATCAACCTCGATTGCGGGTCGACGCGGCCCGAGCTGCTCGCGCGGACCGTCGTCGAGCACGGCTGTCAGATGGGTGTCGCGTTCGATGGTGACGGGGACCGGGCGATCTTCGTCGATCACCGAGGCGCCATCGTGGATGGTGACGCCGTCCTCCTGATGTGCGGCGCCCAGCTGAAGCGCGAGCGGCGTCTCAGGGGGAACGCCATCGTGGCGACGGTGATGAGCAACATCGGACTCGAGATTGCGCTGAAATCGCTCGGCATCGAGCTCGTTCGCTGCGCCGTCGGCGACAAGTACGTGATGGAAGAAATGTTGAGGCGGGGCCTGTCGCTCGGGGGAGAGCAATCGGGGCACATCATCTTCTCCGACTATCTGTTCACGGGTGACGGCCTCTGCACGGCGTTGAATGTGCTGAGAACCGTTTCGTTGACGGGACGGACGCTGGCGGAGCTCGCAGGCGATCTCACGACCTATCCGCAGGTGCTCCTCAATGTTCGAGTCCGCGAGAAAACCGAACTGGGGACCGTGCCCGCCGTGGCCGACGCGATTGCCCGCGTCGAGGCGCGCGTGGCCGGGCAGGGCCGCCTGCTCGTGCGCTACTCGGGGACTGAGCCGCTGCTCCGCGTGATGCTCGAGGGCAAGGATCAGAAGGAGATCCGGACCTGGGCGCAGGAGATTGTGGACGCGGTGCAGGAACACCTCGGGTGATATCGACGGCGGAAGTAAGGAAGTAAAGAGAGTCGCGTGAGTTGAGCGGGTCGAGTGGGCGAGCAGGTCGGGTCGGAAGGACACCGGCGCGGGCATGGTTCGTTTGAGTGTCAACGTCAACAAGGTTGCCACGTTGCGGAACTCCCGGGGTGGGCGCGTGCCGAACGTGCTCGACGCGGTCGACGTTTGCGTCGCGGCGGGCGCACCTGGCATCACGGTTCACCCGCGCGCCGACGAGCGGCACATCACCCGCGCGGATGTGCGCGCGATCGCGGCGAGACTGCGCGAACGGGCGTCGGGCATCGAATACAACATTGAAGGCGATCCGCGCGCGGACCTGATCGAACTGGTCGACGAGGTCGTCCCCGATCAGTGCACCCTCGTGCCCGTGGTTCCGGGCGAGGTGACGAGCCAGGCGGGCTGGCGGCCCGGCCTGCAGAGAGAGCGGCTGCCCGAGACGGTTGCGCGGCTGCATTCACGCGGCATCCGCGTGAGCGTTTTCGTCGACGCGGCGCTCGAGCCTGTACGCTGGGCGGCGTCGGTCGGCGCGGACCGCGTCGAGCTGTACACCGAACCTTTCGCCCGCGCATTCGCACGGAGCCGGGCGGAGGCCGAACGCTCCTTCAGCCAGTACGCGGAGGCGTCGCGCCTGGCACACGATCTCGGCCTCGGCGTGAACGCGGGCCATGATCTCGACCTCGACAACCTCAAGCTGTTTCGCGATCTCCCGTTTCTCGATGAGGTGTCCATTGGCCACGCCATCATCTCGCGCGCGGTGTTCGTCGGCCTATCGGCCGTCATCTGCGAGTACCTCGATACGCTCGTTACGGGCCGCCGAGCGGTGTGACTGCGGGGCGCGAGCCGCTCTTTTTCAGGACCATGGGCGGGTGGCGGGGCGAGTGCCGCCTGCTTTGATATGATCGATCGTTCCCCTTATATCGGTACCGTCCGGGCCTGTGCGACGGATCGATTGCGGTGGACCCGCTGATGAAGTCTGACGCCGTCGCTTACGGAATTGCCGGGATTTGCTTTGGCCTGATCGCCGGTTGGATCATCGGCAGTCAGCAGGCGAGCTTGCGCACGCCCGCGCCATCGCAGGTGACGCAGGCTGCGAGCGCGCCGGCCGCAGGAGGCCAGACGACCCGCGCTGCCGTGCTGGACGAGGCGCAGGTCAACGCGCTGAAGTCCGTTGCCGACCGCGAGCCGTCGAACGCCAAGCCTCGAATCGACCTCGCCAACCTGTACTTCGACGCCGAGCGGTACGACGATGCGATCAAATGGTACGGCGAGGCGGTCAAGCTGCAGCCGAATGATGTGAACGTCCGCACCGATCTCGGCGTGTCGTACTACTACACGAACCAGCCCGACAAAGCGCTCGCTGAATTCGAGCGCTCGCTCGCCATCGATCCCAAGCACGCGAAGACGCTGTTGAACCTCGGGATTGTCCGCGCCTTCGGTAAACAGGATCTCGAAGGCGCTTCGCAAGCGTGGCAGCAGGTCATCAAGGTCGCGCCCGACAGCCCGGAGGGGCAGGCGGCGAAGCGCGCCCTCGACAGCTTGAGATCTGCTCATCCGGCCGGCAGTCAACCGGGGTCCTGATGATCCGGCTGCTCCTTTTCGGCGTCCTGTCGGTCCTCATCGCGCGCACGTTTTGGCGGCTCGTCGACAGCATCATCGAGGGCGCGACTGGACGGGGGAAGTCGGTTCCGACCGAGGGCGTGCAGATGGTCCGGGATCCGGTGTGCGGCACGTTCCTGCTGCCGGACCGGGCGATCGCTGTGGTTGACGGGCGCGCGCGCCTGTACTTCTGCTCCACGGCATGCCGCGACAGGTACCGCGGACGCTCGACATGACTGCCGAATCGACCCTGCGTGCCGACATCGTCGAAGTGGGCCGTCGCCTGTACGCGCGCGGCTACACGGCGTCGAATGACGGCAATATCAGCGTGCGCCTCGGCTCCGATCGACTGCTCATGACCCCGAAGGGTGTATGCAAGGGGTTCATGACGCCGGACATGATGTGCATCACCGATCTCGAGGGGCGGAAGCTTCAGGGCGATCGTGACCCGTCGTCGGAGATGTTGATGCACCTCGAAGTCTACCGGCAGCGTCAAGATGTGCAGGCGGTCGTTCACGCGCACCCGCCGACGGCGACGGGCTTTGCCGTCGCGGGCATTCCGCTCGATCGCGCCGTGCTCGCGGAGGTGCTGACGACGTTGGGGAGTATTCCGATTGCGGAGTACGCCACGCCGTCGACCAGAGAATTGCCGGAGGCCGTGCGCAAGTACATCAAGGCGCACGATGGGATGCTGCTGGCCAACCACGGCGCGCTGACCGTCGGCGCCGACCTGTATGCTGCGTACTACAAAATGGAGACGATCGAACACTTCGCGCGCATCAGTCTCGTCGCGCGGTTGCTTGGTCGCGAGAACCTGATCTCGCGTGAGGAGGTGCTGCGGCTTCAGGATCTGCGCGGGACGTATGGCATCAAAGCGCCGGCGCCCATCTGCTCCGATGAGACAGACGTGCGCGCGAGCCCCGCGGGCGCGGGAGACGTGGTCGCGGGCGGTGCCGACGTGGCTTCCTGTCAGGTCGTGAGGGCTCCGTCCAGCCCTAGAGAGAGGCTCGTTCCCGATATGATTCGTCTGCCACCGCCGGGGGGACAGGCCGATGGGGACGCTGAAATTCGGTTAACATACCGCCAACTCTCGCAGCTCATCGAAGATGCCGTGCGGAGCTTGCGCTAGCGCCGTCCGGAGCGGCTGCGATGGTGAGGGCGGCCTATCCGGCGTCGGCCCGACAAGGAGACAGTAATGGGAGAGGCGTTAGGGATGGTCGAGACCAAAGGCCTGGTCGCGATGATCGAAGCGGCAGACGCGATGGTCAAGGCGGCCAAGGTGACGCTGGTCGGATGGGAGAAGATCGGCGCCGGGTACGTCACTGCGATTGTGCGCGGCGACGTTGCCGCGGTCAAAGCCGCGACCGATGCGGGTGCGGCCGCGGCGCGGCGAGTGGGTGAGCTCGTGTCGGTCCACGTCATTCCGCGTCCGCATGCCAACCTCGAGGACGCGCTGCCGATCGGAAAGGCGAACGCGGCCAAGGCGTAGGCACTTGCTGCTCGCAAAGGTCGTTGGAACTGTCGTCGCGACCCGGAAGGATCCTCGGCTGGTCAGCAACAAGCTGCTGGTCGCGCGTCCGGTCGATCCCCGTGGGAAGATCGACGGCAACTTTCTGGTCGCAGTCGATACGGTAGACGCAGGCGTCGGTGAGACCGTGCTGATTGTCAGCGGCAGCTCTGCTCGGATGGCATCGGGGATGAAAGACTGCCCCGTCGACGCTGTCATCGTCGGCATCGTCGACGCCGTCGAGATCAGCGAACAATGACACACCAGCCACGAGGGACGAGCCACGCGTAACGAACCCCGATGCAGCTGGCGAAGGTGATCGGCGACGTCGTGGCGACGCGGAAGGACGAGAGCTTGGTGGGCATCAAGCTGCTGGTGATCCGGCCGCTCACGCCGGACCGCGAGCCCGCGGGCCGACCGCTCGTGGCTGTGGACGCCGTTGGAGCCGGCGTCGGTGACGTCGTGTTTTTCGTGCGCGGCAAGGAAGCGAGCTTTCCGTTTCACCCCACCGAGCCGCCGGTCGACGCCGGCATCGTCGGAATCGTGGACCACTGGGACTATGCAGATCGCGCGAGTCGTCGGTAGCGTCGTGGCCACACAGAAGCACAAGACCTTCGAGGGGGCCAAGCTGCTGCTCGTGCAGCCGCTCGACGCCGTCGACGATGCGCCACGCGGTGCGGCGATGCTCGCCGTCGATGGAGTGGGCGCCGGCGTTCACGAAAAGGTTCTCATCGTGCTCGAGGGGCGCGCCGCGGGTGAAGCGCTCGGCAAGAAAGGTGCACCAGTCGACGCGGCCATCGTTGGCATTGTCGATGAGGTTGTCGTGAAAGAGTGAACGGCGTGACCGACGACGAGCTGCGCGAGCTGGTTCGCGCTTCAATCGCGAGGACGGGGGGCGGGCTCATCGACCGGCGGGTTCTCTCGGTCACCCCGGCGGAGCTCCCACAATCGGCCCCCCCGGACCAGGCGAGCTTCAGCCGGTTTCCGCTTGCTCGCGGCAGCGACACGGATGGAGCGTGCCTTATCGAACCGGCCGTGCGCTGCAGTCACTGCGGATACTGCGTCTCGTACGGGCACTGAAACGGCCTGTTGCCGGGCACGATGGGGCAGGCCGGCGTTCGGCGGTCATGCACAACATTCTCGTGACGCGCAAGCTCCCCTCATCGGTCCTCGCCAAGCTCGGTGAGATCGGCGCCGTCGACCTCTACAGCGGGGAGGCCGCGATTCCACACGAGGAACTCGTCACCCGGGTCGCAGATAAGCAGGCGCTCGTCTGTCTCTTGACCGATCACGTCGACCGAGCCGTCATCGATGCGGCCGCGGGGCTCAGAGTCATCGGGAACGTCGCCGTGGGATACAACAATATCGACGTTCCGTACGCCAGATCCCGGGGCATCGTTGTGACGAACACGCCAGACGTTCTCACCGAGTCGGTGGCCGATTTCACGTGGGCGATGATCCTGGCGATCACCCGGCGTCTGTCGGAGGGCGAGCGTCTGGTGCGGAGCGGAAAGTGGACGGGCTGGTCGTTGGATCTTCTGCTCGGCGCAGAGCTGCGAGGCAAGCAGCTGGGGCTCGTGGGCACCGGCCGCATCGCGAAGGCCGTCGCTCTGCGCGCCCCGGCGTTCGGCATGCGCGTGGCGTGCGCGTCGCATCGAGACGTTGACATGCCGGGCGCGGAAGCCATGTCCTTCGACCGGCTGCTCGTCACCTCCGACGTGGTCTCACTGCACGTACCACTGACGTCGGAAACGACTCATCTCATCGATCGGAAGTCGCTCGCGCGCATGAAACGGTCGTCGTACCTCGTCAACACCTCGCGCGGACCCGTCATCGACGAGGCCGCGCTCGCTTGGGCGCTGCAGCAGCATTTGCTGGCCGGCGCGGCGCTCGACGTCTACGAGCGCGAGCCCGCGGTTTATCCCGATTTGCTCCGTCTCGACAACGTGCTGCTCGTCCCGCATCTGGGCAGCGCGACAACCGAAACGCGAACGGCGATGGCCGATCTCGCGGCCGAAAACGTGCGGGCGGTCCTCGCGGGGAGGCCGCCGCTCACGCCGGTCCCATGAGCGCGGCGCGCCGGAGCGGCTTGGCCTCGCGCGCCGGCGCAATCAAAACCCCGACCGTCTCGCGCGTGATGCGCGCGCTCGCGCGTGCCATCGATCATCACGAGCTGCCCGCCGTGGAAAAGATTGCTCAGGAGAGTCAGGAAGACCCGTTCGAAGTCCTGATCTCGACGATGCTGTCCGCGCAGACGCGGGACTCGGTGACGGCGGCGGCGTCCGCGCGGCTGTTCAAGGCTGGCCGCACGCCGGCGGCGATCGCGAGGTTGACATCGAAACAGATCGAACGGCTGATCTATCCAGTGAGCTTCTACCGGCACAAGGCCATCTACGTGAAGATGACGTGTCGGACGCTGGTGAAGAAGTATCGGGGGCGGGTGCCGGGCACGATGGAGGAGTTGTTGGCCCTGCCGGGCGTGGGACGCAAGACCGCGAATCTCGTGCTGATTCTGTCCTTCAAGAGCCTGCAGAACATCTGCGTGGACACGCACGTGCATCGGATCTCGAACCGGTTGGGGTGGGTTCGGACCAGGACACCTGAGGAAACAGAGCAGGCGCTGTACGCGGCGACCGAAGCGCGCTGGTGGCCCTATATCAATTTATATCTCGTCACATGGGGTCAGAACGTGTGCAAGCCGGTTTATCCGCGCTGCGGCGCGTGCGTCATCCGAAACGACTGCGCGAGGGTGGGCGTCACGCGCATGTCCCCGCGGTGAGCCCGTAGCTCGCTACTCGCGGCTCGCGAGTCGCTTGCGCGTGACGGAGGTGTCCATCGCGTCCTTCAGCTCGGGATACCGCTCGAGGAACTCCGGCGTGTACTCCCCCTCGAGCGGCTCGCCGAGCTCGATCTTCAGCATTGCTGCGTTGGCGACGGACCTCGCGGAGTAATGATTGTTCGTGTAGACGTACGCCTTTCGGACGATGCGGTCGACCGCCACCGCCGTTTCAGCGAACTCTTTGATTTCTGCCGCCGAGTAGAGGTAGTCGTACCGATCCTCGGCCTTCTCGTGGCGCCACCAGTGCGCCGCGTTCCGGCCGTGCAGCCGCATGTAGTAGAAGCCTTTGATGTTGGGGAGGTGATTCTGGCGAATCGAAAACCGGAATTTCGGCTCGTCGATCTGCGCCCAGGCAGCGCCGAACTCGTTGAGAAGCGCCAGCGTTTCGACCAGGCGATCGCTCCAGCTCCGATGGCGCAGTTCGACGGCGATCGGGTAGCCGGAGAATGCCCTCAAGAGCTCGGCCAGGTAGTCCTGCGACGACCGGCCGCTCTTGAAGCTGGCCGGGAATTGGGCCAGCAGCGCGCCGAGTTTGCCAGCTGTCGCGAGCGGATCGATGCCGCGCCGAAACTCGTCGAGATCTGCGGCATTCGTCTTGGCCAGCGCCGCAATCGCGGCGGCCATGTCCGGGGTCTGCTGAACATCCCGGGGCACGCCCTGGGCAACCCGTTCGCGATACATCGCTGGGTGCGTGAACTTCTGGTAGAGCTTGAGGGAGAAGTCGAAGCCGGGCGGGGTCTTCTGAGCCCATGTGCGGCAGACGTCGGCGCGAGGCTGCCCGTAGAACGTCGTGTTGACCTCGACCGTCTCAAAGTGCTCGGCGTAGTACGAGAGCTCGTCGAACCCCTTCGGGCGAGGCTTCGGGTAGAAGACGCCGTTCCACGTGCCTCTGCCGCCCGGATAGTTCCAACCGGATGTCCCGATTCGCACCGCCATGGGACAGAGTTTAAGATCAATTCGAGCCCGTGGATTCGGGGGCTCGTCGCTCGTCACGCGGGGTGAGCCCCGGGCCGAGAGCATGCTTACGATCAACGAGATTTTCTATTCGATTCAAGGCGAGTCGACGCACGCCGGACGGCGCTGCGTCTTCGTCCGGTTGACGGCATGCGACCTGCGATGCTCCTGGTGCGACACGCCGTACGCGTTTTACGAGGGGCGCAAGATGTCCGTGGATGAGGTGGCTGACGCGGTGGCACGCTATGACTGCGACCTCGTCGAAATCACTGGCGGCGAGCCTCTCCTCCAGGGGGATGTGTATCCTCTGATGGAGCGGTTGCTTGCGTCCGGGCGTACGGTGATGCTCGAGACCGGCGGCCACCGTCCGATCGATCGCGTACCGGCTGCCGTTCTGAAGATTGTCGACGTCAAGTGCCCGGCCAGCGGCGAAGCCGGTCGCAACGACTGGTCGAATCTCGAACGCCTCGCGCCGCACGATGAGGTGAAGTTCGTCATCCAGGATCGCGCGGACTACGACTTCGCGCGCGCGGTCATCGAGCAGCACGCGCTCGCGTCCCGCGCGGGAGCCATTCTGATGTCGCCCGTTCACGGCGTGCTCGATCCGAAGACGTTGTCCGAGTGGATGCTCGCCGACCGCGTCCCTGCGCGGCTGCAGCTCCAGCTGCACAAATACATCTGGTCACCCGCCACACGGGGCGTCTGATTGCGGGCTGTGGTTCTGCTGAGCGGCGGCCTGGACTCATACACAGCCGCGGCTATCGCCAAATCCGACGGGTTCGATCTCTACGCCCTCACGGTTCACTATGGCCAGCGTCATGGGCGCGAGATCGAAGCCGCACGCGCGGTGGCGCGCGCGCTGGGCGTCGCGCGTCATCTCGAGCTGGCAGTCGATCTTCGCGCGATCGGCGGATCGTCGTTGACATCGGACGCGTCCGTCGTGGACATCCCGCGCGACCGCGATCCGGACGCCGCTCTCGGCGAAGGCATTCCGTCGACGTACGTGCCGGCCCGGAACACGGTCTTCCTGTCGCTTGCGCTCGGATGGGCCGAGGCGCTTGACGCGCGCGACATTGTGATCGGGGTCAACGCGCTCGACTACTCCGGCTACCCCGATTGCCGCCCGGAATTCGTGCGGGCATTCGAAGCGCTGGCCAACGTGGCGACACGCGCGGGCGTGGAGGGTGCACGCTTTCACATTCACACCCCGCTCATTGCGATGAGCAAGGCCGACATCGTTCGGCGGGGCCTTGGGCTCGGCCTCGACTACGGGCTCACGCACAGCTGTTACGACCCCACGCCCGAGGGGCTGGCCTGCGGGCGCTGCGACAGCTGCGTCCTGCGCGCGAAGGGGTTCCACGACGCGGGCGTGGCCGATCCGCTGCGCATGAGCTAAAATTCGAAATCCCGTGAAATTGCTGCGCACTCAACCCATTCGCAGGCAGATTGTCGCTCTCACCTGTCTGCTCTTCATCCCGTTCGGGCTGCTCGTCGCCTGGTCGGCGGCGCGCACGAGAGTCGAGCGTCAAGCGGAGCTCCAGGAGCAGGCAAGCGCGGTTGCCGCGACAGCCGCCGCGTACCTGACTCAGTTTCTTTCGGCTTTCGACTCCATGGCGGCGGTGCTCGCTCGGCACCCCGCGGTCGTCAGTCTGGACCGTGCGCGCTGTGACGAGCTGTTTCCACCGATTCTTCGCCAGCAGCCGCTGCTCTTGAACATCGTGCTCAGCGATACAAAGGGCGTGGTCAGGGGCAGCGGCCTTCACGCGGCTGCCGGCCTCGCACCGAGCGTCGTCGAGATGCCCTACGTCCAGGATGTCGTCAGCAGCGCGGCCCCGGTCGTCGGCGAGCTGACGACGGGGCCGGTGTCCGGCAAGCCGACGGTCGTCCTCGCGTACCCCGTGTTCGATGAGCACGGGACCGTGATTGGCACCCTTGGCCTTGGCGTCAACCTTGCGCGCCTCGAGTCCGTCTTCGGATCAATTCCGCTGCCTGAGGGGTCGGTCATCACCGTCACCGACTATGCGAGCCGCGTCCTCGCGCGGAGCCGGGAGCCTGAGCGGTACATCGGCACGCTCGCCGAGCCGCGAGCCGTGCCCCCGAGCGAGGTGGCGCCCATGCGCGTCCGCGTCGGGCTCGACGGCGTTCCGCGCTTCTACGGCAATGCCACTATCGATCGCGGTCCGTGGGTGTTGAGCGTTGGGATCCCGACGAGCGTTGCGGCCGCGCGTCTCGCGCCGCTCTGGCGCCGGAACCTGACCATTGTCATCGGATCGATTGCCATCGTGCTCTCTCTGTCGCTCTGGCTGTCACATAAGCTGAGCAGCGGCCTGGGCGGGCTTCGACTCGCCGCGCAGCGCATTGCGGGCGGAGACTTGTCGCCTCCCGAGCAGAGGCCGGCCATGAACCGGGAGTTGGCCGACCTTCAAGAGTCCTTCAATGCCATGGCGGCGAATCTGCGTCAGACGCACGAAGCGCTCGACCATCAGGTCGAGCAGGAGCGCAAGATGCGGGAAGCGCTGCAGTCGCTGCAGCGACAGGTCGTACGCCAGGAACGCCTTGCGGCGGTTGGACAGCTGGTTTCCGGCGTCGCGCACGAGCTGAACAACCCCCTTCAGGCGATTCTCGGGACCGCCGAGCTCATCGAGCGCGAGGCGCATCTGTCGCGCGAAGCGCTCGACGAGATTGCCTTTCTCAAGACGCAGAGCGGGCGCGCGCGCGAGATCATCCGCAACCTCTCCCGCTTCGGCAGCCCGCAGTCCGGCCCGCCGTCGGCGGTCGACCTTCGGGACGTCATCAAGGAAGTCGTTCAGCTCCGCGGGCGCGATCTCGCCAACGCGTCGATTTCGCTTGAAGTCGAGGCCATCGCCGATCGTCCTGTCCGCGCGAACTTCACCGAGCTGGAACAGGTGACGTTGAACTTCGTGATCAACGCGCAACAGTCAATCGAAGCCTCCAGACGCAAGCCCGGACGAATTCTGATCCGTCTCTGGGAAACCGGCAAGAAGATGCGACTGGAGGTGCACGACGACGGTCATGGCGTCTCGCCGGAAGACGAGCCCAAGCTGTTTCAACCGTTCTTCACCACCAAGCCGGTCGGCAAAGGGACAGGTCTGGGCTTGTCGGTGAGCTACGGGATTGTCGAGTCCTACGGCGGATCGATTGGGTACTACAGCAATGCCTGGGGGGGCGCGACGTTCTTCTTCGAGCTGCCCATCGCCGATGCTTCATTGATAACCGAGCCAGATGACCAATCGTCTGTACTACACGGACCCCTACCTACGAAGCTTTGACGCAACGATTCGCGCCCTTAATCGGGACCGTCGCGATGGGCGCCTCGTCGTCATCCTGGATCGCACGGCCTTCTATCCGACATCGGGCGGCCAGCCGTTCGATGTCGGCATGCTCGGCGGTCATCGCGTCGTCGAAGTCGTTGACGAGGAAGATGAGGCGGCCGATGAAGCGGGCGGCGGGACGGTCGCGCATGTGATTGAGGCGGGTGACCCCGGTGAGCCCTCGCCGCCGAGCGGCCGTGCGGGGGACGCCGGGGACCGGCAAGCGCTCAATGTGGGCGAGGTCGTTCACGGTGAGATCGACTGGGACCGACGGTTCGATCACATGCAGCAGCACACGGGCCAACATGTGCTTTCGGCGGCCTTCGATCGCCTCTTCGGCGTGCGAACGATCAGTTTTCACCTCGGGGCAGATGCCTCGACCGTCGATCTGGCGCGCGAGATGACCGTTGCCGAGATCGTCGCAGCGGAGGAGGCCGCGAATCGCGTTGTCTGGGAGGACCGCGCCGTCTCCATACGGTTCGTCACCGCAGACGAAGCGGGACGGTTGCCGCTGCGCAAGGAACCCGCGCGCGAAGGGACGTTGCGCCTCGTCGACATAGACGGGTGGGACCTGTCGGCGTGCGGCGGCACGCACGTGACGCGAAGCGGCAGCATCGGCGCGATCGCGGTCGCTGCCTGGGAGCGATTCAAGGGAGGCCAGCGCGTCGAGTTTCTCTGCGGCGGGCGAGCGCTCCGTCGATTTCGATCGATGCGGGACTCGCTCGGCGCGAGCGTCCGGCTGTTATCGGTCGTGCCGCAGGAGCTGCCGGCGGCCATCGAGCGTCTTCAGGCCGACGCCAGGGAGCAGAAGCGCGGCCTTCTCGCGTTGCAGGGCGAGCTGGCTCGTTGTCGTGCGGTCGAGCTGGTTGCGACGGCGCGGCCCATCTCTACGGGCCGTCTGGTTTTGCGCGCGGTCGACGCCAATGCCAACGGTCTGAAGGCGCTCGCCGGTGCGGTGGCGCGCGAGCCTGGGCTCATCGTGGTGCTGGTTTCCACGTCGACACCGGCGCTCGTCGTCGTGGCGCGGTCGTCCGATCAATCCGCGTCGTCTCAGCAGCTGGTAGCTTCGTTGATGGCCAGGTTCGGAGGACGTGGCGGCGGGACGGCCGAGCTCGCCCAAGCTGGCGGGCTTGGCGGAGCGCCGGAAGAGATCCTCGAGGCGGCCGACAGGATGTTGACGTAACAGCTCATTTTGACAATTCGTCCAGCGATTTCAGCGATTCGTTGAAGTCGGCGGCGTCGGTCTTCGCAGCGCCCGGCTCTCCGGGGCGCGCGGCGTACACATCCTGGCCCGACTGGCCGAAGGTCACGCGCTCCTCCTTCTTGCCGTCATCGAACTTCACGACCACCGTCATCGCCGGCTTGTCCAGACCCGTGCCGGCTGCGGACGGGACGAACTTGTCCGCCCGCATGTTGGCGATCCGTCCGACGAAGGCATCGAACTTGTCCTTGTCGACGTCGCCGGCGTTCGGGCTGACGCGGTGCCATTTGTCAGGCGTCCCCTCTTTCGCGCTCTTGACGCGATCGAAGACGACAGTCTGCCCGTTATGCGTGATTTCCACGTGGCTCGCATTGTAGGGGCGGAACTCGAACAGATCCTTCCGTCGATAGTCGTCAGGCCCCTTTTTGAGCTCGTCGAGCAGCGAGGATTCGACCGTCACCACCATCGGCTTCGACGCGTCGCGCGCGTACACCGAGGTGTCGTCTGATTTCCCACCGATGAGGAGCGTGGCCTTTGCGCTTCCCGTGTTGAGGTTGACGGTCGCCTGGGGCTTGTCGAGGCCGTACTTCTTCAGGTCGGCGGCTGATGGGTTCTCGGTGACGATTGACTTCATCCTCGCGGTCTGCAGTCGGCCGATCAGCCCTTCGACCGTGCCGTAGTCGGCTCGGATATCCACGCTTCGAGGACCCTTTCCCTCCGGCGCCACGGCAGACTTCAACTTCCAGTCGCCGCCGTCCTTGGCGATCGCCAGCCGCCCGGCGCCCGCCGTCACATCAAGACCGTCAATCTTGTCGCGGTCCACTTTCAAGATGTTCTTGTCGCGCAGATCGAACGTCGATTTGTTCAGGCTCGTGTCCTGGTAGGCGGCAATGAGGAACACCTTCTTGTCGTCGTTCCGGCGGGCGAAGACATCCGAGCCGGTCGGTGTTTTTTCCCCGAGGAAGAGCCGCCGGTAGTCCTTGTCGCCGTCGGCCTTGAACGCGAGAGCCACGTGCGGGTTCGAGAGGCCGTAGTCGATCAGGTTGGACGGGTTTTCGTCGACAACGCGCACGATGTCGGCCGATGCCAACGTGTTGGCGATGCTCGAGACTTCCGATTCGTCCGCCGCGGCGCTCACAGGCTCGGTGAGTTTCCAGGTGGCGCCGTCCTTCTTGGCCGCCGTCGCTTCGCCGGAGGCCGATGTGATCTTGATCTCGTTGATCTTGTCCGACGCGACGGTAAAGACTTTCTCGAGCTTCTTCCCCGTATCAGGCGTGTCGGGCTGCTTCCACGTGACGAAATAGATGTACGCGCCGAGGCCAGCCAGAACGACAACGAGCGCGATGGTCGATCGCAGTCCCCTCATTCTTTACTCTCTTTGTCTCGCTCTCTCATGAGGCGGCCGCATGTCACCGTCTCCGCCACCAGTTATAGATACCTGCGCCGAAAATCGCCCCCGGGATGACGAGCAAGGAGACCCACGTGATATTGGCCTGCTGCGTTGCGGTCAGCGTAATGCGCCGGTCCTCGGGATCCCTGGGGCGGATCGAGATCAGATTCTCCTGCTGCGAGAGCCAGCCGACGGTGTTCATGAACAGATCGCGGTTGCCCTGGATGCCAAGCGCGGAATTCGCGGCGAAATCCGAGTCGCCGAAGACGACGACTCGCGTCTCACGCTTGGACGTGTCCTCGGATGGCTTTGGCGCGTCACTCGGCTTCGGGGTGTCGGTCACCGTGGCGGAGACGGCCGCGGCGATCGTGATTGGCCCCTTCTTGTCGCCTGTCGATTCGTCGAGCGAGACCTTGCCGGTTGTCAGCAAGCTCTTGATGTCGGTTTCCGCCCAACTCCGCGGGCTCGTTTCGACGAAGCCTTGCGCGATGTGTCCGTTGACGCCGCCCGACACCGGGGTGACCGATCGCGCGAGCGGGTAGGCCGTCAGGAGCTTGAAGTTCTGCGTAATCGGATGCGACTGGTAGCTCGCCGCAACGGGCACCGAGGCGTCTGTGCCGATCAACCGTCCCATGCCGCTCACGTCGACGACAATGTCGTTCCCGACCTCGATGCCCCAGTCGTGGGCGAGCGCAATGAGGTTCTTGAGCGGTGGACTGTTGGCTTTTTCAGGCGGGTCGAGCATCAGGAGCGCCTTGCCCCCTTTGTCGAGATACTTCTTCAGCGCTTCGATCTCCGGCGGAAAGAAATCGGTGCGCGGGCCTGCTACGACGACGACCGTCGCGTCGTCCGGCACGCTCCCCTGCTGGGCGAGCACCAGCTTGTCGACCGCGTAGTTTTCGTCGCCGAGAGCCTTGCCAATGGTGCCGTAGCCGTCGCGGTCGGAGGCCGTTGTGTCCCGTTCGCCGTGTCCCTGAGCGAAGTAGACCTTCCGCTTCTCGCCCGTGACCACCTTGATGATGCCGTTGGTGATGTCCTGCTCGCTGTCCGACGTCACCCGCTCGCTGCGGCCCTTGTAGTTGAACACAATCGTCCCGTACTGCGTGATCGCGTTCTCTTTCGCGATCGTCGGCTTCTTGTCGGGGTCGATGTACTCGACCGCGAGCCGCTTGGACGCGTAGGTGTACTCCTTCAAGCGGTCCTGGTAGCGCGGGAAGTCCGGCTCCTGGGCGAAGACCTTGATCTCGAGCGGCGAGTCGAGCTTCGACAGCACGTTCCGGCTCTGGTCCGACAGCGCGAACTGCTTGTTGGCCGTCAGGTCCCAGCGCTTGTTCTGCCTCTTGCCGATGTAGTTGATCGCGACGAGGATCGCCAACAGGACGAGCACGCTGACGCTGGACAGCGTGCCGTAGCGGGCCTGGCGGCCGGCGAAGAGCTTCGCGAGCTCGCGCCACTGGGACGCGGTGTACGCCAACACCAGGACCAGGCCCGCGAGCGCCAGGGGCCTGGCGTAATTCTCGTACTGGTTGAGAGCCGGCACGCGTGATACGGCGACGGCGGCAACCACCAGGCCCATGCCGATCCACCCGAGAATATTCAAGAGACGGTTCATATCAGCTCTTCTTCTCTATGCGTCTGTGTTTCTGTCGTCCGTCCCACTCCAACCCTCCCGTCGCGATTACCCGCGCCAGCGTTCGCTGTCGACTGACTTGGCGGTGAGGAAGAGCCCGAACGTAATGAAGCTCAGGTAATAAATAATGTGCGTCGTGTCGAGCACGCCTTTGCCGAAGTCATCGAGGTGATCGACGATTGAGAGATACTGCGTCAACTGGTCAACGGTCGGGCCAGAAAAGCTGCCGATCCAGGTGATGACCCACAGCATCAGGAACACACAAAACGTCACCATGCCGGCGACGATCTGATTCCTGGTCAGGCTCGAAACGAACAGCCCGACCGAGAGGAAGCAGCCGCCGAGCAGCAGGAGACCCAGATAGACGGTCACGACCGGCTTCCACTCCGGGCGCCCATAGTAGAACAGGATGCCGACGTGGATGAGCGTCACGCCGAGCATGGCTGCGTAGAGCCCCATGGCGCCGACGAACTTGCCGAGGATAATCTGCCAGTCGGTCACCGGCGAGGTGAGCAGGAGCTCAATGGTCCCGGAGCGTTTCTCTTCCGAATAGGTTCTCATGGTGACCATCGGAAGGAGGAACAGCACGAGGATCGGGACGTTCTGTGCCACGAGCGGACGTATCAGCTGCTGGTTGATGTTCAGCGCCTGCGGGCCCTGCGAGAACTGGCTCATCTGAAGGCTCTGGCGGACGAAGAATTGGAGGATGGCCACGAAAAAATAGCCATAGATGAACGCCCAGAACCCCAGCGCGATGTACGCGATCGGCGATGCGAAATACGCCTTGAGCTCTTTCTGGGCGATTGCCAGGATGTTACGCATTGACGGCTTCTCCTGAAGTGACTTCCTGCGCCTGCGGCGCCGGTACTTCGTCGGTGGTGAGCGTGAGGAAGACGTCCTCGAGGCTGATGCGCAGCGGCCGAAGCTCGAGCAGGCCCCACCCGTTCGTCACAACCGCGCGCGCGAGATCGCTCCGCACATCGCGCCCGGTCTCGCTGTCGACCGCATAGCCCACCAGCCGATCGTGCCGGTCCGATTCGACGACGCGCGTGACGCCCGGTACCCGCAGGAGCGTCGCCGCGGCGTCGGCGCCCGAAGGATCGACCTGGATGTACATCGTCGCCGATCCGTGCAGACGCGCCGTCAGATTGTCTGGCGTATCAACGGCCACCACGCGGCCCTTGTTGATGATCACGACGCGCTGACAGGTCTGCGAGACTTCCGGGAGGATGTGGGTGCTGAGAATGATGGTGTGATCGCCGGCGAGCTGCTTGATCAATTGCCGAGTTTCGATGATCTGCTTCGGATCGAGGCCGGCGGTCGGTTCGTCGAGAATCAGGACATCCGGGTTGTGGATGAGCGCCTGCGCGAGCCCCACCCGCTGTCTGTAGCCCTTCGACAGCTTCGAGCACAGGCGGTTGGCCATGTCCGTGACATGGGTGCGCTCCATGACACGCCGGATTCGCTCGGTGCGTTCGGCGGATGCCACCCCCTTGATCTTGGCTACAAAGGTCAGGTATTCGACGACCGTCATGTCCGGATAGAGGGGCGGCGTTTCGGGCAGGTAGCCGGTCCGCTGCTTGGCCTCGATCGGCTGTTCGAACACGTCGAAACCGGCGACAATTGCTTTTCCGGCCGTGGCCGGCATGTAGCCGGTCAGAATGCGCATGGTTGTCGTCTTGCCGGCGCCGTTGGGGCCGAGGAAGCCGAGGATTTCACCCCGTTCGACACGGAAACTGACGTCGTCGACGGCGGTGACGCGGCCGTAGCGTTTCGAGAGGTGTTGGACCTCAATCACTGATCAGGCTCCTGTGGTTGGCGGGAACGCCAACCAAAAATGCTAATCCAAGCGCGCCAAAAAATATAGTAGTGGACCATGTATGACATGGACCCTACAGGAGGATGACATGTCTGTAGACCTCGGGTCGAAGGCACCGGACTTTACGCTGACCAGCCACGAGCGTCAACCCGTGGTGCTGAGCCAGCACCGCGGAAAGCCGGTGGTTCTCGCGTTTTTTCCAGCGGCGTTCAGCTCGGTCTGCGAGAAGGAGCTGTGCACGTTTCGCGATTCGATGGCGCGCTTGAATCAGGCGAAGGCGCAGGTGTATGGGATCAGCGTTGACACGTTCTTTACGCTCAAGGCGTTTCACGATCAGCAGAAGCTGACGTTTCCCCTGTTGAGTGACTTCAACAAGGAGGTCATTCACGAGTACGGGGTGCTCAACGAGAACATGATTGGGTTGAAGGGGATCGCGAAGCGAGCGGTCTTCGTGCTCGACAAAGACGGCGTCGTCCGTTACCGCGAGGTGCTGGAAGATGCGCGGAACGAGCCGAATTACGAGAAGGTGTTCGAGGCGGTCGCTCGGGTCTGATTCGCGACGAGCTACGGCGGGTGACCGGCGTCCTTCGCGTGACGTGCGGCAGATGACCCGCCGGGCGCTGACAGCGAAATAGTCGCGACTCTGAGCCCGTCGAGCGCGCTGACGCGCAGTCGGCGACCTTCAACCTCAAGTTCGTCGCCGACACGAGCCCGGCGGCCGAGACACCCCAGCACGTATCCCCCCATCGTCGTGTACATGTCTTCGTCGATGTGGAGAGCAAATTGCGCGTTCACATCGGTCACCAGCGCGAGGCCGTCGATCTCGGCCGATCCTCCCGGCCCCATTCTGACGCGGCCCGACGGCGAGGCCGTATCTCCCGGGATGTCGCCGACGATGCGCTCCATGAGCGATTCGAAGGTGACGAGGCCCGCCGTGCCCCCGTACTCATCGATGACGAGCGCTTCGCGCACGTGACGGCCGCGCATTTCCCCGAGAAGATCATCGGCGCCGAGCGATTCGGGGACCGTCAGGGCTTCTCTGGCGAGGCTGCCCGCGGTCACGCCCTGGTCGCTCGACGCGATCGCACGCAGCACATCGGTCACGTGCAACATCCCGACGACATCATCGAGATCGCTGCGATACACCGGCAATCGCGTCTCACGCAGGTTCCCAATGAGCGGAAGGACATCGCGAAGAGGCGATGTGGCGGGTACGCCGACGAGCTCGGTGCGTGGCACCATCACTTGACCGGCGGTCAGATCGGCAAAGCCGAACACTCGATGGAGCATCTGCTCTTCGTGCTCCTCGAGGACGCCGGCCTCCTGGCTGGCGGTGACGAGCATCTTCAGCTCCTCCTCCGAATGCACCATCGCGTGCCGTCCTCTCCCACGCAGGCCGAGCATGCTCACGACCGCCTGTCCCGTTCCGTTCAGGAGCCGGATGAACGGCCAGAATGTCTTCATGAACAGCTCGGTGGGCTTCACGACGAGCAGCGCCGTTGCTTCGGCCTTCTCGAGCGCGATGGTTTTCGGGGCAAGCTCGCCCATGACGATGTGCAACCCGCTCACAATGGCGAACGCAATTGCCACGGCTACGCTATGCGCCGTCGTTTCCGCGATGCGTGCGGGCAGCGAGCCGAACGCCGGCTGAATCATCGAGGCGAGCGCCGGCTCCCCGATCCACCCGAGGCCGATGCTGGCCATCGTGATGCCGAGCTGCGTGGCGGCAATGTACCGCTCGGGGTTGCTGATGGCGCGGCGCACGGCACGCGCGCCGCGATGTCCTTCCGCGATCAGCTGATCAATGCGGGTCTTGCGGACGGTCACGATGGCGAATTCAGCCGCCACGAAGAAACCGTTGGCAAACACCAATGCCACCAACAGGACGAAGTGCCACGTCACGTCTGTTCACGCCTTCCGGTTGGAGAAAAAGTGCGCGTCGACAAAATTGTCGATGATGGCCTGGCTGGCGGCGTTGACCGTCTCGAACTGGATCCCCATTCCCACGCGGCGGTCGCTCCAGGCCACGTGCCCTTCCGCCTCGACGTCGCGCTTCGATCCGGGCATGCGGAGCCGCACGCGGATCTTTGACCCGCTCTCGAGCGGGCTCGTCGTCCGGATCGCAATGCCGCCTCGACTCAAATTGAGCGTGAGCGCGGCGGCAATGGTATTGCCGAATCGGTACTGAATCGGGATTGCCAGGACGACGCGCGGACTGCTGCGCCGATTGAAGTTATCGGGGAACAGATGGGGCGCCAGCGAAGGGAGAATATGCTGCGCGGCGCTGTACTCGTTGACGTAACCGGCGACGCCGAGCGCCGCGAGGCCCCGTACTTCGTCGGCGCTCGCGATCGTGCCGCTGAAGATGAGCAGCGGCACTCGGCCTGCGTCGAGCTTCCGAACGGACCGAACCAGGCCGACGCCGGGCGCGTCCGGCAGCCGGAGATCGAGCACGATCAGGTCGATCTCCTCGAGACCAACCCGAACGCGCGCCAGCAGCTCGGCGGCGCTCTTGACGAGCACCGCCCTGTGTCCCGCGCCCTCGACAGCCGAGCGGAAGCGGTCGCGCACGAACGCGGTATCGTCGGCAATGACCACGGTTTTGGCGGCGATCGAGGCGTTGCCGTGCATTGCAGATCCGCGCAGGCTCTCGCTATAATTCTGCTCTTATCGCGATCGCACCTGCCGTGCGGATTCTGGCACGTCCCGTCCCCAATTGCCAAACCGAATGGGCTGGCCTGCGACGCGCGTAGTATCTAGGAGACGTATGGCCACCTGCCCGGAATGTGACGGCGAGATCGAAGTCGACGAGTTCGACGTCGACAAAGGCGATCAATTGAGCTGCCCCGAGTGCGGCTCGAACCTCGAGGTGGTCAGCGTGTCGCCGCTCGAGCTGGACATCGTCGACGACGACGATGAAGAGGACGACGAAGACGATCTCGACGACGATGACGACCTCGATGAGGACGACGAGGACAGCGACGACGAAGAGGAAGAGGACGACGGCGAGGATGAAGGCTGGGATGAATGATCGAGAAAGAGCGCGCGCTGCACGACACGCTCGCGTCTTTGGGCTCGGTCGTCGTGGCATACAGCGGCGGCGTGGACAGCGCGTACCTGGCGGTCACGGCGAATCGCGTGCTGGGCGATCGCGCGCTGGCGGTGACGGCCGACAGCCCAAGCTACCCCGAGCGGCACCGGCGTCTGGCCGTTCAGATTGCACGTGAGTTCCGGCTTCATCACGAGGTTATTCGGACCAGCGAGCTCGAAAGGCCTGAGTACCGCGCCAATCCGGAGAATCGCTGCTATTACTGCAAGCAGGAGCTCTATACCCACCTGTCACGACTGGCAGCGTCGCGTGGCGCGATTGTGGTCGATGGCAACAACGCGGACGACCGCGGCGACCACCGCCCTGGACGACAGGCGGCGCGGGAGTTTGGCGTCCGCAGCCCGCTCGATGAAGTCGATCTGTTGAAGAGCGAGATTCGCGAGCTGTCGCGGCGTGCCGGACTGCCGACGTGGGACGAACCCGCGTCCGCGTGCCTGGCGTCACGGATCCCGTATCACTCGGAAGTCACCGACGTGAAGCTGCGCACGATCGAGCGAGCCGAGCAGGCGCTGCGCGCCCTGGGGTTCCGGGTGTTTCGTGTTCGCCATCATGACCAAGTGGCGCGCATCGAGATTGCGCGCGACGAAATGGTGCGTGCGCTGGAGCCGGACGTCAACGCCGCCATTGTCCGGGAGTTGAAGGCCGCCGGCTATCGTTATGTGAGCCTCGACCTGCAGGGGTATCGGACCGGCAGCCTGAACGAAGGACTCTTGCTGCGGCCGGCGTGAGTGATCTGGCTCGGCTGAGCGGCGCGCGAACCCTCGCTGCGCTGGGCGTTCTGACGCTCGTCTTTCTCGCGTTTCATCTCCCCTACCTTCCCTCGTCCCTTGAAGATCTGGATTCCGTCAATTTTGCGTTAGGTCTTCACCGATTCGACGTCGCGCATCATCAGCCGCACCCGCCTGGATACCCCGTGTTCATCCTTGTCGGGAAGGGCGCGCGGGCACTCATCGCGTCGGACGCGAAAGCGCTTGCCGCCATCAGTCTCGTAGGGGGCACGCTGGGGTTTCTGGCGATTACGGCGCTGTATCGTCGATTGACTGGTGAAGTCCTCGGCGCGTGGACAATCACCGCGGCGGTCGTGGCGATCACCTCTCCGCTGTACTGGCTCACATCGGTGCGGCCGTTGAGCGATATGGCCGGCCTGGCCGCCGCTGCGGCCGTTCAGGCGATGGCGCTGGCGGCCCGCACGAATCTCGAGCTCGCGGGCGTCGCGTTTTCGGTGGGCGTGGTTGCGGGGATCCGATCGCAAGTCTTCTGGCTCACCGTGGGACTCCTGATTTGGAGGGGGTGGAGCGGGCAGGAAGGACGCCCAGGGCACCAACGGCGCAGAGCGCAGGCAGGCGTCACCGGCCGACTCCTTGGACTGGCGTTGGCGTTTGCCGCTGGGATCCTCGTGTGGCTGGTTCCGCTCGCCTTTCTGTCCGGCGGCCCGACTGCCTACTGGCGCGCTGTGTCAAGTCAGGGAGCGGAGGACCTGAGCGGCATTCGCATGTTGTGGACGACGCCGACCGTTCGTACGTTCGTGGATGCCCTGTACTTTGCTTGCGTCGCGCCGTGGGCGACGTGGCCCGCGGCGACCCTCGTGCTCACCCTTGCCTCGATCGGCGTCTGGCGCCTCAGGCGCAAAGATCCCCGAGCGCTCATGATCGTGGGGGTCGCGTTCGGACCGTATTTCCTCTTCGACCTCTTGTTCCAGGAGACGTTCACGAGCCGCTACGCCCTTCCGCTGGTGGTTCCGCTCGCCTTTCTGGCAACGGCGGGCTTGCGAGCGCTGCCGGGCGTTCCGGCAATTCTCCTGGCCTCTTCCATCGCTCTGTTTCAGGCGCACACCGGCGGAATATCAATCGCCTCGTACGCTCGCAACGAGGCCCCCGCCTTCAGACTGCTCAGTGACATGAGGCTGGCGGCTGGGAGCGCGCCCGTCAAGCCTGTCTTCGCGCCGGATCGCCGGGAGAGTCTCGACCTTCGACGGCCGCTCATCTGGCTGGGGGATGCGGCGCCCGGGTTCGATCGCCAGCTCGCCGCACCGCCGCAGCGTGAATGGCTGGAAGCCGTGAAGTACTGGAATGCCGGGGGCCGCGCACCGGTCTGGTTCGCCGTCGATCCGCGGCGTGCGGCAATCGAGCTGGTTCAACATGACGATCCGACGAGGTACCGCTGGTCGTTGCCCTATCCGGTTCTGTTGAGCGGCATACGGCCCAACGATGCGGACTGGTATCGGGTGGGGCGGCCGGATTGGTACCTGGGCGAGGGCTGGGCGCTGACGCCGGAGAGCGCGGGCGTGGCCGCCGTCGACCATCGCGGCCTTCAGTACGGCCCGATTGAAGGGTGGGTTCGTCGCGCGGCGCTCGGCGGGGGCGCCTTCGTCATAGGTGGGCGGAACTTCGAGCCGGCCGGTCGACCGCTCATCAACGTTTCCGCGGAACGATTCTGGTCGACGACGATGCGTGTTGGGACGGGAGCGTTTCTCGACGTGGTCCGAGTCCCTTCGCTCGAGGTCCAGACGCCAGCGGCCGAATACGTCAAAGTCACGATCTCGGCCAATCCGCCTTCAAACGTCGCGGTGGAACAGTTCGACGTGTCGTCGTTCAGGAGCGTGGTTGGCTTCGGCCGCGGCTGGTACGAGCCAGAGTTCGATCCGGTGACCGGGCAGCGATGGCGGTGGTTGAGCGAACGCGGAGAGTTGCGATACGTGACGCCGGACGACTCTGGGGCGATCCTTCATCTTCAGGGTGAGTCACCGCGCAAGTACTACTCGCGTGCCTCGAGAATCGTCGTGCGCACCGGCGAGCGCGTGCTGCGCGAGGTGACGGTGGCGGACGATTTCAGCCTCGATGTTCCCGTGCCGGCAGCCCTCAGCCCCTCGACACTCGTCGTCGAAACCGATCAGACCCATGTGCCCGCAGAGACACGGTGGCGCCGCACGAACGACCGGCGCCGCCTCGGGTTGCGCATCTTCCGGTGCGGTCTGAGATCCGTGGAGCGCTAGAGAAGATCACGCGGGCTTGCGCGCGAGGCATAAGAGCGAGCTGCCCGCAGGCGCGTCGAAACGGCGCAGATAAAGGCTTTCGAGCCACAGCAGGCCGGTCAGTAACGCGTTCAGCGGCGCAGGCGGCACTGTGATTTCCTTCTGTGCCTCGCTTTCGCCTCTCAGGCCTCTTCGCCGTTGGTGCGCGCGCGCCAGCAGCAGCGGCAGGAACAGCGTGATGTTGGTGTAGGTTAAGCGCTCGATCCGGAAGCCGGCGGCGCTCAGACGCGCCCGAAGATCGTTGCGGCTATAGCGTCTGAGCTCGTGGCTCAGCACCGAGTGATCCCCGCGGAGGATCTCCATTGCCGCCACGTTGACGACCGCGAACCCCCCAGGCTTCAGCACCCTGAACATCTCGGCGATTGCCCGGCGCTCGGTGTCGTCATCGAGGGCGTAAAGAACATCGAGCGACGTGACGATATCAAAGGAAGCGGTCGGAAAGGGCGCGGCCGCGACCGTCGCGCGCGCAAGCAGGGTACGGCCGGTTTGCCGGCCGATCCGAAGGCCGACCTCTGACATGTCAAAGCCGTAGGCGCGGCCAAAGCGATTCAAGACCATGAGGTTTGCGCCCGTGCCGCACCCGCAATCAAGGATGCGCGCGACGCCTCCGCCGGTCCGGCGAGCCGCCGCGTATCGAAGAAGCGGATTGACGAATGCACGAAAGCCGCGAAACCAGAAGTGACGCGCTTCGGCAGTGGCCGTCGCGCGCAAAAGACGCTCCATCTAGTTGTACTCGGGATTCGTATCGTGTACCCTGTGCCGCAATCGAGGAGTTGACGATGACTCGCGCCCGTCGGACTGTTTCCATGCTCGCATTGGTGTCGGCGATTGCGTTGACCGCCGCGGCCTGTCACAAGAAAGTCTCGCCACCGGCCCCCGCACCGCCCCCGCCGCCGGCCGTCACGCCGGCGCCGCCGCCGCCCCCATCGCCGCCGCCTGCACCGGCCCCCGCGCCGCGCCCCAGTGCGCTCACAGAGGAGCAGATTTTTGCACAGAAGTCGCTGGAGCAGTTGAACGCAGAGCGACCACTCCAGGACGTGTACTTCGACCTCGACAAGGCGGAGCTGCGCGAGGATGCCAAGCCGCCGCTGCAGCGGGATGCTGACTGGCTCAAGAAGTGGGGGAGCACCGCCTCCACGATCGAGGGACACTGTGACTCGCGCGGCAGCGCGGAGTACAACCTGGCGCTCGGCGCGCGTCGCGCCAACGCCGTAAGAGAGTACTTGGTCAGCCTCGGCGTGGCGGGCACCCGGCTCACGGTCATCAGCAAAGGCAAGGAGCAGCCGGTCTGCGGCG
Source organism: Vicinamibacterales bacterium (assembly GCA_035510155.1). Lineage (GTDB taxonomy): Bacteria > Acidobacteriota > Vicinamibacteria > Vicinamibacterales > CAVVIG01 > DATKHR01. Next base: position 54,385 of record DATKHR010000059.1, read on the forward strand.
AGGAGAACGAGTCCTGCTGGCAGCAAAACCGGCGGGGGCATTTCATCCTGACTGGGAAGTAACCTCAAAGGGCAGGAAGGGCGGGAACGGCAGGAACGCCAGGCAGGAAACGCAGAAGGGGCAACGAGGGGAGGCCCCGCTCCTACCCAGCTCCCCTGTTGTCAAGCCCTCCCGCTCCTCCGGCTGGTCCCGCGCCTTCGGCGGGTCTCGCCCTGCTCTGCAGCATTCGCGTGATTTCTGACTCGGTCACCCTGTATTTCGCGGCCTTTCGTCCGTCGATCGTGAGGACTGGGACTTCCTGCCCATAGCGCGCCTCGAGAGCGGGGTCGGTCGAAACGTCGACGTCCTCGACGCAGATCGGCATCCCGGTGTTTTTGAGAGCGCGCACGACGACCGCCTTCATTTCGTCGCAGAGGTGGCAACCGGGCCGCGAGTAGATGGTGATACGGCTCTGCCGCGTCCCCTCGCCGGCCGTCACACGCGGCACTCCTCAGCCAGGCGGTCGGCGGCGGCGCGTGGATCGACGGCGGCAATGATCGGTCGGCCGACGATGATGTAGCTGGCGCCCGCGGTCAAGGCTTCGGCAGCGGTCAGGGTGCGGCTCTGATCATCCCGTCCTGTGGGCGCGTTTTCGACGGTCGACGCTCCGCCGCGGATGCCAGGCGTAACGATCGTGAAGGCGCTGCCGCAACGGCGTCTGATGCTGCCGATTTCCTGAGGCGAGGCGACCACGCCGTCGAGGCCAGCAGCGGATGCCAGGGCGGCCAAGCGGCCGACCTGGTCGGCCATACCATCGGTGAGGCCGATCTCGGTCAACGTCCGGCGATCCATGCTCGTCAGTATGGTGACGGCGATCACCAGCGGCGCGGCGCGCGACAAGCGGGCTGCCTCCTCGTCGGCGGCGGCCCGGGCCGCGCGCATCATGGCGGACCCTCCGGCGGCGTGCACATTGATCATCCACGCTCCGAGCCGCGTTGCGGCGGCCACGGCGCCGGCGACCGTACTAGGGATGTCGTGAAACTTGAGGTCGAGGAAGACCCGATCGCCGCGTGAGACGAGCTCGTCGACCAGGGATGGTCCGACGCTTGTGAACAGGCGGCTGCCGATCTTGAATCCACCGACTGCGCCGCGCAGCAGGTCGGCCAGCCGCCGCGCGTCACCGGCGGTGTCGACATCAAGGGCGACGAGCAGTTGGTTCATATTCCGTCCTGGGGCGCGGGTCGACGAGCCGCAGCGTGCCGACGATCTCGTCGAGCCTGGCGATCTCGTGTCGCTCCGTGTAATCGCGAAGACCCTCGAGCAGCTTCGACCAGATGAACGGATCGACGAAGTTCGCGGTCCCCACCTGCACCGCGTTCGCGCCCGCAATCATGAACTCGAGCACGTCGCGCGCCTCTGCAATGCCGCCGATGCCGATAATCGGAATCTTCACGAGCTGACGGCACTCGTACACCATGCGCACCGCAATCGGACGAATCGCCGGACCACTCAGTCCTCCGACGACATTCGAGAGCTTCGGCGTCCGCGATTCAACGTCGATGGCCATCGCCAGGAACGTGTTCACCAGCGAGACCGCGTCGGCGCCAGCCTCCTCGGCTGCGCGGGCGAACGACGCCACGTCGGTCACATTCGGCGTCAACTTCGGGATGACCGGGAGGCGGGTCACCTTTCTCACCGCGCTGACCACGTCGTAGGTGCCATCCAGGCTGCAGCCGAATTGGATGCCGCCCTCTTTGATGTTGGGGCAGGAGATGTTCAATTCAATGGCGGCGACGCCATCGGCGTCGGACAGGATCCTGGAGACCTCCACATACTCGTCAAGCGTCGTCCCGCAGACGTTCACGATGACGGTCGCCCGCCGAGCGCGCAGCTCCGGCAGCTTCTCATCCATGAACCGGCGGGCGCCAATTCCCTGCAGGCCGATCGCGTTGAGCATGCCGGCGGGTGTTTCGACGATGCGCGGAGCAGGGTGGCCGTCCCGTTCCTCGAGGAACAGTCCCTTCGAGACGATCGCGCCTAGCGACGATAGCTCCACCACGTCCGCATACTCGACGCCGTAGCCGAAGCAGCCGCTCGCGGCGATGAGGGGATTCGCGAGATGAAGCGTGCCGATGCGAACCGAGAGATCTGCCGGGGTCAATCCCATACGATTTGATCGGCCTGCAAGACAGGTCCGGTGAGGCATGAGCGGACATGATGGACGCCGTGGTCGTGGCGCATGGGGACGACGCAGCTGTAGCAGCCACCGAGCCCGCAGCCCATAATCCGTTCGACCGAAACCTGGCACGGTCGCTCGTGTTTTGCGGTCGCCCGTGCAGTCGCGGCCAACATGCGCTCTGGCCCACAGGCGTACACCATGAGGCGCGAGGCCGGGCTCCTCGACAGGAGCGCCCGCTCGAGCGGCGCGACAACGTGCCCGCGTTCGCCGAAACTGCCGTCCTCCGTCGACAACACCAGGTCGACGCCGAGGGCGCGGAAGAAATCGAGGTGGAAGAGCTCGGTCGCACGTCGCGCGCCATAGAAAAGCGTGCAGCCGACGCCGTGGCTCCGAAGCGTCTCCGCCAGCGTCGCAAAGGGCGCCAGCCCGACGCCCCCCGCTACCATCCATGCCTCGGTGGGCCGGTCGACGACCATGAACGGCCGGCCCAGGGGACCGAGCGTCGCCACCGTTTGGCCCGGTTCCGCGTCGTAGAACAGTCGAGTCGAGGCGCCGATGCGCTTGCTGAGAACGCTGAGTCCACTTGGTGTACCGTGGCGATCGCGGAGGATCTCGAAGATGGAAAAGGGACGACGGAGGAGCGGGTCGTAGGTGGAGCCGGCCTTGAGCATGACGAACTGTCCGGGCGCGGCTCGTGCGGCAATCGTGGGCGCCGCGAGCGCGAGGACGTTGTAGTCGCTTGACAATCGCCGATTCGCGATCACGCGCGCTCGGACGTCGAAAATCCCCGAGGGCATCGGGGCAGTATAGTCCTAGTCCGCGCCCGTGACGCGGCAGCGAGCAGGGGCGCCAAAGAGGCGAGGAGAGGGCGAGACAAGGCGACCGAAGATCTTAGGTGATATCGGCGACCTGCGAGGGGACGCGCTCGCGGCCGCACTGATGTTATACTGCCAGATCAGCCAGAATTCGTCAGACTCTTTAACGCGCTCCTGTGAGAGTGCAAAGAGGTGGACATGACGCCGCGTC
>DATKHR010000060.1:0-52907 GCA_035510155.1 Vicinamibacterales bacterium
GATTCCGCTACCTTGGACCTTCGGGATTTAGATGCCTTCCACGATCTGCTGCCGGAGTTGGCGCGCGCGCTCGACGTGCGCGACATCTTCCGGCAACTGAGCGACGTCGCGTCGCGGATCGTCCCGCACGACGAAGCGAACCTGGCGCTGTTGACCGACGACGGCGCGCATTTCCGTTTGTACGCGAGCACGCAAGAGGGAGAACCGCGGGTCTTCTGCCAAGGCGAACACTGCGCGGTGCACGATCCGTCGGTTCCGCGCATCTTCAGCGATGTCTACGGGACGAACCGAGGGTTCCGAACAGGTCTTCGCGTTCCCGTCCTTGTCGATGGCAGGCCGATCGGCGTGCTCGCCCTGCTGTCCCGCCGAGCTGACGTGTACTCGGAGCGGGAGTTGACGCTGGCCCAACGCGTGGCCGACTACGTCGCCATTGCGATATCCCACCAGCAACTGGCGGACACGGCGCGCCGCGCAGCGCTCGAGCGTGATCGCGCAACGGACCTCGAGGCCTCGGTCGAGCTCTTGCGCGCGATCGCCGGCGTGCTCGATATCCGCACGGTGTTTCCGCAAGTGTCCGAGATTGCGAAGAAAGTGATCGCGCACGATTTGTTGACGATGATGTTCCATGACGGCAAGGGCGAGATCCTGATCGAGGCAGCGTCGTCCGACGCCTTTCCTGGGCTCAACCGGCTGATCAAATCGGACACGACGCCGCACACGGAGCCGTATGTCATCATCGAAGACTTCCGATCGGCCGAGCTGCCGATTGTAGAGCCGCAGGACTTCCGGGAACGCCTGCTGTCGCGCGGGTACAGGTCATTTCTGGGCGTCTTCACGCGCGCGCGTGATCAGGAGATGGGTCTGGGATTCTGGTCGGGAAAGCCGGCCGCGTTCTCCGCGCAAGACGTGCCGGCCGCGCGGCGGATTGCCGATCACGTGGCGCTCGCGGTCTCTCACGAGCAGCTCGCCGAGGCGGCCCGCCAGGTGGCCGAAGCGCATGCTCGTGCGGAACGTCTCGAGTCGCGCGTGCGCTCGCTCACCGAGGAGCTCGAATCGAAGACCATTCACGTGGTCGGACAGTCCGCCCAATGGAACGAGGTCCTGAAGAAAGCGACGCAAGTGTCGGAGACCGAAACGACGGTGCTGCTCACCGGCGAGTCGGGCACGGGGAAAGAAGTCGTCGCGCGGTTCATACACCGCGCCTCGCCGCGGAAGGGCGGGCCGTTCGTCGCGTTGAACTGCGCGGCACTGCCCGAGCAACTGCTCGAATCCGAGCTCTTCGGCTACGAGCGGGGCGCGTTCACGGGCGCGCAGCAATCCAAGCCGGGCCAGATCGAGCTCGCCAGCGGGGGCGTGCTGTTCCTCGACGAGGTCAGCGAGATGAGCCCGTCGGCGCAGGCCAAGTTCCTCCGGGTGCTTCAGGAGCGGGAATTCCAGCGGCTCGGCGGAACCCGGCTGCTCAGAGCCAACGTCCGCGTGATCGCCGCGACGAACCGCGACCTGAAGAAGGCCGTCGAGCGCGGCGACTTTCGCGAGGACCTCTACTACCGCCTGCAGGTGTTCGACATTCCGATCGCGCCGCTGCGCGAGCGCAAGGCTGATATCGCGCCGCTCAGCGAAGCGTTCCTGGCGGAGATCGGCAAGTCGTTCGGACGGCCGCCAGCGGGCCTGACGCGCGAGGGGCGCGAGGCGCTGCTTCAGCACGACTGGCCAGGCAACGTGCGGGAGCTCAGGAACGCCCTCGAGCGCGCGGCGATTCTCTGCGAAGGCGGGCTCATCGGCGCCCAGCACTTGTCGCTCGATCGCGCCACCCGGCCGCTGCAGGCAGCGACGACGACGGACTTGAAGACCGTCGAACGAGACACCATCGAACAAGTCATGCGTGACAGTCGCTGGAACAAGTCGAAGGCAGCCAAGCGCCTGGGTCTGTCCCGCACGCAGTTGTACGTCCGCCTGCGGAAGTACGATCTCGAGCAACCTGCGTAACGCGCCGCCTCGTCACGCGGCGCTGGGGCTCGGTTGCCCCGGGAGTCCCGCCGCGTGCTCTTCCCCGACCGCGTCGCCGGCCTCTTCCACGAGCTCCTCGGCGCGGTGGGTCCGGGCCACCAGCACGTAAATCGACGGAACGATGAAGAGCGTAAACGCCGACCCGATAATCATGCCGGTCACCAGCATGATGCCGATGCTGTTGCGCGCGCCGGCCCCCGGCCCCGTCGCGAGAATCAGCGGGAAGTGGCCGACGACCGTTGCGGCGGTCGTCATCAGAATCGGGCGGAGGCGCGTGCCGGCAGCTTCGATAATGGCGGCCAGCTTGTCTCTTCCCGTTTCCTGAAGGTGGTTGGCGAACTGGACAATGAGGATGCCGTTCTTCGACACCAATCCGACCAGCGTGATCAGCCCCACCTGACTATAGATATTCAGCGTCGTCAGCCCCAGGAAGGAGAACATCAGCGCCCCTGACAGCGCGAGCGGCACCGACCCGGCGAGGACGATGAACGGATCGCGGAAGCTCTCAAACTGGGCGGCAAGCACCAGGTAAATCAAGATCGCCGAGAGGATCAGCGTGCCAAGGAACTTGCTGCCTTCGGTGCGAAGCTGGCGCGACTGGCCCGCGTAGTCAATGGTCGTACCCTCCGGGAGGGCGGTCTTGGCCTGATCCTCGAGCACCCGCAGCGCTTGGTCGAGCGAGACAGGCGGCGGAATCACGCCCTGAATGCGGACGGCGTTCAGCTGCTGGAACTTCTTCAGCTCACGCGGCTCGGACGACGTCCGCAAGCTCGCGAACGTCGACAACGGAACGAGTTTGTTGTCGGATCCGGTGATGTAGGTCTGCGCGAGCTGGTCGGGCGTCAGGCGCTCGACGCGCGCCACCTGCGGAATGACCTTGTAACTGCGGCCCTGGATGCTGAATCGGTTGACGTAATTGCCGCCGACGAGCGTAGACAGATCCTGCCCGGCCCGAGTCAGATCGACCCCCTGCGCGCGGAGCCGGTCGCGATCGAAGACAACCTCGGCCTGCGGCTGATCGAACTTCATATCGGCGTCAGCGAAGATGAAGAGACCGCTGCCGAATGCTTTCGCCACGAGATCCTTCGCGATGCCGGTGAGGCGCTCGGGCTCCGCCGCGGACGCAATCACGAAGTCAACGGGAAAGTCTCCACCGCCCGGCAGCGGAGGCGGTGTGGTCGGGATCACGCGAATGCCGGGAATCTTCGACAGCGGCCCCATCGATTCCATCAGGAGCTGCTGCGTGGTCTTCGTCCGCTGGCTCCACGGCTTGGTGACCATGCCGCCAAAACCGCTCGTCGGCTGCATCAGCTGAAACGTGGCGCCCGTCTCGGGAAACGACTTGTAGACGTCGAGCACTTCGGCGGCGAACAGCTTCGACTGATCGAGCGTCGCGTTGGCAGAACCCTGGATGATCGAGAAGACGACGCCCTGATCCTCGAGCGGCGCGAGCTCCCGCTGCGAGAACATGTAGAAGGGGACGATCAGCACGGCGATGACCGCCCACACCATCAGGACCACGGGCCGGTACCGGAGCGTGCTCGACAACGCCCTCGTATAGCCGTTGCGCACCGAGTCGAAGCGGCGGTTGATCCATCCCGAGAAGCCCCGCTGGCTGTCACCCGAGCGAAGGAGCTTCGCGCCCATCATCGGCGACAGCGTCAGCGCGACGACGCCCGAGACGATCACCGCACCGGCAAGTGTGAACGCGAACTCCCGGAACAGCGCGCCGGTCAGCCCGCCCTGGATGCCGATCGGCGTGTACACGGCGGCCAGCGTGATGGTCATCGCGACGATTGGACCCACGAGCTCGCGGGCAGCATCGATCGCGGCGCGTTGCGGCGACTTGCCGCTGTGCAGATGTCGCTCGATGTTCTCCACCATGACGATGGCGTCATCCACGACCAGGCCGACCGAGAGCACGATCGCAAGCAGCGTGAGAAGGTTGATCGTAAATCCGGCGGCGAGCATCAGGAACACGGCGCCAATCAGCGAAATTGGAATCGCGACGACCGGGATGATCACCGAACGGAACGAGCCGAGGAAGAGGAAGATCACCACGATGACGATGAGGAGCGTCTCGGTGAGCGTCCTGAGCACTTCGGTAATGGCGTCCTGTATGTACTCGGTCGAGTCGTAGGGAATGCCGACCTTCATACCGACGGGCAACTGGGCCTGGATCTGAGGAATCGTTGCGCGGACGGCGTGTATCACATCGAGCGTGTTGGCGGTCGGCAGGACCCACACGCCCATGAACGTCGCCGACTCGCCGTTGAAGCGGACATCCTGCTCGTAGTCCTCGGCGCCCAGCACGACATCGGCGACTTCGCCGAGGCGAACGACGACGCTGCCTTCTTTCTTGACGACGAGCTGTCGAAACTCTTCGGCGGTGCGGAGGTCGGTGTTGGCCGTGAGGTTGACCGACACCATCGAGCCCTTGGTGCGACCGAGCGCGGAAAGATAGTTGTTGCGGGCCAGGGCGTCGCGCAGGGCGGAGGGCGAGATGCCGAGCGCCGCCATCCGGTCGGGTTTCAGCCAGATGCGCATGGCAAACGTCCGGGCGCCCAGGATGTCGGCGCGTTGAACGCCGCTGATCGCGCTCAACTTGGGCTGGACGACACGCGTCAGGTAGTCGGTGATTTGATTGGGGTCGAGGTCCGACGAGGAAAAGCCGAGGTACATCGCCGCGAACTGGTTGTCGGCGGTCTCGAGCTCGATGATCGGCGCTTCGGCTTCGGGTGGAAGATCGTTGCGGACCTGGGCGACTTTGGCCTGAACCTGCGTGAGCGCCGCGTTGGTGTCGTAATTGAGCTTGAGGTGGACCGTGATGGTGCTGATGCCCTGCGCGCTCGACGACTCCATGTAATCGATGCCGTCGGCGCTGGCGATGACGCGCTCGAGCGGCGTCGTGATGAAGCCGCGAACCAGATTCGCGTTCGCGCCAACGTAAATCGTCGACACGCGAACGATCGCGATGTCGCTTCGGGGATACTGTCTGACGCTCAGCGCGCGGATCGACTGCACGCCGGCAATCAGGATGACGAGGTTGACGACGACCGCGAGGACGGGCCGCTTGACGAAAAGGTCGGTGAAGCGCATCAGCTGTTCTCTGGTTTGGGTGCCGGGTTATTCCCTGGCCGGACTTTGTTATTCACGAGAACCGCGGCGCCGTTGCGGAGCTTGAAGACGCCGGAGGTTACGATCTCCTCGCCACGCTTGATCCCCGACAGGACGGCGATCTGGTCACCGCGGGTTTCTCCGAGCTTGACGACCTGTTGGCGGACGCCGCGGTAGCTCTGCCCTCTGGCGTCCTTCAGATCGTCGACCACGAAGACCGAATCGCCGTACGGGGCGTAGTTAATCGCGGACGACGGCAACGTGATGAGCGAGCGCGCGGCGCCGAGCACGACCTCCGCCTGGACGAACATGCCGGGGTGGAGCGTCGCGGTCGGGTTCGCGAGGGTGGCTTGGACCTGGACATTCCGAGTCCCTGGGTCCATCACCGAGTCGAGGGCGGTAACCCGGCCGGTGAACTGCACCGTCCGGGGCGTTCGGGCCCCGGCCGTCAGCGTCGAATCGTCATCCAATCGGATGCGCACCTCCCGGCCCGTTTTGATCTGACCGGCTTCCTGCTGGGGGACACCGAAGTTCACGTAGATCGGGTCGAGCGATTGGAGGCTCACGATTGGGTCGCCGCCGGACAGGTACTGTCCCAGATTGATCTGGCGCAGCCCGAGGACGCCTGAAAAGGGCGCGCGGATCGTCTTGCGATCGATCACGGCACGGATTTCTCCGACCCGAGCTTCTGTCTGCCGTTGCTCAGCGGTTGACTGGTCGTACTCTGCCTTCGAGATGACGCCCTGATCGATCAAGTCCTGCATGCGCCCGAAGTTCAGGCGCGCGAGATCCCGTTGAGCCTCTGCGGCGGCAAGCTGGGCACGCTCCTGACGCGTGTCGAGCTGCGCGAGGATGTCGCCTTCGCGCACCGAGTGCCCGGCTTCGAAAGCAATGCGATCGACGACGCCGGGTAGATCGGCACCAACGGTCACACCTCTGACCGCTGCAACCGTCCCAATAGCGGACAGGCGGGCAGGCCAGGGTTCTTCCCTGGCCTCGACTGTGGTGACGGCTTCGGGTGGAGGCTGGAACGCGGCGTATTGAGCAATCGCCGCGGTGACCTGGCGGTATTTGACGAAGGCAAGAGCCGCGATGATGGCGATCACCACGGTCAGGGTGAAGATCAGTCGCTTCAGCATGAGCGTCCTTTCGCGCGTGGTTCGGTGCCGCGCGTCGTTGGCAAAGTCGCAAAGGGCGAGCCAATTGGCTGGCCGGTTGTTTTATGGCCCGGTTCCCGCGATGCCCGGCGAATCCCTGCTCACCGCTGTGCAGGTTGGTGACCAATCCGCAATCGGCGACGAGCTGTGAGGGCCCGGCTGTTCGCAACCTGGTGCACCGCTGAGTGTTGACCCTTGCCTGCACAACGTCGCGCAACGTGCGTATCGCTGCGCACAAACTTCGTGCCGGGCACCAACTCGAACCTCCAGGCGAGCGTGCCCGAAGTAGTTGACACGACTCTGTCAGATCGCGATCGAAGCCGCGGGCCCGCTCGGTGGCGTCCGGTTTGCCCTTCCGCACGCTCGTATGGCAGCGGTCACGTATCCGGCGACATCCACTACGTGGGAGGCGACACCGACTCCAGCGTCGCGGTGGGAAACCCGGGACAACGTTTCGACGAGGCGTCTTCCGCTGACAAGCGCGCGAGCAAGGCTCGCAGTGCTCGCGCTGGCGGCGTCGCTGGCGCTCGGGCTCCGAGCGACCGCGCTTTCTACATACGGTTTGAGCGAGGACGAGGTCAACAAGGCGCGTGCGATTGAACGCTACCGCGCCGGCGACTTCAGCGCGAACGCCGAACACCCAATGCTGATGAAGCTCGCGATGTGGGGCAGCGTCGAAGCCGCGGAGCTGTTGAACCGGGCATTCGCCGTTTGGGGTTCGGAGCCGAGCCAAGCCATCCCGATTGAAACGGCGATTCGCCTCCCAAACGCCGTCGTCGGCGCGGCGACGACTCTCGCGCTGTTCGGCGTTGCTGATGTGCTGTTCGGCGCGACCGTGGCACTGGTCGTCGCGCTCGTCTGGGCGGTCGATATCAACGCGATCGCCATTAATCGGATCGGCAAAGAGGACACGTTCCTCCTGTTTTTCTTTCTCCTGGCCGTTTGGTGTTACGAGCGAGCCAAGCGAATCGGCGCCGTCAATCCCGGGCGCGCACAACGGTGGTACCTCTCGAGCGGCGCATCGTTCGGGCTGATGCTCGCATCCAAGTACATGCCTCACTTCCTGGGCATCTACGCGATCTTCAACGTGATCACCGATCGCCAGCCCGGCGCGAACCGGCCAGCCAGGCTTCTTCACTACGGCGCGATCGCGCTGACGTTCGTCGCCGCGAACTTCGCCATTCTGCTGCCCGGGACCTGGCGCTACTGCATCAGTTACGTGCAAGGCGCCATGCTGCCGCACCACGGTTACTTGTACGCGGGGCGCTTGTATGTCAACGACGTGCTCGCCTCACCGCTGGGAGTGCCGGCAGGCTTTTACCTCCGGCTGATCGCGACCAAGGTGCCGCTCGTGATCCTCGGCGCTGCCGTTGCCGGCGTGATCGAGATCGTCCGCCACCGGCGGGAGCGCGGATTCGTCCTGCTGCGCGTCCTGCTCGTGTTCCTGTTGGTGCCTTACTCGCTGATGGCGGCGAAGTTCATGCGCTACGCCCTCCCGATGCTCGCGACCATCGATTTAATCGCGGCGGTCGGCTTCGTCGCGGGCATCCGGTGGCTGCTTCGCAAGGGGTGGCTGGCACCAGTCACGAGGATCGCCGCGTGCGCCGCCGTCGTCATCGTTTCCGTCTCCGCGATGGTCTCGGCCCATCAGGTGACGACGCCGTTCTATTCCTTGTACCAGAACGCCGTTGGCGACCGGCTCGCGGAGCCGGGCGCCACGTTCCCCGAGGAGACCTACGACTACGGCGTGCGGGAAGCGGTCGCGTCGATTGCCGCAGCCGCTAAACCGTCCGCGTACGTCGTCAGCGACGCGCCCGGTGTGGTCGCGTACTACCTGGAGCGAAGCGGCCGGGCCGATCTCGAACCGCGATCACTCTCGGGCCAAGGCATTTCGTTCGGCTCGCAGGAGGCATGGGTGATCGTGCAAAACGAGCACACGACATTCGAGAACGCGCCGGTCGCGGAGCAACTGCGTCAACACGTACCGGTATGGCAGGAGCTGTACGCGCGCGACGTGCGCGCGGCACAAGTGTACCGAGTCGGGGGGAGGTCGCCGTGGGGCGCGAAGTGACCGCCCGCGGTCCCGCGGCGCGACGACTCGTCGTCAACGCGGACGACCTGGGGCTGACCGTGGGCGTGAACGATGGGATCTTCGATGCCTACGACCACGGGATCCTGACGAGCGCCAGCCTGTTTGCGAGCGCGCCGGCGACCGAGGATGCGATCCGGCGCTCGAGCGATCGGCCATCGCTCGGCGTCGGTTGCCATCTGGCGCTCGTCGACGGACGCCCGACACTGCCGCCCGAGCGCGTGCCGACGCTCGTTGGGGAAGACGGGCGATTCCGCTCGTCGTGGAAGCCGCTTCTCGCGGCGTGCCTGCGTGGGCGCGTGTCGCTCGTCGAGGTTGAGCGCGAGCTGACGGCCCAGGTCGATCGGCTCCGGAGCGAAGGCATCTCGCTGACGCATTTGGACGCGCACAAGCATGTGCACGCCTTCCCGCCGATCTTCGACATCGTTGTGAAGCTTGGAGCCAGGTTCGGGATTGCAGTGGTGCGGGTGCCGTACGAAAGAGTCCCGAGGCCCGTTCCTCGCGGCTCAAGGGTCGGGGCAGCCGGGCGTCCTGACGACGTGAGGGCCCGGGCCATCGCACGGAAGCAGGCGCTCCTGAACCTCGCGATGTGGCCGTGGGCCCGGCGCGATCGGCACATCGCGGCAGCGCACGGGATCGCGACGCCCCGTCTCGTCGGCCGCATTCACACGGGCGTCCTCAGCTTCAGCGCGCTGGCGCAGATTCTTCCGCTCCTCGGTCCTGGAGTCACCGAGCTCATGGTGCATCCGGGATATGTCGATGATGCTCTGGCCCACTCGTCGACGCGACTGCTCGTTTCGCGCGTACGGGAAGTCGAGCTGCTCTGTTCGCCCGAGACGCGGGCCCTCGTCGACGCCGAGCACCTCGAGCTCGTTCGCCACGATGCGGACCGTTCTCGTTCCTCCGCGTTCTCTGCCCAAAGGAGCCTCCGTCATGCCTCGTAACACACGGCGTCCGCAGTCGGCGCCCCGCCTCCAGCTGTCGATCGTCGTGCCGCTGTTCAACGAAGTCGGGACCCTCGACGAGCTCCATCGCCGCCTGGCCGTGGTCCTTCAACGGCTCGGGCTCAGCGCCGAAGTGATCTACGTCGACGACGGGAGCACGGATGGGACTGCGGACGCGCTGAGCGCGCTTGGCAGCTTGGACACGCGCGTGAGGGTCGTCACGCTCGCGCGGAATTACGGGCAGACCGCGGCGCTCGCGGCAGGGTTCGACGGCGCCGCCGGCGACGTCATCGTCGCCATGGACGGCGACCTGCAGCACGCGCCGGAGGAGATTCCGAAACTGCTCGACCGGCTGGATGACGGATACGACATCGTCAGCGGGTGGAGAGAGCAGCGCGTGGACAACCTGTGGACTCGGCGTCTCCCGTCGAAGGCGGCGAACTGGTTGATGGCGAAGCTGTCGGGTGTGTCTCTCCATGATTTTGGGACGACGTTCAAGGCGTATCGCGCGCCGGTGATCAAGCGCATTCGACTATATGGCGACATGCACCGGTTCATCCCGGCGCTGGCGAGCTGGGGCGGCGCGCGGATCGCCGAGGTGCCGATTGCGAATATCCCGCGGCCGCAGAACCAGTCCCATTACGGGTTGTCGCGGACCTGGCGGGTGTTGGCGGATCTCATTACGGTGCGGTTTCTCCTCCGCTATGTCACCAGGCCGCTGCACCTGTTCGGCCCGGCAGGGTTCGCGAGCGTCGCGGCCGGTGCGGCAGCGGGTGTCTGGATTGCGGCCACGAAGGTCGTGACCGGGGCGCCCGTCTTCATGGCGCATGGACCGCTGCTCCTGCTGAGCGCAGTGCTTGTCCAGACCGGAATCGTCCTCGTTGGCCTGGGGCTGCTGGCCGAGCTGCTTGCGCGGATCTACATGGATGGCCGGAACCGGCGGATCTACACCGTCGCGCAGCCGAGCCAACGCGCGCGGGTGATGCGTCAGGTGTGGGCGGGTCCGCGGCCAGTGCCGCCGCGTCAGAAGGTGCTGCAATGACGCCCGCTCGCCTGACCGCGGCGATGGCGAGCGGTCTCCTGTTGTGGGCGACGGCCGGCGCCGGCGCACGCACGACTCTGGCCGCCGGCACGACTGCAGGCCTGAGTGCAGCCTCGGACCCGAGTCTCGTCACGACGGCCGGCGTGGGCCCGGTCAGTGACGTCGTCCAGTACCACTACACGATGACGGCGCGCGTCCGTCCACTCGTCCTCTTCTGGATCACTCGGAGCGGCGTCGGCGACGCCGTGGTCACGAGACGGCGCGCGCCGGGCGAGACGGATTACTCGTTGCTGATTGGATCCGATCCCGAGCGCGCTCCGCGGCGGATCAACCGCTGGGGGTATATCGACGAGGAAATTCGCGGAGCCGAAGCGCGATTGATTGGCCTGATGACGGAATCGGACGAAGCGTCGATCGAAGAAGCAGAAGCCAGCGTCCGCAAGCAATCCCGCGGCAGCCGGACCTTCAAGGTCATTCAGGCGACGGTCGAAGGCGAGCAGGCGCGTTCGGTTGTGACTTCGATTGCCGCGCCCGAGAACTACAGCTTCCGGCAGGTCCGCACGGTCCTCGAGCTTGCGCAACGCGAAGGGTCGGAGGGCACGCCGCGGGTCGTCCGCTTGCCGGCGGGAACTCGCCCCGGTTTTCTGTCTGCGCTGGCCGATCTGATGGATCGAGCGCCAAGTCGCGGCGGCCAGGCCGACCGTGACGGCCAGGCCGGCCGTGGCAGCCGGGGCGGAAGCGGTGGGCCGCACGCTCGCGGCCAGGCCGGCAACGGGAGCGAGGTCGTGAAGTTCGTGTACCACGGGAGCATCTACGAGCTGCGCGAGACGCGCGCGCACTTGATGCCGACGATGCGCGTAGGCGGGGCGGCGTATCAGCACGTGGTCGCGGCGGAGTTCGAGATTCGGAGTACCAACGACGGCGAGCTGACTGAGTTCTCGATCACGTACGGAACGGAAGGGGCGCTCGCCGGTGTGCCGCTCACGGCGTCCTTTCAGCCCCGGTGGTGGATGGAGATCGATCTCGCGATTGATTCCGGGACGTCACTCGGAACTTCAGATTTGGGATTCGCGAGTCGCCAGACAAACGTGGGGAATCGACCGTGACGCTCGAAACCGCGTGGCGCGTGGCTCGTTACTCGTTGCTCGTCCTTGGTGTCGCGCTCTTCGCGCAGTCGCTTCGACGGCTGGGACTCTCGGACATGGTCGAGGGAATGAGCCGCGTCGGCTGGGGGTTCGCGGCGATCCTGCTCCTGTCGGGCGCGCGTGAGGCGGCGAGGACGCTCGCCTGGGTGCGGGCGGTTGAAGGGCCGGTGCAGCTTCCCTTTCTCCCGGCGCTTCGCGCGCGGCTCGCGGGCGAAGCCCTGAGCACGCTCCTTCCCATGGGGATTCTGGTCGGCGAGCCGGCCAAGGCCGCGCACGTCAAGCGACGGCTGCCACTCTCGAGCGCGTTGAACGCGCTGGCAGTTGAGTTTGCGTTCTATAGCGGCTCGGTTGTGTTGCTGTTCGGGGCTGGCGCGATTGCGCTGGCCGCGGCGCATCAGGTCCCGCGCGGGGTCGCCACGGTGAGTCTTGTCGCTGTCTCCGCGATGGTGCTCGGAATAATGAAGCAGTCGGCGAATCCGCGTCCCGCCCCCCCGCAGTCGGCAACCCTGCAGTCAGCAATTGCCGCCCAGGACTCTCCCTCCGAGGCCCCTCCCCCGGAGTGGAGCGCGGAGCGCGGCGTGTCGGGCAACGAGAGAGATGCCTCTCGAACGGGGGCCTCTTCCCCGGATGCCTCGGCACGCCGCGTCGTCCGGCGGATGACGGAGGCCGTCGAAGGCGTCGGCCGCCTCACCCGCCTGGTGTGGGGATTCGCCTCACGGCATCCGGAGCGTCTCTGGCCGATTGCCGGTTTCGAGGTGTTGTTTCACGCCCTGGCCGTGGCGGAAGTCTACGTCACGTTGATGCTGATTAGCCCGAACCGGCCGACGGTCGCGGCGGCGGTGGTGCTCGAAACGGTGAATCGCGCGATCACGATGATTTTCAAGATGCTCCCGTTGCGCGTCGGCGTCGATGAAGCCAGCGCGTCGCTGTTCACGGGAAGGCTCGACCTCGGCGCCGCCACGGGCGTCACGCTGGCGCTCGCCAGAAAGCTCAGGATGCTCGTGTGGAGCGCAGTCGGCCTCGTTTGTCTCATCCAGCGCACGCACGACCTGTCGAATCGATCACCACAAGAAGCGGCAATGGGGATTCTGGAGACGACGATGACCAAGCTGACGAAGCTGACCGCGATGGTGCTGGTCGGGTTTGCGCTTGTCGGCAGCCCGTCGAGCGCGAGCGCGCAAACGCCTGCGCCGTCCGTTGCCGGATCCGTTTCCGCGGTAGGACCGGACGGGCAGCCGTTCGTCGTGCCTGGAGTGGTGCTGACGCTCAGGTGCGCCGGAAGCGATGCGAGAACGGATGTGTCGGACGACAAAGGCGACTTTCAGTTCGCCGATGTGCCGACCGGTTCCTGCTCCATCATCGCGGAGCTCCAGGGATTCAAGTCGGAGACGAAAACGATCTCCGTGAGATCAGGTGAGACGGCCGGTGTTCAGCTTCAGCTCGGGCTGGACACGCTTCACGAGGAAGTCACGGTCAACGCCGTCTCGCCGATCGAGGACAACCCGATCGCCGCGCACGTCGAGCGCATGACCGGCGCGGTGATGCAAACGGCGCCGCTCGCCAACGAGCGGTTTCAGGACGCGCTGCCGCTCATCCCGGGCGTGGTTCGCGGTCCGGACGGTCTGCTGAACATCGGTGGCGCGCGCAGCAACCAGAGCGCCCTGATGTTCAACAGCGCTGACGGGACCGATCCTGTGACGGGAGAAGACGCGATTGAGCTGCCCATCGATGCAGTCAGCTCCGTGCAGGTGCGCGGCACAGCGTATGCCCCCGAATTCGGTCAATCGGTTGGCGCGGTGACCACGGTCGAAACGCAGCAGGCAGGAGAGGCGTGGCACTTTCAGGTCAACGATCTGGAGCCGCGCCCCAGGCGCCGCGGCGGGAAGTTCGTCGGCATCGAGTCGTTCACGCCGCGCTTCACGGTGGCCGGCCCGATCAGCAGCAACGTCAGCGTCCTCGAGTCCGTGCAGTACGAGTACACGAAGAACCGCGTGTACAGTCTCCCGCCGTTCGAGAGCGACACGCAGGTGGAGAGCATCGAGTCGTTCAGCCGTGTGGACTGGACGGCCGGCCCCGCGAGCCATCTCACCTTCTCTGCGATGGTGTCGCCGCGAAAGACGACCTACGCGGGGTTGAACACGTTCAACCCGCAAAGCGTGACGCCGAACATCCGGAATCACAATGTGCTCGGCAGCGCCACCGAACAGATGGTCGCCGGAGGGAGCGGGGTGTTCGAGACGCGCGTGAGCGTCAAGCAGTTCGATTCGACGATCTATCCGAGTCAGGGGCATGGACCGATGGTGCTTGCGCCGGACATCAACTCGGGCAGCTATTTCAACGATCAGGATCGGACAAGCCGGCGCTTCGAGTGGCGCAATACGTATTCGTTCACACCCATTGGACCCTCACATCTCGTCAAGCTCGGCGCGGGCGTGACCTACGAGACGTTCGATGGCATCAACATCAGCCGCCCGGTTGACATCGTGCGGGAAAACGGAACGTTGGCTGAGGAGATCACGTTTACGGGCGACGGGAGGCTCAGCCGCGACCGGACGTCCGTGCAGGGGTATGCACAGGACGCGTGGAGTGTGGGTTCGCGTCTGACACTCCAGTACGGCGCGCGATTCGATCGAGACTCCATTACCGGCGACATCAATGCCGCGCCCCGAGGCTCGTTCACCGCGACGTTGACACCCAGCGGGCGCACGGTCGCTCGAGGGGGCGTCGGGCTGTTCTACGACCCGATCACGCTGAACGTGGCGAGCTTCGACCAGATGCAGGAGCGGACGGTAACGGCGTTCCCGATCGGCGTCCCCGTGCACATGCAGAACGTCGTGCCCCTGGCGATACATACGCCGAGAAGCGTCGTGTGGAACCTCGAGATCGATCGTGAATGGATCAAGAACCTGTTCGTGCGCGTGGGGTACCAGCAGCGCGACAACCGATTCGAGTCGGTCGTCGACCCGGTGGTGCTGGCAAGCGGCGAGCAGTGGCTCGAGCTGCGCACGGATGGCCGGTCCCGCTATCGCGAAGGGCAGATCACGGCCCGTTATCAGTTCCACGCCACCGATCAGATCGTCGGGTCGTACACCCGGTCGTCGGCGTCGGGGAGCCTGAACGATTTCAACAGCTTCTTCGGGAACATCGAGAACCCGGTGATCAGGCCCAACGAGGACGGGCCGCTCGCGTGGGACGCGCCGAACCGTTTCCTGTTCTGGAGCACGGTCAGCCTTCCGCGCGACTTCACCGTGTTTCCTCTCGTCGACGTTCGCACCGGCTTCCCGGTGTCGGTCATGGACGAAGCGCGCTATTTCGTCGGGCCGCGCAACGAGGCGGGCCGCTTCCCCACCTTCGTGTCGCTCGATCTCCAGGTCAGCAAACGGCTCCGCGTGTTTGGGCATCGCGCGACGATCGGAGTGAAGATGTTCAACATCACGAATCACTACAACCCGCGGGATTTCCAGGGGAACCTGGCCGCGGTCAACTTCGGTGGGTTTGCGAACGGCGTCGGGCGCACGCTCCGGGGGAAGTGGGTGTTCGAGTTCTAACGGGCCTCGGGCCCAGCCGGCCTCGGCGCGTCGAGCGCGCCATTGACGCCGCCCGGGCAATTGACGCCATCCCTGGCGCGTGCCCTACACTGGTGGAGCGAAGGCGCAAGGACCGTGACCTTCCGATGGATTTTGCCGGCGCTGCGCTCGTACGCGCGCCGAACGCGACTCGCTGACGCACATCTTCAGATTTGACGTCCATTTCACGATCTGCCGGCTGCTATGACTACGCGTCTGCTTCTCGTCAGGCACGGAGAGACCACGCTCACCGCCGAGGATCGGTTTGCGGGAGCGACCGACGTGCCGCTCGGGCCAAATGGCCGTGAGCAGGCCGAGCGGCTGGCGGCCCGCTTGACCTGCGATCCGATCGCCGCGGCGTACTGCAGCCCGCTGCAGCGGACGGTCGAGACCGCCGCGATTGTCGCGCGGCCCCACCGTCTCGAGGTCCGCACGCGGGACGGGTTGCGGGAGATCAATCACGGCCGCTGGGAAGGGCTGCGCCGGGCCGATGTGGAAGCGCAGTACTCGGAGGAGTACGCGGCCTGGGAGGAAGACCCGTTCACCTTTGCGCCGGCCGGTGGTGAAACGGGACTTCAGGTCGTGGCGCGCGCCCTTCCAGTCATCAGGGAGATAGTCGTCGCGCACCCCGGGCAGAACGTGCTCGTGGTTTCACACAAGGCGACCATCCGGCTGCTGGTCGCGAGCCTGTTGGGGTTCGACGCGCGCGGCTACCGCGATCGGCTCGATCAGTCGCCCGCCTGCCTGAACGTGCTCGACTTCAAGAGCCCGGTCCGGGCACGACTGATGCTGTTCAACGACGTCTCGCACTATTCGACCGAGCCGTTGAAGCCGACAGCCCGCCTCTCGAAGTGGTGAGTGCGGTGCGCGGTGCCCTCAGGGCGGCGCGAAGAGCGGTCTCACGCAGCCAACGTCTTTGCAGCAACCGGTCATTGTCTGCGGGATGACGTTGATCCCTGCGGATCCGAAACTGGATGCTGCGATTCGACATCCCGTTCCCGAGGGCGTCCAACGTCCGTCATCACAATTCTCGAACCACGGGACTGCCGTCGATAGCGCCGGCTGCCGCTCTAGCGCGTTTCGCGTGCACGCTGCCAGAAGCCCTCGTACTCGACGACCAGTCCGTCATCGTCGACCTCGATGACGGCGCTGAACGCGCCTCCGCGGCTCGTGTAGCGGTATCGACGTTCTTCAAGGCGCTCGTATTCCTGCGCCAACGGTCCCACCCTGAGATCCGGGAACCGCACCCAGGCCATCGTCAATGGGCCGCTCCTGGCGCCGACGCGGAGATTGAGCCGGCGAATGGCGATCGTATTGGTCGAGGGGCTCCATCCCAGATCGATGTCAACACAGCCAGCAACGCTTTTGTTCTCCTGGCCGTTCTCGAACCAGCGACCGCTCGTCGCGACAAGGCCGAGCGCGCGCGCGCCGGAGTCATCGCGAAGCGAGATATCCGCACGTTCGGTCCGCCATTCAGGGTCGCAAGAGATCGTGTAACTGGCTTCCGCCGGTCCGCGCTCACCGAGTGTGACGATTGTCCCCCGCATCGTCCAACCGGCTGTGTCGCGGACGAGCTCGCAACGCTCGAGGCCCGTACGCTTCAGCCACCGCCACACGGCGGTCCGAACCGTCTTGGGAGGCGACGGCCGGGGACTGGACGCTGTTTGGGCCTTTGTGGGGGGGATAGTTTGGGCCTTTGTCCCGATCGCCATGAGTCCAAGACTCCACAAGAATGTCCGTCGCGTCGCTTCATCCAAAGCAGGTGCTCCGCTCACGTCTGCCTGGCCGGCGTTTGGTTCTCGGCGCACGATCGTGCTCGCTCGAGGAGCAGCTCGCGCTCGCGGGCGTTTCGCGTGAGCGACGCGGCACGCTCCAGCTCGGCCCGCGCCTCCTCGAGGCGACCGAGCTTGATGAGGAAGTCGCCGCGCACCGTTGGCAGCAGGTGGTAGTTCTCGAGCGAGCGCTCGGCGACGAGCGCGTCGACGAGATCGAGACCGGCTTGCGGACCCGAGGCCATCGCCACAGCCACGGCGCGGTTTAAATCAACGATCGGGGAAGGCACGAGTGCAGCCAGCGCTTCGTAGAGTTCCACGATGCGCGTCCAGTCGGTTTCGTCAGGCGTCCGCGCCCGCGCGTGACAGGCGGCGATGGCGGCTTGGAGGGCGTAGCGGCCTTGCGCGCCGCCGAGCCTGTCTGCCCGCTCGAGCGCCGCAAGCCCGCGGCGGATCAGCAGATGGTCCCAGAGCGCGCGATTCTGGTCGAAGAGCAGGATGGGCTCCCCCGCTGGGCCGATGCGCGCTTTGGTGCGTGACGCCTGGATCTCCATCAGGGCGACGAGTCCGTGGACCTCGGGCTCTTCCGGAGCGAGCTCGGCGAGGATGCGGCCAAGGCGCAGCGCTTCCTCGCAGAGCGCAGGGCGCATCCAGTCGTCGCCGGCAGTCGCGGTGTAGCCTTCGTTGAAGATGAGATAGATGACTTCGAGAACCGACGAGAGCCGGGCGGCGCGATCCGCCCCGCGCGGCACTTCGAATGGGATGCGCTTGTTGGCCAGCGTACGCTTGGCGCGGACGATGCGCTGGGCGACAGTGGGCTCGGAGACGAGGAATGCGCGGGCGATCTCCTCAGTGGTCAGCCCACCGAGCAGGCGAAGCGTGAGCGCGATGCGACCTTCGGTGGAGAGGACGGGATGACAGGCGGTGAACACCAACCGCAGGAGGTCGTCGCCCACGTCCTCATCGTCGAGCTCAGCGTCGAGATTCGGAGCGGCGCCCTGCGCGGCCTCCAGCTCGTAGCCAAGCTGCTCGTGCTTGCGTTCGAGGAGCTTGCTACGACGGAGGCGATCGATGGCGCGGTGCTTCGCGGTGGCCATGAGCCATGCACCAGGGTTGCGGGGGACGCCTGCGGCCGGCCACTGTTCCAGCGCCGCGACGAGCGCATCTTGCGCGAGCTCTTCGGCGGCGCCAACGTCGCGAACGATTCGCGCGAGAGCGGCGATGATCCTGGCTGACTCTATCCTCCAGACTGCGTCGATGGCGCGATGAGTATCGGTAGCCGTCACGGCTACCGATCAAACCATCTTCGATTCCCCGGCGCAACTGAGCCGTCAGCGTGCCGCTGCGTTCAGCGTGTCGTCCGAGGTCTCCGCTGGCGTCTGACGGGGAGCTTCGTAGATCTGGCGCAGCTCGCACTCGCCTTCGCCGACGACTTTGAGAAAACCCTTGACCATCTCAATAGCCGCTTGCTTGGACTCGGCCTGCAGGATGGCAAAACCACCGATCGCTTCCTTGGCCTCTGTGAACGGTCCGTCGGTGACCGTCAACGCCCCGTTCGACATGCGCACACGCGCGCCCAAAGACGTGGGAAGGCATCCTTCGGTGCCAAGCAGCCAGCCTGCTGTCATGCCGTCCTCAATCAGTTTGCCCATCCTGGTCATTTCGTCCGGCGACGGAGGAACGCCCCGCTCAACCGTCTTGTAGACACTCAGAAAACGCATGATGACTTCTCCTTTTTGTGGTCCTACTGTTTGAAGTCCGAGAGCTCCTGCACCTGGCGGACCTCGATGATCTGATCGTCGGACGCCGGACAGCGCGACGCCCACTCGATCGCTTCTTCTTTGGATTTCACCTGGATTATCCAGTACCCGCCCAGGACCTCTTTGGCCTCCGCAAAGGGGCCGTTGGTGACGTGAGGCTGCCCTCCAGAGAAGGTAACGCGCGCGCCCATCGACGGCGGATGCAAGCCATCGAGCGCGAGCAGCACACCTGCTCTCTGAAGCGACTCGTTGTATTTCATCATGGCGGCCACGGCCTTGGCGTCCGGCATCGTGCCCGGCGCAGCCTTTTGGTACCCCTTCGGGATCATCAACATCATGAATCGCATCTCGTCTCTCCGTGGCTCGAAGGTTCTTCCTGCCTGCTATTTCCACGTCGAACGAGGGGGCCCCGGATCGACAGGGGCAACAGCGCTCTAGCCCCTTACCTTCGGACGCTTTCAGCTCGTATTCTGTTACGCGATGTCACGCGAACAGGCAATCGCATTTATACGGCAGGTCCTAGCCGCGGCCCGCCGGCGGGATATCGCGCGCCTCATGGAGTTCTACGCTGATGAGGCGGTGGCGGTCAGCCCCGTGTTCGGGACCGTCAGCGGCAGGTCGGCCATCGCCACGACATGGGAACGGCTCTTCTCCACGTTTGCCGATTTTGATATGGAGGTGACCAACGTTCTCGTGGATGCCAACCGGATCGCGGTCCTGGGAACGGTCCGGACGACCGACCGCCTTGGATGGTTCGGGCTTCCCGCCACAGGCGGTCTCATCAGCTACCGACTCGTCCTGCTGTTCACCGTGGCCGACGGCAAGATCGTTCACGACGAGCGGATTTATGACCTTACAGGCGTGCTGGAGCGGCTCGAAAAGGCGCGCCTCGACAAAGAATTGCAGACGGCTGCCGACGTGCAGCGCGCTCTCTTGACTCGATCGACGCATGCCGGAAGCTTCTGCGAATCGGTTGGCGATTCCGTCCCCTGCCGCGCGATCGGCGGTGACTTCTTCGAGTTTGTCGAGCTGCCGTCGGGCGATGTCGGCGTGGCCATGGGCGATGTCGCTGGCAAAGGCCCGCCCTCGGCGCTGCTTGCCGCGATGGTTCAAGGGATGTTTGCGGCTGAGGCGCACGCCGGCCGCGGCCCGGCGGCCACGCTCGCTCGGATGAATCAGCAATTAGCGGCGCGACATCTCGAGTCCCGCTTCGCGACGCTGGTCTACGCGGTGCTCTCGCCCGATGGACGGTTGGCCTACTCGAACGCGGGCCACAACCCACCCGCGCTCGTGACGAGCAACGGCACCCGTCGGCTCACGGTCGGCGGGACGATCCTGGGGGCATTTGCCGATGCCACGTTCCAAGAAGACACGTTCCATCTGCGCGACCGAGATACGTTGGTCATGTTCACCGACGGGGTGACCGAGGCGCGAAACGCAAGGGACGAGGAGTTCGGCGAAGACCGGCTCATGGCATGCCTCGTCGCGGACGTTCAGTCGCCAGCTGTTCTCCTCAAGCGGATCTTTGCGGCGGTCCGCGACTTCTCTGAGCAAGCCGATCAGAGTGACGACATGACGGTGACCATCACGAGACTCGTGAATCGCGGGCTGAAGGGGCAGATTTAGCCGCCCGCCATGGCGCCAACGATGAGGAAGGGCTCGGCGCCTGACGTGATCGCACGGGGCAACGGGGTATCGGGCAATTCGTGCGACAGGTCTTCCTGGCACGCGAAGAACCTGACGAACGGGCGGCGCTTCTCGGTCACGTGATCCCGGATTGTGCCGCGCAGCACCGGATACGTTGCCTCGAGAGCGTCGAGAAGGGCGCCGAGCGTGACTTCGGCTCCGGCCCCTTCTGCACGCGGGGGCACATCGATCTCCACTTCGCCGCCGACTCGAGCGAGCGTGCGGAGGTGCGCCGGGAGCTCGATTCGGATCACGACAGCCCGTGGGCCTCTATCATGACAACGTCTGCGCCTCTACCGATAGAACCGCCGGAAGATCTCTGACGATCGCCGTCCAGTGATCTCCGCCATCGGCCGATCCATAGACCTGGCCACCGGTGGTCCCGAAATACACGCCGCACGAGTCGAGCTCATCGAGGGCCATGGCGTCACGCAGCACGTTGACATAGCAGTCGCGCTGCGGGAGGCCGTTCGTCAGCGCCTCCCACTCGTGTCCTCCCGTACGGCTGCGGTAGACGCGGAGCTTGCCGTCGGGCGGATAGTGCTCCGAGTCGCTCTTGATCGGAACGACATAGATCGTCTCGGGCTCGTGCGCATGGACGCCAATCGGAAACCCGAAGTCCGTCGGCAGGTTGCCACTGACCTCCTGCCACGATTCGCCGGCATCGTCGCTTCGCATCACGTCCCAGTGCTTCTGCATGAACAACACGCGCGGACGCGACGGGTGCATCGCTATGCGGTGGACGCAGTGGCCCACCTCGGCAGTCGGGTCGGGGATCTGCTGCGACTTGAGTCCCTGATTGATCGGCCGCCACGTCGCGCCCGCATCATCGGTGCGGAACGCGCCCGCAGCCGAGATGGCGATGAACATCCGCTTTGCGTTGCTGGGGTCGAGAACAATCGTATGGAGGCACAAGCCGCCTGCGCCAGGCTGCCAACGGGAACCGGAGCCGTGATTGCGCAACCCGGGGAGCTCCTGCCAGGTCTGCCCGCCGTCGACCGTGCGGAACATCGCGGCGTCCTCGACCCCCGCGAAGACCGTGTCCGGATCAGTCAGTGACGGCTCGAGGTGCCAAACCCGCTTGAATTCCCATGGGTGGGGCGTGCCGTCGTACCACAGGTGTGTGCCCGGCACGCCGTCGTAGACGAACTTGTTTCCAACGGGCTCCCACGTTTTGCCGCCGTCGCTCGACCGCTGGATGAGCTGGCCGAACCAACCGGTTCCTTGTGACGCGTACATGCGGTTCGGGTCGGCTGGCGATCCTTTCAGGTGGTAGATCTCCCAGCCGCCGAAATGGGGGCCGGTCACCTCCCATCGCTCACGTTTCCCATCCGACGTCACCACAAACGCGCCCTTGCGTGTCCCCACGAGCAGCCGTACTCCAGACATTGCCCCTCCACACCGGCCTCGACCATGCCGGTCACGCGATCTCATTCTATCGTCGATCGAAAGGCCCGAAATCGACACCCAACCGCCGAGGCTGCCGCGCCGGAGCCCCCGACTCGAGATCAGCGCCTGCGTCGACGGCGCCTGACGGGCAGTGCGGCGGGTTCTACTTCTCTCGCGATCATCACTTCGGTAGCCTTGATAATCGCGAGGGCATCGTCCCCGCGGCGAAGCCTGAGCTCGTTCACCGCGTCGCTCGTGATGACTGCGGTGAGCGTCTGATCCCCGATTCTCAGGCGAACCTGGCCGAGCAGGCCGTCGGTTCGCACCTCTTCGACGAAGCCCCGGAGACGATTGCGGCCGCTCAATGCCACAATCACGCCAGGTGGGGTGTGCGGTTCGCTCGGCCGCGCGAGAGGTTCCGGCGCCTGGCGGGCAAGCAGGCGATCGATTTCAGCTTCGGAGAGGCGATGATGTCCTCCGGCCGTTTGCGTGGTGCGGACTTTTCCCTGATGGATCCATTGCTTCAACGTCGAGTAACCGATTCCCATCCGCTCAGCAGCGGCCCGCACGGTCAGCAACGGCATCGTGGACCAATGATACTCACACCGGCTTTCAGTGGTAGGGTAGAGCCCGGGAGGACAACCTTGGTGAAAGCTCTGGTGATGACCGCCGCCCTGCTCCTCGCTTCCTTTGGTCCATCCTCGCCTCGTGCGATCGCCGCGCCCCCCTCCATCAGCGGTCTGTGGGACGCCGTCATCGTCGCCAACGGTGCTGAAGTGCCATTTCGCTTCGAAATCGTGTCAACCGGCCCCGACGCTCAGGGTTTCTTCTTCGAAGGCGACCGTAAAGTCGGATCGACCTCAGGACGGTTCGTGGGCGGTGTTCTGACGCTCGAATATGACTTTTTGAATACCACGCTCGAGGCGAGGCTCGACGACGGACAACTGGTCGGGACCTATCGAAACAAGCGCGCGAACGCCGTTCCCCAGAGCGTGCGCATGCGGCGCTTCACGCCCGTCGCGCTCGAGGGTGGCGATGTGCCCGCGCTCGAAGGAACGTGGGAAATGCGGCGCGTGGCAAACGAAGTGTCGGCGCCGCGCGATACACGCACGTGGCACGTGTTCCTGCGCCAATCGGGCGCGGAAGTCTCGGGCTCGATTCTCCGCGTCGACGGGGATACGGGAATGCTCGTCGGTCGCTGGAGTGCCGGGAAGCTCGTGCTCAGTCACTTTGCCGGCGAACGCCCGAATCTCTTTGAAGCGACGCTCAATCCCGACGGCACGCTGGCGGTCACGCTCAATGGCACCGCTCACTATCTCGTGGTTCGAACCGGTGAGGCGCGAGCCAAGGGCATTCCGGAGCCGCCCGATCCTTCGCGGTACACCAGCGTCAGCGATCCGACAGCGCCGTTCCAGTTCGCGTTTCCCGACTTGACGGGAAAAACTGTCTCGAACAGCGACGCTCGGTTTCTCGGAAAGGTGATCATGGTCTCCATCGGCGGCAGTTGGTGCCCGAACTGCCACGACGAGGCGCCATTTCTCTCGGAGCTGTACCGCGACTTTCACGGGCGCGGGCTTGAGATCGTCGGTTTGATGTTCGAGAACGACCCCGATCCAAAGGTGGCGCGGCCGCGTGTTCAGTCGTTCGTCAAACGATACGGCGTGCAATATCCGATGCTGATCGCCGGGACGACCCAGCCCTCTCCCACGTCGAAAACGATCGACGAAGCGCTGCCCCAGCTCGTGAACTTCGGCGCGTATCCGACGACCATCTTTCTCGGGCGGGACGGCCGCGTGCGGAGCGTGCATGCCGGCTTTGCGAGCCCGGCAACGGGTGCCGAGCACGAGCGATTGAAGCAGGAGATCCGTGATCTGGTCGGACGGCTCTTGGCGGAGTCTCCCAACCGGTCGGAACCGGCGGCGCGCCAGGAACGCGACCGCGTTACCAGAGCAGCTTCAGCCCCAGCTGAATTTGCCTCGACGTGGTCGCCGTGCTCGTAATCTGTCCCGCCGTCGGTGAGAGCTCGGGGAAGGTGGCGTTTGGCGGCGCTTGCAGCACGTGGGTGATGAGATTCGGCGTGTTGAAGTTGGCCCGGTTCAGGACATTGAAGACTTCCAGGCGGAACTGAAGGGTCGTTCTCCCGCTCACGCGGACGTCTTTGAGCGCGGAGAAGTCCCAGCTCGCCAGGCCCGGACCTCTGTAGCTGTCCCTCCCGACGTTGCCATAGAACCCGCTGTTCGATGGCGGGGCAATGAACGCGTTGGCATCGAACCATTGGTTCGGGTTTCCCGTCACGACCGGTCCCGTGAAGGCGGGGTTGAGAAACGCCCGGACCGGATTGCGCGAATCGCCATTGTTCGCCGGGTTGTACGCGAGTTGCGGCGTGAACGGGAATCCCGACTGCAGGTTCACGACCGAGTTCACCATCCATCCCGCGACGAGCTCGTTGGCGACGCCGCCGAGGCCGTTCAGAAAGCGTCCGCCGCGCCCAAACGGCAGCGCGTAGATGACATTGATCGAACCCGCGTGACGGACGTCGTAAGTCGCCGGCCCCCAATCCGCCATCGGATTGTATGGGTTCGAGAGCAACGCGACGGCGTTCAGAGCCGCAGTGGCATTGAGCGAATCGCCGTCGTCCATTGCCTTGGCCAGCGTGTACACGCCGCGGAGTGACAGCCCCGCACTGAACCGACGGTTGAAGTCGACTTGAAGCGCGTTGTACGTGCTCTTCCCTTGCGAGACCCACGTCCATGTATTGGCGAGCGCTGTATTCGGTTTGGTAGCCGTTGGATTGAAATGCGTGCCGGCCGGCACCGGCTGCCAGGCCAACGCGCCGTACACCGGAAGGCCGCTCGACGGGTCGATCGTGGTGGGGAACGTGGCGGGACACGGCGATGCCGGGCAGACAACCGGCACCGGCGTGTTCGCGTCCACGCCGATGATCTCGTGGTAGCCGTGGCTTCCGACGTAGCCGACGCTGAGCGACGTATTAGACGAAAGCACCTGTTCGACTCTGATCGAGTACGAGACGAGAGTCGGCGTAGACAGATCGGGTTGAACCCCGCCCGGCACCAACAGAGCTAGTGGATTGGTCGGCGGCGGCGCGCCCGGCTGGATCGGAAGGCCTCCAGTGCCGAAGATATTCGCCAGGTTGGTCGCGCCGATCGTATAGGTCGGGTTGGTCGGCGCATTCTGGTCGGTGCGATAGCCGAGCGCGTCTTGCAGATCGTTGTAGATGCCCGCACCGCCTCTGATGACGGTTTCCTTGTCGAAGGGCCTCCAGGCGAGTCCGATGCGCGGTTGCGGCAGGAACTTCGCGCGGTTGATCGTGAAAACCGAGTCGCCGACCGCCGGCAGGCAAATGTTCGTCGCAGGCTTCGACGCGCATACGGGACCCGAGCTGCCCAACGCGTAATTTGCGGCCCGCCCCTTGGCCTCGTCCCAACCCGTGCTGAATT
Source organism: Vicinamibacterales bacterium (assembly GCA_035510155.1). Classification (GTDB taxonomy): domain Bacteria; phylum Acidobacteriota; class Vicinamibacteria; order Vicinamibacterales; family CAVVIG01; genus DATKHR01. Next base: position 25,133 of record DATKHR010000060.1, read on the forward strand.
CGTCGCGGAAGCCCAGGGACAACGTGAAGTCTGAGCCCGCTTGAATGGTGTCCTCGACGTACCACGCGCCAAAGAGCGATCGCCAATTCATCGGCGTCGGCGCGGGATCGTACAGAAAGCTGGCCGTCCCGGCCAGGAAATTCGGCAATCCGGTGAACGTCATCTGCCCATATTGGCTGAGCGCGATCACTTCGTTGGACTGGAACGGTTGCAACCACACGCCGGCTCGAACCTGGTGGCGACCTTCGAGCCACGATAGATCGTCTGCCAGGGTGAAAAGGTTGCGACCGATGGTCAGATTGCTTCCGTTGTTGCTCCCCGCCAACCCGAGCTGAGCCTGCGGGTTGGACGCTTGACTGCCGCCAACGACCACGGCGCCAACGGGCAGCCCCGCCAGAAAGCCCGGGACCGTGGCAGCCGGAGTTCCCGGAGTCGGCTCGCCGGTGAAGTAATACCCGGCGCGAGAGAAACCGAATCGAGCGCTGTTGAGCAGCGTCGTCGAGAACACGTGCGTCTCCTGGAGGCTGAACACCTGCTCCCTCAGGCTCAACAGATCGGTGCTGTACGGATTGACTGGCGTGGCGGTGTTGGCCTGGCTGTCGTCGATCGTGTAGATCGTGTTGATGGAATCGCGATCAGACGCCGCGTAATCGATCCGCACCGTCCCGAAATCTTCCCGAATCGTCTGCAGCGGACTGCTGAGGACTTGGGCCACGCCGTCGCCATGCGGCGTGACCGTGAAGTCCGGGGATCCCGGCGGCGCCACAGGCCACAGGTTCAGGAGGCCGAGGGTTTTCACGATGGGCGCAGCATCTTGCCTCGACTGCGCGTCGGGCACGAACGCCACGGAGGTCTGGTGCAGATTCTGGCGGAATCCCTCGTAGTTGACGAAGACGAATGTCTTGTCTTTCTCAATCGGTCCACCCCCCGAGGCGCCGAACTGGTTCCGCCGAAACGGAGGAGCAGTCCCATTCACGTCGAAGTAATTGGCAGCGTCCAGGGCGCTGTCGCGCAGGAACTCGAACGCGGACCCGTGGAACCGATTGGTGCCCGATTGCGTGACGATGCTTATTTGTCCTCCCGGCTTCTTGCCGTACTCGGCGCCATACGTGTCCCGTTGAATGTTGAATTCCCGCACCGCGTCGATGCCCAGCAACTGCCCGCTGGCGCCGCCTGGCGTCATGTTGTTTTCGGCCGCGCCCGTGAACTCGACGCCGTTCAGCAGGAACAGATTCTGCTGGGGCCGATTCCCGGAAACGGAGAACATGTTCGCGGTCGAGGAGTTGGAGATGCCGATTCCTCCTGTCTTCTCCCAGGTGAAGTTCACCACGCCGGGATTGATCGTCGCGAGCAGGTCGTAGCTTCGGCCATTCAAAGGAAGATTCTTGATTTGCTGCTCGCCGACCACGCCGGACGTGTCCGTTGTGGCCGCGCTCACGGGAGAAAGGTCGCCGACAACGGTGACCCGCTCTGTGACGGCCCCGACCTGCAGCGTGACGTCGAGGTTCGCCGCCTGCCCGACGCTCAAGTGAAGACCGCCGCGCACGGCCGTCTGGAAGCCCTCCTTCGCGGCCGTGACCTCGTACGCCCCCAGCGGGATCTCGAGCAGCCTATACCGACCCTCGGAGTCCGTCGTGGCCGTCCGAACGGTGCCGGTCTCGAGATTCTTCGCCGTGACACCGACTTCGGGGATCCCGGCGCCGGAGGCGTCGGTGACCACACCCGAAATGGCCGCGGACACCTGCGCCAGTGTCCGGGATGCGGTGACGATGAGGATGAGAAGGCACGCGGACGCGACGCGCATGGAGCCTCCCTCGGCTCGTTCAAGCGCGTCACTTTAACTCGTATTCAATCAATATTCAAATCGAGTCTAGTCGACTCGAATGAACCAGGCATGATCCCAGCAGGCCATGGATCATTCGTAGCGCAGCGCTTCCATGGGATGGATGCGCGACGCGCGGCGGGCGGGCACGTAGACCGCGATGAACGTGACGGCGAGCACGATCGGCACGACCAGCACGAGCGCCATCGGGTCGGAGCGCGTGTCGCCGCTCGGAAACATGGCGTTCAGCAGGCGGTCCGCGCCTGCGCCGGCGACAAGTCCGAGCACCAGGCCAACGATCGCCAACGTCAGTCCCTGACGAAGGATCATCCGCAAGACACTTGCCCGGCCCGCGCCGATGGCCATGCGGATGCCGATTTCCTTCGTCCGCCGGTTCGCGGCGTAGGCGACGAGCCCGTAGAGGCCGACGACCGCGAGCGTCAACCCCATGGTCGCCAACGCCCCGACCATGCGCAGGATCATGGTGAAGATGTCCGTCGTCCGCATCCGATAGAACTCTTCCATGGTGCGGACGTTGTACACCGGCTGACTCGCATCGAGCTCCCGCACGACCTGGCGAAGCGGCGTCACGAGGCTTGCGGAGTCGCCGTGCGACTCGCTCACCAGGATCATCCGCGGTGCGAACTTCTGCTTGTAAGGGAGATACACGAACTCGGTCGGGGCCTCGGCGAGGAACAGATACTTGCTCGTCTTGGCGAGGCCCACCACCTCGACCCACGGGCCGTTCCCGTCGTTCAGACGAAATCGCCGGCCGATGGGATCCTTACCGGGCCAGTAGTGTTTCGCGAGCTGCTCGTTCACAATGGCTACGCGTGGAGCGTCAGCGGTGTCGGTCGCGCGAAAGCCACGACCGCTCGTCATCGACAGCCCCATCGTGTCGAAGTAGTGCTCGTCGATGGTCGAGCCGAAGACGGTGACGTTGTCCTTGCCCACGGGAAACTGAAAGCCCTCGGGGACGATCGTGAACGTCGTGATCGAGTCGTTCTGCATCGGCACCGTTGAAGTAAGCGCGGCCGTTTTGACGCCGGGAACGGCACGCGCTCGCTCGGCCACCTGCTCGAAGAACTGAAGCGCCTGTGGCTCGGTGTAGCGCACGAGACCGGGATCGAAGCTCATCATCACGAGATGATCCGTCTTGTATCCCGGTCCGCTCGAGAGCTGCTCGTCGAACGCACGGTACATGAACGCCCCCAGGACGAGCAGCACCACGGAGACGGCAACCTGGCCGCCGACGAGCAGGTTGCGTCCCCAGCGCCTGCGGCCGCGCGCCACGGCGTCGGTGGCCTTCATGACCCCCGTGAGATCCGTACGGGAGGCCTGAATCGCGGGGATGAGGCTGAACAACACGGCGCTCACCACGGCGACGATCAGGCAGAAGGTCAGGGCCCGGCGATCGAGCTGGAAATTCAACGAGACCGGCAAATCGGTCGGCAGCTGAATCGATCGGAACAGCTTGACGCCGCCGTACCCTATCGCGACGCCGAGCGCGCCGCCGAGCAGCGACACGAGGAGGCTTTCGGTCACGAGCTGGCGAACGATGCGGACGCGGCCGGCGCCGATCGACAGGCGCAGCGCCATCTCCCTCGCGCGCGCGGGCGCCCGGCTCGTCAACAGCCCCGCGACGTTGGCGCACGCGACAAACAGCACGGCGGCAGCCAGTGTCGTGAGCATCGCAATCAGCATCGCGTCGGGCGGACTCTGAGAGATGCGTGTCTGCAGCTCGGTCCGAACGACCAGGCCTGTGTTCTTGTTCGTGTCGGGATGCATGCGCTCCAGACTGCTCGCAATCACCGACAACTCGGACTGGGCCTGAGCCATGCTGATGCCTGCCTTGAGGCGCCCTTTGACGGTCAGCTGCCGGAAGTCGCGTGCTTCCAGGGGCCGAACCTTCTGGCTGCTTCCGGGGGTGTCGGACCGTCGAGCCGAATCCGCGGCGGCTGCGGGCGCCTCAACCAGGCCGATCAGCCGCGGCCACATCATGAGCGGCACATAAAAGTCGGACCGCACATACTGATTCAGGCCCGTAAATTCCGCGGGCGCAACGCCGATGATCGTGAACTCGATCCCGTTGATGCGCACGCGGCGGCCGAGCACCTCACGGTCGGACTCGAACTGCTTCTCCCACAGGTCCCGACCGAGCACGACGACGGCGTCGCGCTCGGGGACGCGATCCTCTTCGGCAGCGAAGCCGCGCCCAAGATCCGGCTGGACACTCATCAGCCCGAAGAGATTCCCGCTGACGGCCATGCCCATCCGGAGCTTCGGGAGTTCGTCCGGCGTCCTCGCCACCCCGGCGGGAAGAAACGTGAACGCGGCGAGACCCTCGAAGCTTTTGTTCTGATCGCGGACGTCGACGTAGTCAGGGTATGAAGTAATGATGCTGGTGAAGCCTTGGACGGACACGGTCGAGCCGACCGTCAGCACCTCCCCGGGACGGGCGACGGGGAGAGGGCGCAAGAGAAGCGCGTCCGTCCAGGTGAAGATGGCGCAGTTGGCGCCAATGCCCAGCGCCAGCGAGATGACGGCAACGATCGTGAACGCCGGGTTGGCAAGCAGCATGCGGCTTCCATACCGGATGTCTTGCCACAACTGGTCCAGCACATTGGCCGGCATACGCCCTTAGACGCCGGACGGGCTTGTGATGTTCGCCCAGGCCCGGGGGCCCAGCGCCGCACCTGCGCGAGGGTGGGGACACCGGGCGCGGCATCGGGATGGTAGAACCGGGTACCCTAGCGGCATGTCGTTGTACCTGGGACTGGACGCCAGCACCCAAAGCTTAACCGCGATCGTCCTCGAGATCGAGCGCGATCGCCGACGGATCGTCTTCGAGCGGTCGCTCGTGTTCGACGAGCACTTTCCCCAGTACGGCACACGACACGGCGTGATCCCGGACGGCGATCCCGCAGTGGCGACATCGCCGCCGCTCATGTGGGTGGAAGCGCTCGACGCGATGATGGCAGCCCTCGCGCGGAGCGGCCTCGATCTGAGCCGACTTGCCGCGATCTCCGGGTCGGCGCAGCAGCACGGCAGCGTGTACCTCAACACGAGCGCGGCGCCCACGCTGGCGTCGCTCGACGCCGGCCGTCCGCTTGTGGATCAACTCACCGGCATCTTCGCGCGACGAGTCGCGCCAATCTGGATGGATACGAGCACGTCCGTGGAGTGCGCTGAGCTGACGACCGCGGTCGGCGGCCCGGAAGCGCTCGCCGCGCGGAGCGGGTCACGCGCGTTCGAGCGTTTCACTGGCCCCCAGATCCGCAAGTTGTTCAAGCGCGAACCCGCGACCTACCGCGCCACCAATCGCATCCATCTGGTCAGCTCGTTCCTTGCTACGGCGCTCGTCGGCCAGCACGCACCGATCGACGTGGGCGACGGCTCGGGAACGAACCTGCTGGATCTCGGCACCGGAGGCTGGTGGCCGGCGGCGCTGCATGCGACGGCGCCAGATCTCCTGGCCAAGCTGCCGCCGGTGACACCGAGCTGGACGATTGTCGGACGCTTGTCCCCGTACTGGCAGCGTCGGTACGGCCTGCCGCTGGCGAAGGTCGTCGCCTGGTCGGGCGATAACCCGTGCAGCCTGATTGGCACGGGGCTCGTGAACGAGGGGCGTGTCGCCATTTCACTCGGCACGAGCGACACAATCTTCGGTTTGATGCGCACGCCGCGCGTCGATCCGTCAGGCACGGGACACGTCTTCGGTGCCCCGACGGGAGACTACATGGGCCTGACGTGCTTTATGAACGGGTCGCTCGCGCGCGAGCGCGTGCGCGACAGCTTCGGCCTGACATGGCCGGCATTCTCGCAGCTGCTCGAATCGACGGCGCCTGGCAACGCGGGGCGCATCCTGCTCCCCTGGTACGAACCGGAAATCACACCGCGCGTCAGCGAACCCGGCGTGCGTCGCTTCGGGCTCGCCGCCGACGACGCGCCTGGGCACGTCCGCGGAATCGTAGAAGCCCAGCAGATGGCCCTGGCGCTCCATTCGCAGTGGATGGGGGTCGACGTGAACACGATCCATGCAACCGGCGGCGCCGCCGCCAATCGCGGGATCCTCCGTGTGATGGCTGACGTCTTCGGCGCCGACGTGTATCAATTCCACGCCGGGAACTCGGCCTGTCTTGGAGCAGCCCTTCGCGCGTTTCATGCCGATCGGCTCGACGAAGGGCAGCCCATCTCTTGGAGCGAGGTCGTGCGCGAGATCGCGGAGCCGGTCGCGGCCTCGCGAATCGAGGCAAACGCTGCCTCGCACGCCATCTATCGCGCGCTCATGACCGTCTACGCGGCCTGCGAAGCGGAAGCGCTCGAGCACCCCCCCACCCCGCCTCAGGGATCGCGCGGGCCTCAGCGGACGCCGAGCAGCAGCTCGACAACGAGCTGATCGAGTCGCTCGTAGGCAAGCGGTCGAGCGGCCAACGCCTGCCGATCGAACACACGTTCCTTGAGCTTTCGGGCGCGCGAACGATCGTAGGGACCCAAGCCGGCGTCGTTCCCCGGGACGTGACTCCCTTTAATCGCGGCGAGGAGCGACTGGATCTCCCGATCCTCCCGAAACTGCCTGGCCTTCTCCCGTAGGAGCCGGTAGGTGCGCATGCAGCCTCGCGCGAAGTCCCAGACACCTTCGGCGTCCTCGGTCCGATACGCGTGCGCATCGAAGTGCCGCGGACCGTCGTAACCGGACTCTTCCAGCAGCTTGACGACGAAGAAGAGCGCTTTGATCGACTCGGACCCGAACCGGAGATCCTGGTCGAAGCGACCCGGCTTCTGGTCGTTCAGATCGATGTGGAACAGCTTCCCGGCCTCGATGGCCTGCGCGACCACGTGGTAGAAGTTCAACCCGATCATGTGCTCGTGCGCGACCTCCGGGTTGACGCCGACCATCTCCGGGTGCGCGAGCGTCTCGATGAAGCCGAGATACGCCGCCGTCGTGGGGAAGTAGATATCGCCGCGCGGTTCGTTGGGCTTCGCTTCGAGCGCGAACTTCAGCTCGTAACGCTGGTCGCTCGCGTACTCGCAGAGAAAATCGATGGCCTCGCGAAAGCGCTTGATCGCTTCGATCGGGTCCTTGGCGGCGTCGACCTCCGCGCCCTCGCGGCCGCCCCAGAACACGTAAATGCGCGCGCCCAGCTCCACTCCCAGATCCATGGCCCTCATCGTCTTCTGGAGGGCATAGGCGCGCACGCGCGCGTCGTGCGACGTGAACGCGCCGTCCTTGAACACCGGATCGGTGAAAAGGTTCGTGGTCGCCATCGGAACGGTGACGCCCGTTCGGTCGAGCGCGCAACGAAAGTCGCGGACGATGCGGTCGCGCTCGGCCGCGGTGGCGTCGATCGGCACGAGATCGTTGTCGTGGAAGTTGACGCCCCAGGCGCCGATCTCCGCCAGACGATGGACCGCGGCCACAGGATCGAGCGTCGGCCGCACGAACTCCCCGAACGGATCGCGGCCGCGGTTGCCGACGGTCCACAGCCCGAAGGTGAACCGGTCGGCGGGCGACGCCACCGATCCGTCGTTCTTGGTCACTTGGTGCTTGGTCCGTCCTTGGTCCCTGGTCCGTCCCTGGTCCCTGGTCCCGGGTCCCCGGCCCACCGTTCTTGATCCCTGGCCCTTCGTCCGGTGAGTGCGATGCGTCATAGGTTCACCCGCGGAAGTACAGGTAAGCCGCGAGAATTCCGATGAGCACGACCGCCGACGCCGAGACATCGTGCCAGTTCCAGCTGGCGCGCGTGCGCCGGCGGTCCTCGTCGGTCGTCGTCTCGTACGTCAAGCTCCGAATGGCTCGCTCCTCCGGAGCGGCGGTCATGTGGCTGACGACGATCATGACCAAGGCCGAGACGATCGTGATGAGGACGCTGAAGTACTGAAAATAGATGTTGTTGACGACCCACAGGAAGGAGCCCTCCGGGTACCCGAGCTCGAAGCCGGCAAGCCCCATCGTAATCGGCGTGTCGACGATCATCCGGAACAGGCCGAGTGCAAAGCCGACGACGAGCGCCCAGAGGCAGCCTGCGGCATTGACCCGCTTGACGAACACACCGAGAAAGAACACGACGAAGATCGGTGGCGCCAAATACCCCTGTACCGCCTGGAGGTATGTGTAGAGCCCATGAGCACCCTGGATCACGGGAATCCACAGGAGCGCGACGAGGACCATCGCCGCCGTGGCTGCGCGGCCGATGCGCACCAATTGCCGCTGCGACGCCTGGGGCCGCCACTTCTGGTAGAGATCGACGGTGAACAGCGTGGAGCAGGCGTTGAAAACGCCAGCAAGCGACCCCATGAGGGCGGATAGCAATCCGGCAACGACGATCCCCCGGAGACCCTGCGGCAGCAGGTAGCGGACCATCAACGGAAACGCGGCCTGCGCCTGCTGCGCGTTCGGTCGGCCGTCGGAGCCAACGATCGACGCCAGTTCCGGAAGCCTCCCGCTCTTCGCCAGCGCGAAACAGATGAGGCCCGGAACGATGAAGAGATAGACCGGGAACAACTTCAGGAACGCGGCGAAGACGCTGCCGCGGCGCGCCGTCGTTTCGTCGGGAGCGCCAAGCGCGCGCTGCACGATGTACTGATCGGTGCACCAGTACCACAGTCCGATGATGGGCGCGCACACGGCCATGCCGAGCCATGGGAAATTGCCGTTGAAGTACCACGCCTCTCGAACGATCGCACCCGATGCGTTGCGCTCGAGGACCGGCGCCCACGTCCCTTCGACACCTGGCGGAATCAGCGGCTTCCACAGGTTCAGCATGTCCGACCCGACGAGCTCGCGAAGCCGATGCCATCCACCGAGCTCGACCAGGCCGTAGCCCGTGAGCACCGCCGACCCCGTGATCAGCACGACGACCTGGACGGTGTCGTTGTAGGCAACGGCACGCATGCCGCCGAGCATGGTGTACAGCCCTGTCAACACGATCACGAGGCCCGTGCCGATCCAGAAACTGTTCGCCTCGAGGCCCCACAGGCGGAGATGCATCTCGGGCATCAGGCTCGCGAAGACCACCCCACCCGCGAAGATCCCGACGGCAATCTTCGACACGATGAATGTGATGATCGACACAATCGAGAGCACATACCGAGACGTGGCCGAAAAGCGGCGCTCGAGAAACTCCGGCATCGTGAAGACGCGCGATCGCATGTAAAACGGGACGAACAGCCACGCGAGGACGAGCAGACACCACGCGTGCAGCTCGTAGTGCGCGAGAGCCACCCCGTCGGCCGCGCCGGATCCCGCCAGGCCGACGATATGCTCCGATCCGATGTTCGAGGCGAAAATCGACGCGCCTATCACCCACCATCCGAGATTGCGGCCGGCGAGGAAGTAGTCGTCGGCGGTCGTGCGCCCCTTGAGCACCGTCCACCAGGTCAGCGCGAGGAGCAGGAGAAAATAGGCGCCGATCATCAGCCAATCGAGCGTCGTCATCGCGTGACGACCTCGAGGCCGATCGTCTGGACGTTCGTCGAGCTGACACCGACCATCAGGTCGAAGCGGCCGGGCTCGACGACACGCCGCATGTGGCTGTCGATGAGCGACAACGACTCGGGGCCGACGGTGAACGTGACCGTCTTTCGCTGTCCGGGCTGGAGCGTCACGCGTTCGAACCCCCGCAGCTCCTTCACGGGACGCGTCACGGAGCTCACGACGTCGCGGACGTAGAGCTGGACCACTTCGTCCCCCGTGCGGGTGCCCGTGTTCGTGACATCGGCGGTGACGTGCGCCTTCCCGGCGATGCCGATCGTCGCCGGCTTCACCTCGAGGTTCGACACCGCAAACGTCGTGTAGCTCAGACCGTAGCCAAACGGCCAGAGCGGCTCGCGCGTGGAATCAACGTACGCCCGAAAGGACGTTGGCGTCCGGTTATAGTACACGGGCAGCTGGCCGACGTGCCGCGGCACACTGACCGGCAGCTTGCCGCCGGGATTGATGGCGCCGAACAGCGCCTCGCCGATGGCCGTGCCCCCTTCCTGACCGACGTACCACGCTTCGAGGATGGCCGGCACGCGCTCGGCCACGCGCGGAATGGCAAGCGGCCTGCCGTTGATCAAGACGGCAACCAGCGGCTTGTTCGTATGCAGCATGGCGTCGACCAGCTCCTCCTGCTGGCCCATCAGCGAGAGATCCGCCGCGTCGCCCAGATGCTCGTCCGAGTACGCTTCGCGCGAGGTTGATTCGTTGGTGCCGATCACCAGGACGATCGCGTCCGCGCGGCGGGCCACGGTTACGGCCTGGGCGATTCGCTGCCGATTCGCGGCAGGATCGGCGAAGACCACTCGATCCTGCGACCAGTTCACGCTCTCGGTGATCTCGACGCCTGGGGCGTAAGTCACATCCACGGCGGGGCCTGCAGCGTTAGCAATGCCCGTGAGAACGTCGACGCCACGTCCGGGATCGCGTGAATAGCCGCCGAGGTGCACCCCCTTCGCATTGGGTCCGATGACCGCCAGCCTCTTGATGATCGCGCGATCGAGCGGCAGCAGTCGATCGTTCTTGAGGAGCACAACGGCTCGGCGTGCGGCCTCGAGCGCGAGCGCCTGATGTTCGGGCGTATTGGTCGCGCGCTCGGCCTCCTCCGGATCGACGTACGGATGCTCGAACAGACCGGCAAGGAACTTCGCTCGGAGGACGCGACCGACGGCGCGATCGATCTGCGCTTCCGCGATTCGGCCGTCCTTCACCATGCCGGCGAGCCTCGGAGACCCGTCCGGATCCGGCAGCTCGACGTCCACGCCTGCCTCGAGCGCCTGCCTGGCGGCGTCGGCAGCGTCGCGCGCCACGTGGTGGCGGGTCGCGAGCTGCTGAATCCCAAAGTAGTCGGAGACGACGAGGCCACGGAACCCCCACTCGCGCCGCAGGACGTCGTCGAGCAGCCACCGATTGGCGTGTGAGGGCACCCCGTCGATTTCGTTGTAGCTCGGCATCACGCAAAAGGCGCCCCCTTCGACAATCGCCGCTTCGAACGGCACCAGGAACTCCGATCGGAGGAGCCGCTCCGGCACGAGCGCAGGCGCCGTATTAACACCTCCCTCGTGCGATCCATGGCCGGCGAAGTGCTTCAGCGTCGCGAACACCTTCCCCGGGGCGAGCGGTAGGCTGCTGCCCTGGTAGCCGCGGACGGCCGCGACGCCGAACCTCGAGACGAGATATGGATCCTCGCCGTAGGTCTCCTCGATTCGTCCCCATCGCGGATCCCGCCCCAGATCGACGACGGGCGAGAGCACCTCCTGGCAGCCACGAGCCCGCGCCTCGGCGGCCGCCGCGCTCATGACGCGCTCGACGAGCGCCGGATCCCACGTGCTTGCCAGGGCGATCGGCACCGGAAAGTGCGTGCCTCGAGGTGCGGCGAGCCCGTGCAGCGCTTCCTCGTGAAACATCACTGGAATCGCGAGGCGCGTGTTGTCGATGACCCACCGCTGGACGGCATTGACGAACTCGGCCTGCTCGCGCGGACCGCGGACGCGCGGCCCGGACGGCGTGCTGCCGATCTCGCTGGGCCGCGAGACCTGACCGAGGCCGTTGCCGAGCATGGCTTGCGCGTTGTCGGGATTGAACCGGCCGTCCGCGCTTTGGATTTGCGCCTTGCGGTTCCAGATCCCCTGGAGCTGCGCGACCTTCTCATCGACGGTCATGCGCCAGAGCAGGTCGGCGACGCGCTCGTCGATCGATCGAGACACGTCGCGGTACGCCGGAAGCGTTCCCTGCGCACGGCCGATGAGCTCCATGAGCGTCGCTGCGGGAATCAATGTCGCGACAAGAAACAACAGTCCTGCGGCGCTTCGGGGGGTGGCGTGGTCCATTTCTGGTCCTTGGTCCGCTGAGAACGTCTTTCGTTCGCCCGCCGAACGTGATGGTCGGCGCCACGACCGGTCGCGGACGTGGCCGAAAGGATACGCGCATTCTCGCGCGCGAGTCCAGCTGTTCGCTTGACAGCAACGGGGACCAGTCCTATAGTTCGCGCTGACAACAATTGTGGAGTGGTCGCGGACGTGCGCAAGATCGATCTGACGAACTTCCAGGTGGCGACAAGCGAGACCGCCCGTCAGATCAACCGGCGGATCGCGCTCAACTTCCTCCGGCGCCACCAGCCGATGTCGAGAGCCGATCTCGCGCGACGATCGGGGCTCCAACGCAGCACGGTGTCGGCCATTGTCGATCAATTGATCGGGGAAGGCTGGGTGACCGAGGGCGCGATTGGCCGAGCCCCTCGCGGGCGGCGCCCGCGATTCCTGCACTTGAACGTCGAGCGGGCCGGCATTATTGCCGTCGACCTGAGGCCCGAGACCACGACGATCGGGCTGTCGGGCGTCGACGCTCGTTTCGTAATGCAGACGGCGTGGCGGACGCCGCGCCAACCGGCAGAGTTTGTCCGCGAGTTGTCGCGGACGGTCGCTCAATTTCGGCGCGTCCATCCGCAGATGGTCTGCGAGGGGGTCGGCGTGAGCCTGCCGGGGCGCGTCGACTCATCCGGCCGACTCGTATTCGCGCCGAATCTCGGATGGACCGAGATCAATCTCCTTCGCGAGATCGAGGCCGCGGTCAAGCTGCCGGTCGTCTTGGAAAACGCCGCGAACGCGTGCGCCCTGGCGGAGCTCTGGTTCGGCGGCCATCCCGAGCGGGTGCGGCATCTCATCGCGGTTACGGTGTCCGAGGGCATTGGCGTCGGGCTGCTCGTCAACGGGCAAATCGTGCACGGCGGCACCGCAATGGCCGGCGAGTTCGGCCATGTGACGATCGACGAGAACGGCCCCCAATGCCCATGCGGGAAACGGGGGTGCTGGGAGCGCTACGCGTCGAATTCGGCAGCGGCTCAGTACTACGCGAGCCAAACGGCAACAAAGGCGCCAGGATCGCCGCACCCGGTACGTTTCGAGGACGTTCTGCGTTCGGCCGACCAGGGCGACGCGCTCGCCGTCCGCGCGCTCGAACGCATGGCGGAGTCTCTGGGCGCCGGTCTGGCCATGCTTGCCACCGGCCTGGCGCCCGACGTCATCGTGATCGTGGGTGAAGTGACGGGCGCGTGGCGGCGTGTCGGGCCCATCGTTTCAGACGTGATGACGCGGCGCTCGTTGCCGGCTCTCGCGGCGACGCGGATCGTGCCGACCGACCTTGCGATGCAGCCCCGGCTGCGGGGCGCCGCAACGCTCGTGGTGCAGCAGCATTTCGGCGCGCCACACGTCGCGTAGAGGAACTCGGTAGAGGCTTCAGTCGCGAGGCACGGGAGGATTGGTCACATGGCTCGGAGGCGTGACGTGTTTGTTGTTGACTCGAACTAATAGGTCACGACTTGTGTCCTCAGGAGGGTGGCGATGGTCAGTGAGGCTCGAACCGTCTCCGGCGCAAACTTGCTCCCGGCGGTGATCCTGATGCGCGCGCGCGCGGTGGCACGCCCGCTGGCGCGGACAACCAGGTCAGCGCCCGCATTCGCGCAGGCGCTGCCGCTCGCGGTGGTGCTGCCGATCGTGCTGACCGTGGCGCTTGCGCTGACGATCCCCGTGCCAGCCCGAGCGCAGCTCCTCTACGGAACAATTACCGGAAGCGTCAACGATTCGACGGGCGGGGTGCTGCCCGGCGTCACGGTTCAGGCGGCCAACACCGGTACCGGTGTCGTGAAAAGCGCTGTTACGGACGAACGGGGTGCGTTCGTCTTCAGCGATCTCGTGCCCGGCCTCTACGACGTGTCGTTCGAGCTGAGTGGCTTCAAGACGCTGACCCAACGCGGCGTCCGGGTCGACTCGAACACGGTGCGCCGGGTGGACGGCGCGCTTGACGTCTCGCCGGTGAGCGAGAAGGTGGACGTGGTCGCCGCTGCGGTGCCGCTGCAAGCCGACCGCGCGGATATCCACGTCACCCAGACCGCCCAGGAGGTCAACGATCTCCCGCTCGCCGGCAGCCTCGGGCGCAACTATCAGAGCTTGATGCAGACCGTGCCCGGTGCGGTGGTTGTGCGTACGGAGAACGGACAAGGCGAGGCCAACTCGACCGCGGGCAGCCCCCAGCGCGCGATTTCGTTCAGCGCCAACGGCGTCTCGGGCTGGCAGAACCAGACGCGGATCGATGGGTCGCCCGTGCAGTACGTGTGGCTGCCGACGAATACGGCGTACGTGCCGTCCCCCGAAGCGATTGAAGAGGTCAGCATCGTCACGAACTCCTACACGGCCGAGATGGGCATGTCCGGCGGCGCCGCGATCAACGTCGTGGTGAAAACGGGAACCAATCAGTACCGCGGCACCGGATGGGTTTACGACACTGACGCCGCGCTGCGCGCGCGCAACCAGTTCCAGACGACGCCCACGAACCCGAAGAACACGATCATGCAGTACGGAGCGAATCTGGGCGGCCCGATCGTCAAGGACAAGCTGTTCTTCTTCTTCAACGCCGAGAAGTCGACGCAGCGCACGGCGCCCGGCAACCGGCTCCTATCGATCGCGCCGGCGAACCTTCGTCCCGACGCCGCGGGCAACGTCGTGTTTCCGACGCCGGCCCAGGGCGGCGCGATCGTCTACGATCCGTTGTCCAACCCGAATCCCGCGCTGCGCACGCCGTTCCCGAACAACACGATCCCGGCCAACCGGATCGATCAGGCGGCGCTGTATCTGATCAACCGCCTGCCCGCCACGACGTCGCCCGGGTACGTCAACAACGTGCTGACGACGGGCGCGACATCCTACGACCGCACGAACTACGATCTGAAGGTCAATTACGCCAGCTCCAAACTGAACGTCTTCGGACGCTACGGCAACTCGCCTTCGTACATCAACGATGCGTACGCCCTCGGCGACGCGGGCGGCGGATCGTCGGCCGGCAACGGCTCGGTCGGCATCGCGCCCGGCCGGACGCAGGTCCTGGGATTCGGCACGACCTACATCATCAGCGCGAACACGCTGCTCGACGCGAACTTTGGCTTCACGCACCAGGTGCTCGGCGCGACGGCGCCCGACATCGGCGTCAACGTCGGATCGGATCCGACCAAGATGAACATCCCCGGCACCAACGGTCCAGACCCGCTACAGGGCGGCCTGCCGTCCTTCCAGATCGCGAACTGGTCGAACCTCGGCAACGACGGCACGGGAAACCCGTTCCAGTTCCGCGACAACCAGTACAGCGCTGCCGTCAACCTGCAGAAGCTGGTCAACCGGCACCAGTTCCGTGGGGGATTCGAGTACCTCAATCAGCAGATCAACCACTTCCAGCCGCAGGGCGGAACGTTCCAGACGGTGCGCGGCACGTTCGTCTTCAACGGCCAGGCAACGATGTTGCAAAGCACGCCGGCCCCGAGCGACGCGCGGTTCAACTCGTGGGCGGACTTCCTGCTCGGCCTGCCGACGCGGGCCGGCAAGGTGGATCAGCTGCTCAACCCGAACTCGCTCATCATGAAGACCAACGCGGCGTACGTGCAGGACACATGGCAGGCGACGCATGGCCTGACGCTCGCGCTGGGCGTGCGCTGGGAAGAGCAGTACTGGCCGACGCGTCCCGACGGCAAAGGCGTCAACCGGTTCGATCCGACGACCGGACTCGTGCTCATCGGAGGCTACGGCAACACGCCGCAGGACACCGGCGCGACGACGCACGGCATGTTCATGCCGCGTCTGGGGGCCACCGAGCGCCTCGGGGAGAAGAACGTGCTCCGCGCCGGCTACGCGCGATCGGCGGACAACTCGAGCTTCATCAACTTCCGAAACTCGTATCCGTCGGTCTTCGCGTGGGAAATGCTGCAGGTGCAGAACAACCCGTACATCCCCGTCACGACGCTCAGACAGGGTCTGATTCCGTCGACCGCCCCGCCCAACCTGAACGCGGGCGTGCTGCCGTTGCCGACGGGCGTCGGGACGGGGACCTATCCGGCCGATCTGCACCGCCCCCACGTCGATTCCTACAACGTGACGTTCCAGCGCGAGCTGACACCCTGGCTGACGGGACAGGCCGGCTACGTGGGCACCCGGGCGATCGGCCAGATGAACTTCGTGAACATCAACGCCGCCGCACCGGGCACGGGCAACGCCGGGCGAGCGCTGGTGCTCGCCGGCATCGCCAACGCCACGGCCGACATCAACTCGTTCCAGCCGTACGGCGATACCATCTACAACGGCCTTCAGACGGCCGTGCGCGCGCGCCGGCGCAACGCGCAACTCGACCTCGTCTACACGTTGTCGCGGACGACCGACTACGCCGACAACGCGGGCGGCAACGCGCCGGGAGCGGGCAATCCGCGCATCCAGTATCTGCCGTCCAAGGAACTGAACTACGGGCTGGCCGGCTACGACCGCAGGCACAATTTTCAGGCGTTCGGCTCCTACAGCCTGCCGTTCGGCAGGCAGGAGCGCTGGGCCAACAACGGCTGGCAGGACGCGGTGTTCGGCGGGTGGCAGCTCAATGGCATCCTGACCGCGATGAGCGGCACGCCGATCTACATCGTCCAGGGCACCGCAGGCGCCTTGAACGCCCCCGGCAGCTCGCAGGTCCCGGATCTGATCAAAGGGACAGTCGCGATCAACAACAACTTCACGCCGGGCGCGGCGCCGGCCGGCGCGGATCCGACGCAGTATCAGTACTTCGATCGGAGCGCCTATCAGCCGGTCAACATTCCCGCCGGGCAGGCGCAGCGCTTCGGGAATTCGCCTCGCAACAGCCTCCGCGGACCGGGATACGTCGAGCTCGACCTGGGTCTGTTCCGTTCGTTCTCGCTCGGCGGCACGGCCGTCGCACAACTTCGCATCGAGGCGCTCAACGCGCTGAATCATCCGAACTTCGCGAATCCGAGCGGCGACATCTCCAACCAGAGCACGTTCGGGTACATCACAGGGACGACGGGCGTCGGCGAGCGGAATTTCCGACTAGGTCTCCGCTTCTCGTTCTGATCTGGCGAGGCCGTCAACGGTTATCGTGACCGCACGTCAGCTGACTGCGGGCTGGGTGCTGCGCTTGGACAAGGCGATGGTTCTAGCACGCGTCTTCGCTTTCACTATCGCGCTCGTCACGCCGTTCCGGGCGAGCGCCGCGACCTGCGATGGCCCGCCGGATCCCTCGGGTCTTCACACCGACTTCGAGGACGGCGGGCCGGACGGCTGGACGCCACGCATCGGCGAAGAGCGCCTGATCGTCACGCCAGCCGACGCGCACAGCGGGAGTCTCAGTCTCTTGATCACCGGCCGGCAACACGCGTTCAGCGGCCCGAGCATCGACGCGACCGGGAAGATGTGCAATGGCTCACGGTATGTCGTCTCGCTGTGGGCAAAGCTCGCGCCGGGCGAGGCGGACACCGAGCTGCGGCTCAGTCTGCAGAGAACCCTTGACGGCATGACGAATTTCAACACCCTGGTGGGCAATACGCTCGTCACCACTGGGGAATGGGTGCACCTTGCCGCGAGGGTCGACTTCGCCTTCAACTACGACACGCTGTCCTTGTACGTCGAGTCGGCTGCAGGAACCGCGTCTTTCTATATCGACGACTTCGACTTGACGTTTGTCGCCCCGCTGCAGATCGAGCCGGACCTGCCGCCGGTCGCCGAAGCATTGGCCGACTTCTTTCCAGTCGGTGCGGCCGTCTATGCCGCCGACCTCTCGGGACCGCACGCCGAACTGCTGGCGCGGCACTTCAACAGCATCACGTCGGAAAACGACATGAAGTGGGATGCGACCGAGCCCGCCGAGGGACGATTCAACTTCACGAACGCCGACGCGCAGGTCCGATTTGCCCAGGCTCACAACATGCAGGTGCGCGGGCACACGCTTGTCTGGCACAACCAGATTCCACCCTGGGTGTTCCTGGACGTGGATCGGAATCCCATGACGCCGACACTCGAAAACAAGGCGCTTCTGCTGCAGCGGCTGACCAATCACATCCGCGGCGTCGTGGAACACTTCGGCAGCGACGTGTACGCCTGGGACGTCGTGAACGAGGTCATCGACCCCAGCCAGCCTGACGGCTTCCGCCGCAGCCCCTGGTTCACCATCACCGGAACCGACTACATCGACACCGCGTTTCTGGTGGCCCATGAAGCGGCGCCGGCCGCGCGACTCTACATCAATGACTACAACACCACCGAGGAGCCCAAGCGGACGTTCCTCTACAACCTCGTTCGGGATCTGCGGAACCGAGGCGTGCCCATCGACGGCGTAGGACACCAGATGCACAGCAACATCGGCTTTCCACAGGCCCAGTCCGTCGCCGACACCATCAATCTGTTTTCCGGCCTCGGCGTCGACAACCAGATCACTGAGCTCGATATCAGCGTGTACACGAACAGCGGCGAGGCCTTCCTGGACTATGCCGACATTCCCGCGGATCGTCTGATTCAGCAGGGCTACCTCTATCGCGACTTGTTTCAGGTGTTCCGGGCATTGAAAGGGCAGATCAGCTCGGTGACGTTCTGGGGCGAAGCTGACGATCACACCTGGCTGACGTCGTCTCGCCGGGTCGACGCGCCGCTGCTCTTCGATCAGTCGTTGCAGCACAAACTCGCGTATCTGGGTGTCGTCGACCCGCTCAAGCTGCCAGGGTCGGACGTCGCGGTGACGATCCGTGCAGCCTCAGCCGTCGTATTCAGCGGCCACCACGTTTCATACGCGATTTCGATGACGAACAATGGTCCGGATCCGGCCTCCACCCCGTTCCTGGTCGACGCGATCCCGGACCACACCGTGTTGCACTTGATCACCGCTCCAGCCGGATGGAGATGTACGACACCCGTCGTCGGCACGGGCGGCCGCATCATCTGCAAGGCCCGCTCGCTGGATGTGGGCGTGCCCGCATTGTTCACGCTCACGCTCTCCGTCGACTGCTCGACCCCGGACGGCACGACGATTCTCGACACCGCCAGTGTGGCCTCGGGCAGCAGGAATCCCAATCCATCCCCGGCAAACGCCGCGACCGCGGAGGTGTTGGTCCTGAATCCGCACCGAAAACCGTGCCGCAGGCCGTGGCCCGAGAGGCCCTGCGAGCTACGATAGGGCAAATCAACGGTGTCATGAGGCTCATGATTCGACGGGCTCCGTCCCGAGCGGTCTGGCTCGGTCGGCTCGTCTTGCTCGTGTTGCCCGGCTTGCTCGGGTTCTTTCTAGGGGCGGCCTCGGCTTCCGCCGAGACCGGCGCCGACGCGTGGCTCCGCTACGAGCGCATCACAGATCCGGCGGCGCGCGCGCAGTACGCGACGCTGCCCGGGGCCGTCGTCATGCTCGGCGATTCGATCGTCTTCCGATCGGCGCACGACGAGCTCGTCCGAGGCGTGGGCTCAATGCTCGATCGCCGCCTGGTGAGTTCGGGGGCGCCCGACATCCTGGGAGCGGGGGCCCCTGGAGCGAGAAAAAGCGCCATCGATGTCGACGCGATCGTGCTTGGCACTAGCGACCAGGTTCGCCGCGCCTTTCCTACAGCGGTTGTTCCGGATCTCGACCGCCCCGATAGCTTCTGGCTGGGCGACCTTCCGGCTGCCGCCGGGGCCGCTCCCCTCCACCGACAGCTCATCGTCGCGGGTGCGAGCGATCGCGGCGTCCTGTACGGAACCTTCGCGCTGCTTCGGCGCATCGCGCTCGGCGAGCCGATCGCTCACCTCGACGATCGCCAGGAGCCCGCCGCGCCGCTCCGGTGGGTGAACGAGTGGAACAACCTCGATGGGACGATTGAACGCGGCTACGCGGGACCGTCCATCTTCTTCGAGCACGACCGCGTTCGAGACGATCTCTCTCGCGTCGCCGCTTACGCCCGGCTCCTGGCCTCAGTGGGCGTGAACGCGTGCGCCGTGAACAACGTCAATGCCAACCCCACCGTCATCACGCGAGGCTTCATCCCTGATCTCGTTCGCCTGGCCGCTCAGTTCCGCCCTTGGGGAGTACAGCTGGCGGTCGCGGTAGACTTCAGCAGCCCGACAGCCATCGGTGGGCTCGAGACCTTCGATCCGGTCGATCCGCGCGTGGCCGCTTTCTGGAAGCGGACCGTCGACGACATCTACGCGGCGATTCCGGATTTCGCGGGCCTCGTGCTGAAGGCCGACTCCGAGGGACGACTCGGCCCGTCGGCGTACGGCCGGACGCATGCGGACGCAGCGAACGTCATCGCCCGCGCGCTCGCGCCGCACCGTGGGGTGCTCTTCTACCGTGGGTTCGTCTACGACCACCACATGGACTGGCGGAACCCGAGGAACGATCGCGCGCGCGCGGCCGACGACAACTTTCGCCCGCTCGACGGTCGGTTCGACGACAACGTCGTGCTCCAGATCAAGCACGGGCCGATCGACTTTCAGGTGCGCGAGCCGGCTTCCCCGCTCTTCGGCACGCTCAAAGCGACCAATCAGGCGATCGAGCTTCAGATCACGCAGGAATATACGGGTCAGCAGCGGCACGTCTGTTTTCTGGTTCCGATGTGGAAGGAGACGCTCGACTTCGACCTCCAGGTGAAGGGCGCCGGGACGCCCGTGAAGGCGCTGGTGAGCGGCGCGACGTTCGCAAGACCGCTCGGTGGATTCGTCGGCGTGTCGAACGTCGGCCGCGACGCGAACTGGCTGGGATACGACCTGGCGATGGCCAACCTCTATGGGTTCGGGCGGCTCGCGTGGAATCCGGACCTCTCATCGGAGCGCATCGCGGGCGAGTGGACGGCCATGACGTTCGGCCACCATCCACGCGTCGTCTCGACCATCGTCGGCATCCTGCTCGAGTCGTGGCCCGCCTATGAGCGCTACACCGGCCCGCTCGGCGCCGGAACGCTCACCGACATCATCAACGTGCACTACGGGCCGGCCGTCGAGTCATCTGAGCGCAACGGCTGGGGGCAGTGGCACCGCGCGGACGAGCGCGGGATTGGCATGGACCGGACGGTCGCGACGGGCACGGGCTTCATCGGCCAGTACTCGCCGCCCGTCGCCGCCATGTACGAATCGATCGATCGATGTCCGGACGAGCTGCTGCTCTTCATGCATCACGTTCCCTATTCGCATCGGTTGAAGTCGGGCAAAACGGTGATCCAGCACATCTACGACGCACATGAGGAAGGCGCCGCGGAGGCGGCGTCCTTCGTGGCACGGTGGCATGGGCTCGAGGGGCTCATCGACCGCGAGCGCTACGCCGCAGTACTCACGAGGCTCGAGTACCAGGCGGGGCATGCCGTGGTATGGCGCGACGCGGTCAACACGTGGTTCCTGAGGACTTCCGGCATCGCTGACGAGAACGGACGCGCCGGCCACTTTCCCGGTCGAGTTGAAGCCGAATCGATGACGCTTGACGGATACACCGTCGCACCGGTGACGCCGTGGGAGACGGCGTCAGGCGGACGCGCGATTGTGTGCGCGACACTCCGGACATGCGCCGCGACGCACACATTCGCGGGCGATCCCGGCGATTACGACCTGATTGTCCAGTATTTCGATGAGCGCGACGGCACGTCGGCGTTCCGGCTGGTCATCTTGCACCCCAGCGTGGCGGACCACGCTCGAAACCCCGCGTTGCACGCCGCCTCGGGCCGGGAGATCGATCGTTGGCGCGCTGATGCCGACCTCCCCTCGCCAGAGCCGAACGGCCATACCTCGACGCGCCGCATCGTGCATCATGTCCCGCTGTCGCGGGGTGATGTGATCCGGATCGAGGGGACGCCCGACGGCGCCGAGCGCGCGATCATCGACTACCTGGAGATCAAGAAGCCCTGATCCCCCTGTCAGGAGGCCGGATGCCTGACGAGGACACGCGCGACGACTTCACGCAAGGCGGGTGGGCAGCGCCCTACGCGGGGATGGCCCACCGGCGTGCTCGTCGCGACGTATCGTTCACCGATGAGCGTGCACGGTTAGCGCGCTTTGAGCAGACGCCGAAAGATCATGACGTGGACGACGCCAATCACGGGGACGTAGTAGTTGACGATGTACCAGTTGCCGCCGAGTGCGTAGGTTGGAAACTGGTTAGACGCGGCGACGAATCCTCCGTTCAACCAGTCGAGGCTCGCGAGAATGTTCACGAGCCATGCCACGGCGATGCTGCCTGCCCATCGGTACCGCAGAAACACGACGGCGACGAGCGCGAGGATTGCGGACGCCAGGTCCCCATAGGCAATCGTCGCCATCGCGTCCATCGGAAGCTTCGGGTCGACCTGCCCTGGCGCGAACGCGGTCGATGGCAAATAGCGAAGCGTGTGCACCAGGAACAACGGAACGAGCGCCGCGTGAATGGGCAGTCTGTCGAGCGCCGGAGCGATGTACCACATCGCGATCAGCGCGAAGATGGCCAGCGACAATGTGAACTGCAGACCGAACAGCAGCAATGGGCTCATGGTATTTCCCGAAGCCAGCCGAGCGCTTGCTGGCGATCGACGAACCATTTCGTTGGGAACACCGCCGGTCCTTCGAACGCTTCGGACCCCGGGTTCGGGAATCCTGCCGGCATGAGGAACGCGAACCTTCGAACGCCCGCGCCGCCGTAGCGCGGAATGATGTGCGCGTCGCGCCATTCCAGGACTCCGGAGCCCAACCGATGGCGAAACTCAGTCGCGTCGATGAAGAGGCGCCTGGCGCGAGCTTTCTCAGCCTCTGACACAAAGAGGCAGAGCGTCGCCATGAACCCGCCGTCGGTCATGCTGGCCGTCGAAGCGAACCATCGAAGCTCCAGCAGATCGGTGTGGTCGAGAATCGCGCCCCATTCGTTCTTCACCAGCTCAGCAGATGTAGCGGTCTTCATGGGAGCGAAACATACGGGGCTGTCGGGCCGAAAGCAAGTACAGATGGACGCCATCGATCCGGCGCGGGAGCCGCCTGCGAACCGAGGACAACTGTACCAACGAGTACAATTGAGAACGCTATGGCCGAGCGATCAGCGAGAGGGAACGACACGCGCCGCAAGATCATCGCAGTCGCAGCGGACTTGTTCCATCGCCAGGGAGTCCGGTCAACCAGCCCGGATCAGGTGATCGAAGCGTCTGGGACGGGCAAGGGGCAGTTCTACCACTACTTCAAGAGCAAAGAAGGTCTCGTCCACGCGGTGCTCGAGACCTACCTGGAGGAGATTCGCAACGGCGACGGCCCGTTCGGCTATGACGTCGAATCGTGGAAGGATCTCGAGCGGTGGTTTGCCGATCAAATCGCGCGACAGAACCGTTTCCGGATGACGCGCGGCTGTCCATTCGGCACGATCGGGAACGAAGTCACCGAGAACGACGAGTTGATCCGGCAGGATCTCAATCTGATCTTCGAGGTGGCCAAGCACAGGATCGCGACCTTCTTCATTAAGGAGAAAGCGGGCGGCCGCCTCGATCTGCGTACTGATGAGGCGCAGCTCGCCGACTTCTGTCTGGCGACCATGCAGGGCGCCATGCTGATGGGAAAGGTCAAGCGGAGCAGGCAACTGGTTGAAAGCGTTGTGCGCGAGGCGCTGGCGCACGTCAAACAGTACGCGCGCGCACAACCGCGACCGTGACGAGGCTGACGTTCGTCAACCCTCCCTGCCTGCGGGGCCAGCTGCACTCTTGTCACGATTTTTCGTGCTACACTTGTTTTCGTGATGGAGAGCCAGAACGTGACGTTGAGCCTCCCGCGGGAGCTTCTGAAGCAAGTGAAGCGCCTCGCCGCCGACCCGGACACGTCGGTGTCGGCACTCATGACAGAGGCACTGACCCGCCTGGCGGATGAAGATCGTCGGTACTCCGCCGCGAGAAAACGTGCGCTAGGTGCGATGAAGTCGGCCGGGTCGCTCGGCACACGCGGCCGCCGGACATGGACGCGTCACGAGCTTCATGAGCGCTGAGCCGGCGCGCGAATTCGTCGATACGAACGTCCTCGTCTACGCCTTCGACGCCTCAGCTGGAAGGAAAAAGGCAGTCGCCGAAGAACTGCTGGCGAGGCTATGGGAGACGGGCACCGGGTGTCTCAGCGTCCAAGTGTTACAGGAATTCTTCGTCACGATCACTGGAAAGGTTCCCCAGCGCCTCCCAATTGAGGAAGCCGCAGACCGAATTCGGGAGTTTGCGACCTGGAGGGTGTTCGCGCCGACCGCAGACGATGTTCTTGGCGCGATCGCCCTTCACCAACGGGCGCAATTGAGTTTCTGGGATGCGTCGGTGGTTCGTGCCGCTGCGGAAATGGGTTCCAGCGTCCTCTGGACCGAAGATCTGAAGGATGGGCACGAGTTACAGGGCGTGCGCTTTCGGAATCCATTTGCTGAGCCGGCCTCGGCGGACCGCTCGGAGAGAGCTGCTCGCAAAAAGACACGCTAGCTGCCCGACGCCTAGCGGCTGCCCGACGCCTACTGGGCGCAGGTCGACGGCAGGACCTTCACCGACTCAACCTTCACTTTGCGCGCGGCGCGCGGCGGCGCAGCAGGCGCGGACGCAGGAACGGCCAAGGCGCTGCCGGTGATCTCGACGACGTGGCCGGTCTCGGGCGAGAACAGTTCGGGGGCCCCGTCCAGCTCGTAAGTCAGGAGAGCGGCGCTGCTGACGATCGGGACGGATCCCTTCGCGCTCATGACGGCGCTCGTCCTCTGTGCGGTCCCGCCGACGGCGACCGGAATGGGCGTTGAGCCTTTCGCCGAATTCGACCCTGACGAAGTCTTTCGGACGACCATCTCCCCGCTGGAGCCAATGGGTGTTGACCCTTTGGCGGAATTGGTCCCGGCCGAGCGACGATGCTCGTCTAGATCAGCGGCAATCGTTTTGAGGAACAGACCGTCGTCCGCGCGCGCGACGCAGCCGACGAGGATCATGTGATCCGGCGAGTCCGGGCCGGAGCCGCCGGAAGGCGTCTGGGCTGCGGCCAGGGTGGCGGCGACAGACAGGGTCGCGACAGTGGCCAGAACGATTCGGGTCGCCATAAAGCCCCCCTCGACCCGATGGATGATATCAGAAGTGTGCCCGATCTGCACATTTCGCAGGACATGACCTGTGAATTTGGCTCAGGTCATCATGAATGTCCTGAAATTCGTGCGAAATGCGCACGAAATGGGCCGCCATGGCGTCTAGAGCTTGACCAGCAAAGCAAACGTGACGCGGTTCTCGGACTTCTGGAGATCGGGCGCCCAACCGGGGACCGGGGTTGCGGGCGTTCCTGTGTTGCCGCCGGGCGGCGTCATGCCGCCTTGTCCGGCGAAGTACGGAACGCTCGATCCGCGGTACACGAACTCGGATCGCAAGGTGACGAACTGGCTCGGCAGGTAATCGAACGTGACCTGCGTGTCCCACGCCTTGAACGAGTCGCCGGGATTCGCCGTGAAGTACGGCGTCCCGGTGTACGCGGTCGCGCCGTTGATCGGCGGAACGAGCACGAGGTAGCGGCCCGGGTTGTTGATCGCGCCCCCGCCCACGGTGAGCGCGAACACGTCCCTGTTGAACCAGAGGCGGTGGTACGCCATGAAGCCCAGGAACGTCTGCGACGGCGCGTCGGGTGTGCCCCCTCCGCAACTCACACCGCCGCCGAACTCGCAGCCCGCGTCGACCGTGAAGGTGAACGCCGCCCTCGTGATCAGGGCGTCCTTGTCCTCGTAGTACTTCACCTGGATGCTGTCGTCGGTGTGAATGCGTTTCCTGTCCGGCAGGCCAAGCGTGTCGGTCCCCCAATAGTTGTTGAGGACGACCGAGACGGAGCCGTTTGGACGCCAGAGGACCTGGCCACCGATGCCGGGCGCGTGATTGAACTTCCCGTAGGACTGCCAACCGTTGATGAGCCACGGCTCGATCTTCAACTTGTCGCTCGGGAAGATCTGAATCCGCAGGCCGTTGAAGAACCAGGGCGTGTTCGACGAGACATAGGAAGGCTGATAAGTCCAATTGTCGAACTGGTAGTAGCTCCAGAGCCCGATGTATGACATGAAAATCCCCGCATCGAGATTGACGCCGTACAGCTTGTCCCAGTGGTAGCCGCCATAGGCTTCTGAGATGTACCGATACGCGGTGTCGAGCTGCCATTGGCCGCGGCCGGGGCTCGCGTCGTTACGCGGCGTGGTCTGTGCGTACATGCCGAACTGCGTCATCAGCCGGCCTCGCACGTTGTCGTAGTGGAAATCGCCGCCGATGCCAAGCTGCGTCAGCTGGAACTCACCGGAACGGAAGATCTCGCTGGAGCCGGAAATGGTGTCGTCGATCGGCTTGTTGAAGCTGTAGGTGAAGTTGGTGTCCGCGCGGAACTCGCCGGTGAACGCTTTGGTGTCGAGCGGCGACTCCTTGGTGCGGGGGTTGCCGCTCAACCAGGTGAAGTCCGCAAACGCGAACGGGTCGGGCTTCGCCTGCGGTTGCGGCGGCGGTGGTTGGGGTGGCTGCGGCGGTTCAGCCGGCTGCGATTCTGCTGCTTGTTCCGGTGCTTTTGACGGTTCCGTCGCCTGTTCCTGCGGAGCAGCGTAGCCGATATGCGCCGGCGCGAAAGCCATTGCGACAATGAGCATGATCTGTGCGGGTTTCAGGTGGTTGGCCATGTTGCCAACCTACGCGCTGGCGGATTAGAAAGTCCTTAGTCGGGCATCAGGAATCGTGGAGAAAGGGGTCGGTTGACCCCCTGCCGGGGCTTGGGTACGCTGAGGGATCGGTTCTTCGGTGCGCAGACTGTCTTTGTTGACCCGCGCGGCCACGGCCGTCGGCCTCGTCGCCCTCATCACGGCCGTGTACGTTCGCGTGGTGTCGGCAAATCCGACGACGGTCGCGCTGAGCTACCTGATCGCGATTCTGCTCATCGCGACCTGGTGGGGAATCGCGGAGGCTACAGTTGCTTCCCTCGCCGCGGTCCTGTGCTTCAACTTCTTCTTTCTCCCTCCCATTGGCACGCTGACCATTGCGGATCCCCAGAATTGGGTGGCGCTCCTCGCCTTTCTGATCACGGCGGTCGTCACAAGTCAACTCTCGGGACGCGCGCAGCGACGCAATCTCGAAGCGGCCGAGCGGCAGCGAGACCTGGAGCACTTGTACGCCCTCAGTCGCTCGCTGCTTCTCTCTGAAACCAGCTTGTCGCTTCCGGCGGGGATCGCGCAGCGCATTGCTGAGACGTTCGAGCTGCCGGCCGTCGCGCTGTTCGATCAGCAGACCGACGTGATCGCGCAGGGGGGCATCAGCGAGCTGCGCCACATCGAGCCGCGGCTTCGCGACGTCGCGCGGAGCGCTGTGGCGGTCCACGAGCCGGAAGGTCATGTCGTCGTGCCGATTCGGCTTGGTGGCGCGCCGATCGGAAGTCTTGCGGTGACGGGCAAGCTGCATGAGACGGTGATCCAGTCGATCGCCAACCTCGCGGCCATCGGCCTCGAGCGCGCGCGGGGGCACGAAGCCGCGGCGCGGGCCGAGGCCGCTCATCGCAGCAGCGAGCTGCGCGCGGCCATGCTCGACGCCATGGCGCATGAATTCAAAACGCCGCTGACCTCCATGAAGGCGGCGAGCGGTGACCTCCTGTCGCACATGCTGCCAGGCGGACGGGACCGCGAGCTCGTCGACATCATCGCTGAGGAGGTCGATCGCCTCCAGGGGCTCGTCAGCGACGCCGTCAAGATGGTGCGGATCGACTCGGGCGATTTCGTCGTGCGCCGTGAGCGCCATCATCTCGCAGCCATCGTGCGGTCGACGATCGTGAGGCTCGGTCCCAGGCTCGACGGTCATCCCGTCATCAACAGCGTGCCGGATGACTTTCTCGTCGACGCCGATCGCGATCTATTGGATCTCGCCCTGAGCCAGCTGCTCGACAACGCTGTGAAGTATTCGCCGCCCACTTCGCGAATAGAGATTACCGCGGCGGGCGGCGGCCGAGGCGGTCCGGGCGGCTCGAATGGGGAAAGAAGCGAGATTGCGGTTCGCAATTCGGGCCCGCCGATTCCCGAGCGCGAGCAGGCGCGTGTTTTCGAGCGCTTCTATCGCGGCGCCGAGGCGCGGCGCGTGCCCGGCTCCGGCATGGGGCTCGCGATCGTGCAGCACATCGCGCAGGCACACGGCGGCGAGGCGACCGTGTCGAGCGGGCCGGACGTTGGAGTGGAGTTCACGCTGTCGCTGCCCCGGGGAG
>DATKHR010000061.1:0-9088 GCA_035510155.1 Vicinamibacterales bacterium
GCGCGCGACTGCTTGAACGTGCGCGCGAGATCCAGCAGGTGCGCGGCGTACTCAGGGCCCTCGATCCCGAGCCCGAGCACCGCGTCGTCGCAGGCCTGCTCGCTTTCAAGCCGCAGTCGCCAGCACGCGATCCATATCAACGGGTCGAACCAGTAGACTGACCGCAGCAGCTCGGCCGTCATGTGCGTCAGCCAGTCGCCCCGGCGGATGTGCGCCAGTTCGTGGCCGAGGACAACCCGTACGCGGTCCTCGGACCAGTGCCGCGCCGTGCGCGGCAGGACGACCTTCGGCCATCGCACGCCCCACGTCGCGAGAAGCGTTGGATGCGTACTCTGCAGCAGCCTGACAGGACGACGAATGCCGTAAGCGCGGCTCAACCGCGCCAACATTTCCACCCACGGACCGCTAGTCATTTTCTGCGACCGCGCGGCCACTCTCGCCAAGCGCGCGAGCCGGACGATCAGCGTCGAGAGAGCGCCCAACATGCCGGCAAGCCAGATTCCCCCGAGGATGCGCGCTGCCATCAGTCGCGAGGCGAAGCCTGAGGCCCGCGGCGCCGCGGCTTGCAGATTCTCGAGGGGCTCCGTGGGATGGACGGGAATGATCAACGTCAGCGGCTCTACCGTTCGCCCGAAGAGCAAGGGGTGCATTGGCACGCGCCACGATGGGACGAACGGCTCGAGGAGCGGCATCGCGCCACCACACAGGATCGCGGCCGCAAGCACGGAGTGGCGGAGCGCCGCCGATCGGCTCCGAAGCAAAAGGGTCGCGGTCAGGCCGCACAGGATGACGATCGAGACCTTGATCATCGTGCGCCTTCCTTTCTCGCTTTGGCGACGAGGTCGGCAATCCGCTTCAGGTCATCATCGGAGAGCCGCGCCGCCTCGCCGCCGAGGAGGGCGACGACGGCCTGCTCCGGTGAGCCGTCGAAGAAGGTCTCCACGAGATGTCGCAGCGCGGACTTACGCGCCGCGTGGCGCGGAACGGCCGGCAGGTACACATATCGGAGCCCCTGTTCTTCGTGATGAACGTGCCCTTTCTCCTCGAGCACGCGGAGCTGCGCGCGGACCGTTGAGTAGCTCGGCTCCCCCGTAAGCTCCGCCATGACCTCGGCCGCTGTGGCGCGGCCGTGCCGGTAGAGGATGTCCATGATTTGCCGCTCGCGCCGCGTGAGGGTGACGGGGTGGCCGGGACGGTCAGGGGCCTTCGTTTTTGTCATGCTAGTTTTATAGCATATATGCTATGGAAATAGCATGTCAAGAGGAGCTCGTCAGCAGAGCGGCGTCCGCTTCGAGATCGCTCGAACTTCGAGCATCCGCCCCTTCAGGCGCGAGCCCGCCTGTAATACGAGATGAACACCGTCGTGGCGGCGCAGAACTCGGCGGCCGTGACGACCGGTCCCACCGCGTCGTGCCTCAACGCGAGGCCCGCGGCGGCTGTGACGATTCCGAGAGCAACGGTTGCGTAACCGCCGACGCGGTGCACCTGTTGCCAGAGCGCGCGGTTCGACAGCGTCCGGGCGGTACGGACGCCGACGCCGATATTCGGCCGGGTGCGCGGCAACAGGTTCCCGATGGCGACCATCCCGGCACCAAGCATGACAACGACGGTGCGGCCGGCCGGGAGGCGGAGTCCAAGCGTGTCGGCAGCTCCCGTCAATTCGATCATGACGACCACGTGCAGCGCGACGACAAAGAGCAGCACGCGGAAGATGATTGCATGATAGGTGGCTTCGAAGGCGCCGTTGTCGCTTCTGACGCGGTCGTGCACCCATAGGCTGCGGAACAACATGTCGATGACGAGCGCGGTGGTGGGCAGCGTGAACGCGACCAGGATGCGGGCCGCCGGTTTGGCGTCCAGGAATTGACCGAGGAGCCTCGGATACGCGACGAGGCCGACAAGGTAACCCGTGACAAGAACCGCGACAGCGAGCGCCCGGGGAGGTTGCTTCATGGTCATGGCGATGCCCTCGCTAGGCTTGTTGTGTGCGACGCGCCTTGAGTAATGGGCGTTCGCCCGGGGCCGCCTGCCCGAGCGGTTTGACCCAGCCGACGAGGTGCTGGACGAGATCCTGGAAGACGGACGTGTTCAGCTCGTAGTAAATTGCCTGCCCCTTTCGTTCCGAAACGACCAGGCCGCCGGCGCGGAGGACGGCGAGATGGCGCGAGATGGTGGGCCAGGTAGAGCGGAACTGCGCCGCGATTTCGCCGGACGTGCGAGGACCTGCGCGCAAGTACTCGAGGATGTCGCGCCGGGTCTCGTCGGCGAGCGCGCGAAACAGGGCGTTCGGCGGGCGGCTCGGCTTTTGGAGTGGCCTCTGGCTTGGCTTTCCCGGGTGCTCGGATTCCTTCATGATTAGCATATTAGCTAAGTAAGACCCGGTTGTCCAGCCGTATACTGCCCGCATGTTGAAGCGCACCATCACCTCACTTCTGCTTGTCTTCATTCCCGTGTGGGGGGCCATCCGGCTCGCCGCGCAGGCGCCCGCTGCGAAAGCGCCCATCCCGCAAGCCCCTCCCGCCCAGGCGCCCGCTGCGCGATGGTGGAGCCATGTCGCCTTTCTCGCCGACGATCGCATGAAGGGACGTGAGACCGGGAGCCAGGAGCACCGCATCGCGGCCGAGTACATCGCGATTCAGTTCAAGGACGCCGGACTCAAGCCCGCCGGGACGAAGGGCTATTTCCAGCCCGTGCCCTTCACGTCGCGGCGGATCGTCGAGTCGAAGTCGAGCCTCGCGCTCGTGCGCGGTTCGACGGTCGTCCCGGTCCTGCTAGGAGACGAGGCGACGTTCAGCATGCGCATCACTCCGGCGCCACACGTCGAGGCGCCGATGGTGTTCGCGGGATATGGTCTCCAGATTCCGGAAGCCCGGCACGACGACCTCGCCGGACTCGACCTCAAAGGTCGCGTCGTCGTGCTCCTGACGGGGGGACCGTCGTCGATTCCCGGTCCGCTGCTCGCGCACTACCAGAACACGCGCTGGTCGTATCTCAAAGCCGCCGGCGCCGTCGGCGTCGTGTCGATACAAAACCCGAAAGGTCAGGACATCCCGTGGGATCGCTCGAAGCTTGCCCGTTTCCTCCCGTCGATGTCGATCGCCGATCCCGCGCTCGACGAGACAACAGGGCAACAGCTCGCCGTGACCGTCAACCCGGCTGCGGCGGAGAAGTTCTTGGAGGGGAGCGGCCACGCGTTCAGGGACATCCTCGCCCTGTCGAATGCCGGCCAAGTGTTGCCACGGTTCTCGATTCCGTTTTCGGTCCGTGCGACGGTCGCCACCGAATCCGAGTCCATCAGCTCCGACAACGTTGTTGGCATCCTACCGGGCACCGACCCGGCGTTGAAGAACCAATACGTCGTCGTCTCGGCGCACCTCGATCACATCGGCGTGGGCACGATGGAGGGCGACAACATCTACAACGGCGCCATGGACAACGCGTCGGGAATCGCGACCCTGATCGAGACGGCCACGGCCGCCGCGAAGAAGCCGTTCAAGCGATCGGTGATCTTCCTGGCGGTCACTGCGGAAGAAAAAGGACTGCTCGGCTCACGTTACTTCGCGAACAAGCCGACCGTGCCGGCGGCGGCAATTGTGGCGGACCTCAACACCGACATGTTTCTCCCGCTCTTTCCGCTGAAGAGCCTGATCGTCCAGGGGCTCGAGGAATCGGATCTGGCGGCGGATCTGCGCAAGACCGCCCGGGGGATGGGCATCGAGGTCTATTCGGATCCCGAGCCGGAGCGCAACGCGTTCGTGCGCAGCGATCAGTACAGTTTCATCCGCACCGGCGTGCCGTCCATCTCGCTGAAGGTCGGCTTCACGAAAGGATCCCCCGAGCACGAGATCGTGAAGAAATGGCGGGCCGAGCGGTACCACGCGCCGTCGGACGATCTCTCGCAGCCGATCGATCGGCAGGCCGCCGAAGATTTCGATAAGGTCTACCTCGCGCTGCTCGAAGCCGTGGCCGACCGGCCGACGCGTCCAGCATGGAACAGTGACAGCTTCTTCAAGAGGTTCGAGAAGGACGGCCGATAGCGCGAGCTGAAGCGGCGAACGAGGGCCGATACTCGCGTAAGGAGGCTCGGGCGCGAGCGGAGGCGTTCCGGGGGTGTTGCCCTACTCGAGCCGCAGCAGTTGGGCGACGGCGACGCGCGCGGCGCGGCGCGCCGGGCCCAGGGACGCGGCAAGCGCCAGGACGAAGACGCCGCCGGCGACGAGGACAATCACGCGCGCGTCGAGTGATGGGACACCAAGCAGCGCGCCCGCCGTCAGACGGATCGCTATGATGGCCAGCGCCATTCCGGCAACACCCCCGGCACCCGCTGTCAGCAGCGCTTCGCGCGCAACCAGACCCGCAATGGAGCGGTGTGTCGCGCCGAGCGCGAACCGCACTCCGAGCTCGCGATGGCGCGAGCCGACCCAGTGCGCCAGCACGCCGTAGATCCCGGCAGCGGCCAGCAGCGCAGAGAGCGCGGCCGCGCCCAGCAGCAGCTGCTCGATGACACGGATTGGCGAGAGCGAGTCGGCGATCGCATCGCTCAGCGGCTCGATCTCGGAAAGCGGCTGCCGATCGTCGAGTCGCGCCACCACCTCGCGCACGCGCCGCGCGATCGACATCGGAGTCGTCATGGTGCGCACGATGACTGACGTTGTTCGAGCGGGAGTTTGATTGTCGGGGAGAAAAATAACCGGACGCTTGTCCGGATCATACCAATTCAAGGTGAAGTCCGAGACAACACCCACGATGCGAACAGGCTCCGCCTCACCGGCGTTGCTCACCCCGGCGCTCGCCGCTCCCGGGATGAACCGCACGTTCGTGCCGACGGGATCGCGATCGGGCCAGAAGCGGCGCGCGGCCGTCTGGCTGATCACCGCAACAGGCAGCCCGCCGAGGCCGTCTCCCTCCATGATCGGCCGGCCGGCGATGACGCCAAGACGAAGCGTTTCGAAGATTCTGGGCGACACGACTTCGATGTCCGCCCTCGGAGCATCGCTCGGTTGGAGGGCGGGCGCGTCGTCGCGCTGGAACGGCGCGATCGGATTGGGAACGTTGCTGGCAGGCTCGTTTCGAATGAGTGCAGCGGTTTCGACCTCGGGCAACCCGCGCAGCGCGTCCAGCAGCGCGCGATGAAATGACGCGATCCGGGCGTTGTCCGGGTACCGGGCCTCAGGCAGCGTGAGCGTGAATCGCAAAAGCTGTGATGGCGAAAACGATGAAAACGCGGCAGAGAGCTTCGTGAAACCGGCGATCATGACCGACGCGCCGACGAGCAGCGCAGCGGCAAGACTGACCTCACCGGCCACGAGAGCGCGGCGGCCCCACGTGGACCTGCGGGTCGCACGGACGCTCACGCCGCACGCACGCGCCAATCGAAGGCTGGTAAGCGCAATGGCGCTGCCGATGGCGATCGTGACTACCAGCGAGACGGCGGTCCCGGCGACGAGCGACCCGGAGTCCACGCGCAGAGACGACCAGCCGGCGATCCAGCGCGCGATCCCTTCCGGCAGGCTTGCGCGAATGACGTTGAGCGCGGGGCCTGCAAACCACGCCGCCAACGCCGCGCTGACCGCCGTGAGGGCGACGACTTCAGCGACCGGCGCGCCGGCCACTTCAGTCGCGCTCGCGCCAAGCATCGAACGCACCACCAACTCCGCGCGGCGGTCCAATGTTCGCGCGACGAGCAGGTTGCTCACATTGATCGCGGCGATCAGGAGCACCAGGAGCGTGGCCGCTTGCACGAAGAGAAACAACGGCGCCGTGAGCTCGTACTGCTCGCGTTGAAGCGGCAGGACATCGAAGCCACGGCCCCGATTGGTCGTCGGATATCGCGTGCCGAGCGATTGCGAGAGCGAGGCCAGCTGATCCATGGCTTCGCGCTCTGTTGCGCCA
Source organism: Vicinamibacterales bacterium (assembly GCA_035510155.1). Taxonomy (GTDB): domain Bacteria; phylum Acidobacteriota; class Vicinamibacteria; order Vicinamibacterales; family CAVVIG01; genus DATKHR01. Next base: position 5,893 of record DATKHR010000061.1, read on the forward strand.
TCTCTGAGCCGGCCAATGGCCGCGACCGGCTGCGCCGTCCGGTCGGTGACCTCGGCCGGCGTGAAGACAAGAGGCACCCAGGCATCGATGCCGGGCTCGTAACAGTCTGCGTCGCGGACGACGCCGACAACGGTGACCGACCGGCCGTTCAGGCCAATGGTGCGTCCCGCGATTGACGGATCGGCACCGAATCGGCTGTTCCAGAGCCTACGGCTCAGCAGCACGACAGCGTCGTGACCCGCCGTGTCCGCGTCTCGAGTGAATCCGCGGCCGAGCATCGGCGCGACGCCGAGCGTGGTAAAGAAGTTCGCCGTCACGGCTGCCGCTTCGACCCTCTCGGGATCAGCATCGGCGCTGGTCATCACCAAGGGCCGTGCTCGCCAAGCCGCGACGCGTGCGAATGCCGGAATGCTCTCGCGCGTGTCGAGGAAGTCGGCTATCGCAATCGACCGTCCTTGATGTACCCCCTCTCTCGGCTTCGAGTCGCGCACGAGCATGAGCTGTCGCAGCTTTGGATAGGGGTACGGGTGGACCAGCAGTCCGTTCAAAAGACTCAGGCTGGCGATGACGAACGCGAGCGCGGAGGTGAGCATGCCCACGATCGCGAACACGAGGCCTGGATAGCGACCAAGATTTCGGATGGCGAAACGCATACCGTGGAGGACGCGCCGTCGCTGACGCCCGTTCTATGAGTTGTTATGAGTTTCGATGAGTGGGGAGCAACAGGCGGATGTACGGACATCGGTCGGGGTGGACAAGGTGGTCGTACACGAACTGTCCCGTGGGGGCGTCGCGCATCACGACGCCGGCGCCAAAGCCCAGCGTCAGCGCCACCGACACGACGGCGGTGAGGGCCAGAGCCCTGCGAGAGACCGATGGACGGAAAGTCGTCGTGCGCGCGGAGCCGCCCGCGGTGTGCGTGACGCCGGTGACAGGGCTGGCGAAGTCCGGGGCGCTGCCCGACGCCGGGATCACGTCGCCAATGAAACGATACCCGCGGCGCGGAACCGTCTGAACCATACCGGCGTCGGAACCCAACGCGCGGCGGATCTGGCGAATGCCGAAATTGATGTTCTGGTCGTACTCGACGACGCAATCGGGCCACAAGCGCGCACGAATCTGCTCGCGCGTCACCAGCTCTCCGGCGTGCTCTATCAGCAACAGGAGGAGTTGCGCGGGCTGAGATTGCAGCGCGCGGCGCTCGATTCCACGGCAGAGGACGCCGCTCCGGGGATCGAGCACGTGCGATCCGAATCTGACGAGGGTCGCCACGAAACAATCATACGATAAGCTTGACGTCCGAGGAGCGACCATGAGCCACTACCACGACGCGAGCGATCTGAAGCTGTTGAGCGAACTGAAAACATTGGCGCCGGACGAGTTCAAAGGTTTCGTCGCGCTCGATTCCATCGTGGGCAAGACCGATGGCGCCATCCCGTGGAAGTATCGGGAGCTGATCGCTCTTGGCGTGGCTTGCACGACGCAGTGCCCGTACTGCCTGAGTGTCCATACGCGAGCCGCGAAGCGCGCCGGCGCCACACGCCAGGAGATCGCCGAGGTCGCGTTGCTCGCCGCGTCGCTGAGAGCGGGCGCGGCCGTGACGCATGGGACACTCGCGCTGAAACTGTTCGACAACGCCGAATGAGAAGAAGAAGACGCCCGGAGGTGCCGGCTTCAAGCCGGCATCTCACAGGCGAAACAGGTTCTCAGCATTACGGCACGCGATTTTCAAGCGGTCGAGATCGCTGATGGCGGCCTGATCGAACCAGTCTCTGGCCTCGACCATATCCTCGAACGGGTAGTCGACCGAATACAGAATGCGGTCGGCGCCAATTTCTAAAATCACGTCGGTCAGCGCCTGGGTGCGGAAGTTCCCGCTGGTCGTGACGTAGAAGTTTTCACGCAGATATCGGCCCAACGGCAGCTTGGCGTTCAACATGGTTGTCTGTCTCGATATGCGGTGGTCGACGCGCCAGATGCCGAACGGCAGTCCTTCGCCGAGGTGACCGAGAATCACCTTGAGCCTGGGGTACTCATCGAACAGGCCGCTGGCCATCAGGCGAAGCGCGTGAATCGATGTCTCGACCGCGAATCCCCATGGTGAACCGGCAAGCCATTCATACCCCTCGTATGCGTGCTGGCGGGTGGTCAGCGGCGCTCGAGGATGAAGATAGAGCGGCACATCGAGCTCCTGGACTGTCGCCCAGAAAGCACGGTATTGCGGCAGATCGTAGAACACCGCTGAATCCGCGTCCTTGACCTGTGAGAATCCATTGACCAGCGCGCCGCAGAACCCCAGTTCTTTCACGCACCGCACCAATTCGTGGGCAGCAGCCTGAGGATCCTGCAACGGCAAAGCCGCGAAGCCCCTCAGACGCTTGGGATACTTCGCGACACGTTCCGCGAGATAGTCGTTCATTCGCCGCGACAAGGCGACAGCTTCAGAAGGGCTGGGAACGGCCTGGACCCCTGCTGCAATGTGCGAGAGGATACACAGTTCGACACCACCGCGGTCCATCTCAGCGATCCGTCCGCTGCCCACGTCCATGACCTTCTGACGAAGCTCTTTCGTCGGGAGATCTCTTATCGCGTAGCTGGTGTCGACCGCTTCTGGAAGGACGAAATGTTCCTCGAGCGCGATTTTGCCGGTCATCGCTCCGCGTCGGCTCCTATTCGGGATGACTTCTTTGGCCGAAAAAACGCTTAAGACTCTACACCGAGATCAGGCTCACCTGAATAGCCGCGGAGGACTCATGAAAACGACCGGTGTGCTCTTCGCCGTGGCGATGCTCGTCGGCGGCGCGCGCGCCCTGGCGGCGCCCGGCAAGGGGCACGTGACGCTCAAGGGCGACGTCAATACTTCGTTCGACATCGAGGTCAAGGATTGTGTTGCGATGAGGCCCGGTGACTCGATCATGAACGGATTCATGTTCACCATTCCACACGGCGATCTGATCGCGACCGGCGTGTTTCAGGTTCCGGGATACTCTGGCGACAAGACGTACGAACGCACGCCAGCGAATGACAAAGCCGTCCGGCTGTCGCTGCAGATCCGCAAGAGCACCAAGGACTCGAAGATCTACGACGTTGACGTGCGCGAGAAGGCCCCGGGCACCGTGAAGGCGACGGTGATGGAACATGGCCGCACGGGGAGCGCCACATTCGACGGCGTCACCCTCGGGTACTACGGCAAGAA
>DATKHR010000062.1:0-44107 GCA_035510155.1 Vicinamibacterales bacterium
AGACCCTCGAAGTGCTTCCCGACGATTCAGACACCGAGAGCCTCGACGACTAGGCGCGCGACGGCGGTGCAGGAATACTGCTGCTGGCCCGTGATCAGGTTGCCGTCGCGGACAGCGTGCGCCTTGAACCGGCCTGCCACGATGAAGTTCGTTCCGGCCAGCTTCTTCGCTTCGTCTTCAATGCGAAACGGCTGAATGCGCTTTCCGGTGAACCCGTCGGCGTAGTCTTCCTCTGAGTTGGCGAAACCGGTCCATGTCTTGCCGTCCACCAACAGCTTTCCTTCCGCCTTCGCCTTGAGCAACAGGCAGGTCGCGTGACAGAGGACGGCGGTGATTTTCCCGGCGCGGAGGCAGGCACCGGCGAGGTCGTGCACGCGCGGGTCTTCATAGTATGTGTACATGGGACCCTGGCCGCCCACGAACAGTACGGCGTCGAACTCCGCCGGCTTCAGTTGACTGATGGGTTTCGACTGGTCGATCATCGCGGTAAGCTCAGGCGAGTGTATGAAGCCCAGCGTGATCAGATCGTCCCTGGAGTACTGGCTCTCGTCGCGCGGATCGCTCCATGTGTCGGCTTCGAGCTTTCCTCCATCTGGACTGAATATCTCTACGCGATAGCCATGTTCGATGAACTCCCAATATGGGTGCGTCAGCTCGCTCCACCAGAACCCGATCGGCCAGCCCGTCTGCTTCGAGACCGCTGGATTGGAGGCCACAATGGCGATCCGTTTTGGATGCACGGGGTCCAACACGTCAACAGCTGCACTCATGGAATGCTCTCCCTCGAGTTTGCCATCATCGTTCGGCGGTGCCCGCCCTCGGCGGTGCCCACCCCTCTTATAACGGACCGGACGCGTCGGGTTCTACGCACTCGCAGGTAAGGGGCTTACGCCGACCGGCTGGAGCCCAATCGCTCTGACGAGGTGAGCATGAGAGAGATTCCAACGATCCGTGGGCGGGTCCTGCAGTCCCGAGAGGCGATCGAGCTCCTTGCAGACAAGTGGAGGGTTTCCATTCTGCACGTGCTCGCGGCGGGGCCACAGCGTAACGGCCAGTTGCAGCGCGCCCTGCGGGAGGTCTCCCCGAAAATGCTGACGCAGACGCTGCGCCGCATGGAACGGGACGGGCTCATCACGCGCACGGTCTATTCAGTCAATCCGCCTCGCGTTGCGTACGGGCTGACCCCGATGGGAGAGAGTCTCGTCGCTCCCCTTCGGGATCTCTGTCGTTGGGCCAAGGCCCACGCCGCCGAACGCGACCGGGCGCGCCGCGAGTTCGACTCACGAGCCGCGATCGCTTCGCTCGATGCTCGTCAATCGGCTTATCGGCGCTTGTAGCTCCGCGACGCTAAAACGACTGTTTACAAATCCTGGTCTCCTTCATCCGAGTCCTTTCCTGCGACCCGGATGCTGGTGGGCTCCCCAACCACTGGCAACGCGGTACCCGATCGGAGGACCGCAAACACGCGCAGAGACGAGCCTGCCCTGACCCCCAGCGATACACGGCATCGCACGTCGAGCGTCACTGATTGCTCTGGCACTACGCGTCCAAGGGAGATGATTACCTCTTGGCCGTTGACAGTGGTCGTGCCCCTGCTCGCAGACTCAAAGGATAGACCTTCAGGGAGCTTGAACACGGCCTGGGCGCCGCTGAGAGCATGGCGACTCTCGTTTTCGAACCTGAAGGACAGCACGAGCTCGCTGCCAGGGACCGCCGAGCCCGGCCCAGATAGCTCGACTTCGGAGCTGTCGGAGATGTCGGGCTTGGTAACGGTCACCTTGTCCAGGAGCGCCGGAACACCGGTGCCTGACGAAGCCACCACTCTTCGGCCGACTGGGTCGAAGACCGTGTCCGGTACCGGGTCGCTGAGAGGCCTGCCTTGGTAGTCCGTGCCGAATGGCGCAGGGTTCTGAGGAGTCGCGGAAGAGGTCTTCCCGAGCGGCTCGGAAATCTGGTAGAGCGTGAACACATTGTCGTCGATCGTGACATGCGCGAAAGAAAACACCTTCGACTTGAATCTCGCGGTGATCTTCCGGCCCATGCCAGGATTCGTCAGAAATACTTTCATCGCATCGTCACTGAGACTGGTGTCGAGGAGAGAGGCCACGCCCTTCTCGAAGGTATAGGGCGTCCCGCCAATCGTCATTGAGACTGTTCCAGACGCGGCGTCATCCTGGTCGATGGACGGACCCCCCCCGCGCGGGTTGAGGAGGTTATCGTCGAAATCGCGGTTGCCGCCGGCGCCTTCGACGAAATAGAGGACGCCGTCCGGCACCGTCTTCCTGACGCCATCGAACGCTCGGTCGACCTCGACCTGAGGGACGCCCGGCGAGGGGGCGCTCGTCACGTTCGGGAGCGCGCGAATCGGGAGTGACCGCTGATAGTTGTGCTCGTGGCCGTTGAAGACCGCGTTCGCGCCGTGGTCCTGAAGAAACTGACCGATGTTTCGCATCTGATCGTTGGTGATAGTGGCATTGCCGCTCGAGAAGATCGGCTGGTGAAAGATCACGAACTTCCATGTCTGATCACTGGTGTCGAGGTCCCGAATCAGCCAGTCGCGCAGCACGGTCGGGTAGTGTGGAAACGGAAACACAGGGGAGTTGGCCGGCGGCCCGCCCGGCAGCTGGTTGTCGAAGACATGCGGGTTCGCGTCGAGAAATACGAAATGCGCGTTGCCGTAGTCGAAGGAAAAGTTGCTCATGTGATCGATTTGGCGCTTGAGACCCCTTCCGCCGTCGACTTCGGTGCTGGCGCGCAGCGCCTCGATGGCCGCCGGCGAGATGTAGTTCACCCCTTTGTACGTGAAGAAGAAGTTCGTCGGCGTACTGGCATCGCCGTTGAAGTGATACTGGATATCGACGTTCTCTGGACCATTCAGGGGGAAATAGTAGTTGTTGAAGTAAGCAAGCGCATCGCCCCCGCCGACGCCACCGCCGAAGGGCCCAGGGCCGGACTGGCCGGGAATAGTGTCGCCGCTATCGGCAAGCAGGTTGGCCGTCGCGCCCGTGCTGCCGACGTCGTGGTTGCCTGCGACGATGTAGAGCGGAATGCTGCGAATAAACGGCGCGCCGCCGTCGTTCGATGCGGCGTTGTTGTTCCAGTCGTGCATCCACACATCGCGGTAATTGTCGTCCGCTCCGGTAATGTAGACGTTGTCCCCCGTGTTGAGCGCCAGGTCAGGCGCTTTGAACCGCGGCTGGGCAGCAAAGGAGAGGTCCGCCACATTGAACATCGTGTTGATGATTCTTGCCTCGTAATTCGCCACGAGCGGCGGGTCGGTATTCGGGATATTTGGGTAATACCCTTCATCCCCTTGCACCTGGAAGACGAAGTGGCGGCCCTTCTTGCGCGTGTGGAAAGAGGCGACGAAACCGTCCGCCGGCAGCCCGGGCCCGGTAACCCTGTAGAAGTACTTGGTGGCGTAGTCCAGGTCCTTCAGAACGGCGGTGTAGTTCGAGTGCGCCCCGTACTTGAAGGGAAGCGTCAGGCTCGCGAACTGCGGATCGGCGGATAGGTAATTGTCGACCAAACGAGCGCTGATGGGCGCGCGTGCGAGGCTCGAGAGTGACTTGCCGAATTCGACCTCGTATGCCCCCGGGACCGGATTCGATTCGTTGGTCTGCCACGTGACGATCATTTGATCCTTGGCCCCGAACGGGCCGTTGTCACCCGGCTCGATATAAGGAAGATAGCTGACAACCTGAGCCGCGACTGGCGCGGCGGAACACGCCAGAATGATCAGGAGCGCCAGAGCCACAAGCGGGTTCCGCGCGGGGCATCTCGACTTCATGGGAATCCTCCTTCGTCATCCGCCGGGCTTCCGGCCGCGGAGGACCTGGATGGCTAGCGAGTCTCGCCGAGACGTGGTGTTGTCACGCCCAGCGCAGGCGCAATAGTCTCAGCGGGGTATTACCGTGAAGTCACAAGCTTGTGAAGTTGCGGTGAACAGATGCGAGCGTTGGATCGAGCCCGACGACGTAGAGAAGAGCGCCGAGCATCGGGCGAAAGAGCCTCAACGCGACAATCGGGGGCAGAGGGGATCAGAGATAACTGGTCCGTCCTTCGTGTCGCGCACGGCCCCTTTTTCCGGGGCCGTGGCTCCACCGCGAACTCCGACGCGAACGCTTATTTGTGCGCCGACGCCTGCGCGAACTGCTCGAAGAACTTCTTCGACCGCTGCTCCATTTCCTCTTTGGTGAGGTCTTCTTTGTGCGTGGCCACGGTCCATGTGTATCCGTGGGGATCGGCAAAGCCACCGCACCTGTCTCCCCAGAACTGGTTGTCGAGCGGCATGGTGACTTTCCCGCCCGCCGCCACGGCGCGGTTGAACGCGGCGTCGCAGTCCTCGACGTACAGCCAGAGCGACGCGGGCGAACCGCCGATCGCCTTCGGGCCTTTGCCGCCCATGAACGGATCGTTGAGCATGATGCGCGAATCACCGATCCGCAGCTCCGCGTGGGCGATCTTGCCGTCGGGCCCAAGGGAGCGATTGATTTCCTCTGCGCCGAGGGCGCGTTTGTACCAATCGAGGGCTTCGGATGCGTTGTCCAGCGTGAGCTGGGGAGTGACCGTGTGGAACCCGGTTGGAATCGCGTGTTGTGCTTTGGCCATTACATCTCCTCTCAATTCAACTGCTCTCGGTCCACTATTGATCGCGACAGGGAGGCGGTGGCAAGTAAAGTCTCGCGCTGAGGTTCAGGACCAGCTCATCGTTAGGGCATGAGGGTCCGGAAAGGACAGGTAAAGGCGGTGGCGTCGAACACGGTCGGGTTCGACTTCTGAGCGACATCCTGCTGAGTTCTTATAATGCATGGATGAAGACAATCGGCTTGATCGGCGCAGGACACATCGGCAGTCAGGTGGCCCGGCTGGCCATCGCCCACGGCTACCAGGTCGTGATCAGCAACTCGCGCGGACCCGACACCCTGGCCGGGCTCGTCGCGGAGCTCGGACCGAACGCACGCGCCGCAACCGCCGTCGACGCCGCGAAGGCGGGGGACATCGTCGTGGTCACGATACCGCTCAAGAACTACCGATCCGTACCGGTCCAGCCGCTGGCGGGCAAAGTCGTGATCGACACCAACAACTACTACCCGCAGCGGGACGGGCGCATCCGGGAGCTCGATGACGACTCGACGACCAGCTCCGAGCTGCTGCAGGCGCATTTGCCGACATCAAAGGTTGTCAAGGCCTTCAATCACATCTATGCAGCGCAGCTCACCACGGACGGGCGGCCAACCGGGTCACCGAACCGGCGAGCGCTCGTCATCGCGGGCAACGACGCGGGGGCCAAGGCAACCGTCACGCGGCTGCTGGACGAGTTTGGCTTCGATACGGTGGATGCAGGCCCCCTCAAGGAAAGCTGGCGCATTCAGCCCAACACCCCGGGCTATGGGCCGCAGCGGACGGCGGAGGAGCTACGGAAGGACTTGACGGCCGCGAAGCGACACGCGACCACGTGATCTCGACGCATAATACCCTCGCGATGGGTGTGAGCCCCACCTCACTCACCTTCATCCAGGAGACGCGATGAAACCCCTGACGTACGCGGCCGGAGTGCTAATCGCCTTTGTTTGCTTCGGAAGCCACCTCGCGGACTCTTACTCGGAGCCCCCCTCCTCGGCAGCGTCCGGGCCAGCGGGCGGTCAGCAGACCCCATTTTCTGATTTCCGCAGCGAGCGCCCCGGCGTCGTCCACCACATTACAGTGGCCGATCTGCCGGCGCCGTTTGCGACCTCCTCCTCCAGCAACTCGCCGAGCACGGTTCCACGCCCGGCCGATGCCAAGCCGCAGACGCTGCGGGGCTACTCGGTCGCGTTGTACGCCGACGGCCTCGAGAACCCGCGGCTGATGCGCACGGCGCCGAACGGCGACATCTTCGTGGCCGAAAGCCGGCCCGGGCGCGTGAAGGTCATCCGCGGCCGCGACGCCGCCGGCCACGCGCAGACGATTGAAGTCTTCGCAACGGGGCTCACGCGGCCCTTCGGGATCGCGTTCTATCCGCCGGGGCCGAACCCGACGCACGTCTACGTCGGCGACACGAACGCGGTCGTCCGCTTCCCGTATCAAGTGGGTGATCTGAAGGCGCGCGGTCCGCAGGAACGCGTCGCCGACCTGCCGACGAGCTCGCCGCCCGGGCGCGGCCACTGGTCACGTGACGTCGTATTCTCTCGGGACGGCAGGAAGATGTACGTCTCGGTGGGCTCGCTCACGAACGTCGATGACGTCGAGAGCAATCCGGGTGAGAAAGACCGCGCGACCGTGCTCGAATTCAACTCTGATGGGAGCGGCCGCCGCGTCTACGCTTCGGGTATTCGCAACGCCGTCGGACTCGCGATCCACCCGCAGACGGGCCAGGTGTGGGTTTCGGTCAACGAACGGGACGCGCTCGGGGACAACTTGGTACCCGATTACATCTCGCATATCGAAGACGGCGGGTTCTACGGATGGCCCTGGTTCTACATCGGCGGCCATCAGGATCCGCGGCATGCAGGCAAGCATCCGGATCTGCTGTCTACGGTGAAGGTGCCGGACCTACTGCTCCAGCCGCACAGCGCGTCGCTCGAGATGCTCTTCTACGCGGGCACGCAGTTCGCGCCGGAGCACCGCACCAGCATCTTCGCGGCGGAGCACGGATCATGGAACAAGTCGCAGCGAACGGGCTACAAGGTCATCCGAGTACCGCTCAAGGACGGCGCGCCCACCGGAGAGTACGAAGACTTCGTCACTGGCTTCGTCGTCGACGAAGGACACGTCTGGGGGCGGCCGGTCGGCGTGACGCTTGCGTCCGATGGCTCGCTCCTCGTAAGCGACGATGGGTCGAACGCGATCTGGCGGGTCGCGTACACACGTCAGGGGGCTTCGCAGTGAGACGCTCGAGACTGGGCTGTCTGGTTCCTGAGTGATTGCGCTCGACAAACTGCGCTCGCCGCGTGATCTTCTGCCCAAGATCGGGCGAGTCTTCGAGTTGTCGGCGACGAAGATCCGCGCGCTCGAAGACAGCTGGCGTCCCGAATCGGGCGCGCCGGTGTTCACGGTGGATGGACGCTATCGGGCGCGCGGGTGGACCGAATGGACCCAAGGGTTTCAGTTCGGGTCGGCTCTTCTTCAATTCGACGCGACCGGCGAGGAGGCGTTCCTCACCCTGGGCCGCTCGCGCACACTGGAGCGCATGGCGCCCCACCTCACACACATGGGGGTGCACGACCATGGCTTCAACACCGTCAGCACCTACGGAAACCTCTGGCGACTGGCGCGCGAGCACCGCTTCGAAGCGTGTGACTGGGAGCGCAGGTTCTACGAGCTCGCATTGAAGACGAGCGGCGCCGTGCAAGCGCGACGATGGACGACGCTCGCCGATGGCGGCTTCATCCACTCGTTCAACGGCGCGCACTCGCTGTTCGTTGACACCATGCGGACCCTGCGGGTGCTCGCGCTCGGCCACCTGCTCGACCAGCCCCTGCTCGAAGAGCAGGATCGGCGGATCAGTCTTCTCGATCGGCTCGTGCAGCATGGGTGCGCGACCGCGCGGTACAACGTGTACTTCGGCCGCGGGCGCGACCGCTTCGATGTCCGCGGACGCGTCGCGCACGAGAGCCTGTTCAACGTTGCCAACGGCACCTATCGCGGACCCGGCACGCAACAGGGATATTCGCCGTTCACGACGTGGGCGCGCGGGCTGGCGTGGGCAATGCTCGGCTTCGCTGAGCAACTGGAATTCCTGGAGCGTCTCCCTGTGGACGCGCTCGGAGCGTCCAAGCCCGGAAGCCGCGCCCCGGTAGAGGCCTCGCCGCCCGGCCGGGGATCGGCGGCCGCCGCCCCCGAGCCCGGGACGCTGGTGAATGTGGAAGCCACGACGCCCTGTGGCAGCCCGTCGGCGGTGAGGGCGACGTTGCGGGAGGCGGCCATGGCAACGTGCGATCGCTACCTGCAAGTCGCCGCCGCAGACGGTGTGCCGTACTGGGACGATGGAGCGCCGGGGCTGGCGCAGCTCTCCGGATGGGGGGATCGGCCGGCGGATCCGTTCAACGATCATGAGCCGGTGGACAGCTCCGCGGCGGCGATTGCGGCGCAGGGACTGTTGCGCCTGGGCCGCGCCCTGCGCGAGCCGCGGTACGAGCAGGCCGGCCTTCGAGTGCTCGACACGATCTTCGACGAGCCCTACTTGAGCGAAGACGACCGTCACCAGGGGCTGCTCCTCCACTCGGTGTATCACTGGCCCAACGGGTGGGATCACGTTCCCGCGGGATCGCGGATACCGCGCGGGGAGTCAAGTCAGTGGGGGGACTATCACGCGCGCGAGGCGGCCCTGTACGTGAAGCGGCTCGCGGAAGGCGGGCCGTACCTGACGTTTTTCGGGGATGCGTGAAAGACATTCCACACTGTGGAGGCAGGAACAGAGGATGTGAGCGGGACAGGGAGCGGGCGAACGGCGCTCGTGACGGGCGGGACTCGTGGCATCGGCCTTGGAGTCGCGCGGGCGCTGGCTCGCGAGGGGTGGACGCTGGCGGTCGGCGGGCGGCGGCCGGATCGCGAAGTCGCGAGCGTCATCGATGAGCTCCGCGTGCTCGGGGCGTCGTCCGCCTCCGGGGGATCGCACGCGGGCCAGGCCTGCTATATCCGTGGCGACCTCGCGCAGGCGAGCGATCGGGTGCGTGTGGTTGGCGAGGTGCGCGCGCGCTTCGGGGCGGTCAATGCTCTCGTCAACAACGCGGGGCGCGCGCCCCGGGTTCGCGCCGACCTGCTCGACGCGACGGAAGAGAGCTTCGAGGAGGTCCTGCGCACGAACCTGCAAGGGCCGTATTTTCTGACGCAGGCCATCGCGCGCGATCAGGTGGCGCGGCGCCGGGACCATCCATCGTTTCCCGCGTCGATTGTGTTCGTCACGTCGGTGTCGGCAGAGATGGCGTCGCCGAATCGAGGTGAGTATTGCGTGAGCAAGGCAGGGCTGTCGATGGCGGCGCGCTTGTTCGCCGCACGGCTCGCGGGCGACGGCATTCCGGTGTACGAAGTGCGGCCGGGCATCATCGCCACCGACATGACGGCCGCCGTGCGTGAGAGTTACGACCGCCGTATCGCGGAGGGGCTCGTCCCTGATGGGCGTTGGGGCGAGCCGGACGATGTCGGACGGGTGGTGGCGGCGCTCGTGCGCAGGGACCTGCCCTATGCCACCGGGACGGTGGTGCACGTCGACGGCGGCCTATCGGTACCTCGACTGTGAGCGGGCTGGGTCACTCGTCGTTGGTCCGCTACGCGGCACGAGCCCCGGACGGCTGCGCCGGCTGAACCGGCACTTGAGCAGGGCGTAGACCGCGTCGACGCCGTCGATCCACTGCAGCTTCTTCCCCTCATCCGCGCGCCTGGGGTTATAACGAACCGGGATTTCGACGATTGGGTGACCGGCGAGGAGCAGCTTGGCGGTGAGCTCGGGCTCGAAATCGAACCCGACGCACCGCAGCCGGATGTCCTCGATGGCCGAGCGACGAAAGACCTTGTAGGCGGTTTCCATGTCGGTCAGCCGGCTGCCGAAGAGCACGTTCGTGAGCCACGTCAGCGCACGATTGCTCAGTCGCGCTCTGAGCGGCAGCCGCCCGCTCGGCTGCAGGAAGCGGGACCCATACACCACCTCCGTGGTACCGGCCAGGATCGGCGCGAGCAGGGTTCCGTACTCCGCGGGATCGAGCTCGAGGTCGGCGTCCTGAATGAGCACGATATCGCCCGTTGCATACCCAAGCCCCATCCGAACCGCCGCGCCCTTCCCGCAGTTGATGGGATTGTCGTAGATCTTCACGGCGGGGTCCGTCGCCCAGGCGCTCGTGTCGATGACGCGGCGCGTACCGTCGCTCGAGCCGTCGTTCGCGATGATGATCTCCTTTTCGATCGACCCGATGTCGACTGCGCGCACGCGCTCGACGACCTCAGTAATGGTCTGCTCCTCGTTGTAGACCGGAATGACAATGGAGAGCTTGACGGCAGCCACAACGATTCGATTAACCGTGCGTCCGGTCGGCCGCGTGGCTCGCCTTGGTCGCCTGGGACAGATGGGTTGTGTCGGTTGCGCGGGTTGGCTCAACCGGCGTCTTGATGCGCTCGAAGACCTCTATGGCGGGATTGATGTTGCGCAGCGTGCTGAACACGATGGTCTCATTCCTTGGCCCGACCAGATCGGGATGCGCACCGGGCAGCCATGGCCACGGCGACGGGCGTCGGTAGCGGAACACCAGGCGATAGCCGAGCGATCCGTCGTGCAGCCCGGCGATGAGGCGCCCCCAGTCGGTATCAGGCGGGACAGCCCGGGCGTAGTCGGCGTTCAAGACGTAGAAAGCGGGACGCGCCTCCTTCAGATCGGCAGTCGTGGCGACGTCCATCGGTCCGAAACCATCGATTCTGGGCAGGTATTCCCGCAGGCCGCTGGTCGCGACCCGCTCGTCGCGGCGGATGGTGTTCTTCATCCACTGCTCGACCGTGTACCGTGAATCGCCGAGCATCAGGACGTCGACGGTCGCCGAATAGAAAAACGTATACGCGAAGACACAAGCCGCGGCCATGGCGCGCCAGCGCCCGGAACCGGCGGCCTGGTCCGGGCCCAGCCAGCGGTCGAATGCGAAGCCGCCAAAGATCGCAAGTATGAAGGCGACCGGCAGAATAAAGCGATCGTAGTTGTACAGAACGAGATCGATGACCCCGAGATAATAAGACACGACGGGCAGGACGAGCCAGACGGTCACGCGCCGCCCGCGCGGCGTCGCCGCCGCGATCGGCATGCCGGCGACGCACGCAAGGAACAGCGGCCAACCCAGGGAGACCTGAATGAGACGAACCGTCAACATGAGCAGCTTGAAGTGTCCTGAGACTGTTGGCTCGAAGACCCGAAAGAACGCCACGGAGGGACCCGTCAGCAGGCGGAAGTGATTCACGTCCCCGCCGGCATTGAACAGCAGGTTCTGGCAGAGCGCGAACAGCACGATGGCGGTCAAGGCCGCCGCAACGAGGCGCGTGTCGATCAGCGCCCGGAGCAGCGGCCGCGGCCGCAGGGCGGCCCGGTTTGCGCGCCAGATGTAATAGATGATCGGCGCCGGCATGAGCGCGTACAGCGCGTACGCCTGATCCTTGGTACAGACGGCGAACGTCGCGCATGCGGAGAACAGGACAAAGGGGACGGGATTCGGGGATTCGGCGAGCGCCGGGTCGGCCAAATTCGTCAAAATCTGCAGGTAGAACACCATCGAGCAGGCGAACCAGAACAGGTACGGCACATCGACGTTCGCGGTTTTCGAGTAGTACACGAATGGCGTCGTGAGGGCGACGATCGCTGCCGCGAAGGCGCCGGCGCGCTTGCCGAACACCTGCGTGCCGCACAGCGCCGCCGCCAAGACGGTCCCGGCGCCTGCCGCGACGCTCACCAGGCGGCACGCGACCAGGGCGAGGGTATAGCCAGTGGCGCTCAGACTGAGGCGACCGAGCGCCTCGAGCACGAGCAAGGGCGAAATCGCAACGGCCAGGACATAGAAATGCAGCGGCGGGTACCAGTCGTACCATCCTCGGGCAAAGCGCATTGACATCGCGTAGACGACGGATGCGGGATCAATCTCGTTTGGAACCCATTTGACGGGAACGCCCCACCCAATTCCGACGACGTTCAGCGCAAACGACCCAGCAAGGATCCACCCGAGCGCCGGCCACGCGGCGTGCTGCTCGACGTATCGTCGCAATCGCACGGCCGCCGGCCACACCGCGACGACCACGGCTGCGACGAGGATCCCCACCCACACCCATTCGAGCGCGGCGAGCGTGGTCTCACGAATGAGGCTTGGCGCGGCCTGCCACAAGCTCCGGACTCTGCGGGGCCGGAGCGCCCATGCCGGGACGGGCTCGAGCGGCGCCTGTCCTCGCGCCCACAGAAACTCGATGTGAAATGCCCCACCATTCTGGACATACAAGATCTGCACGCCGTGGACGCCCGCTGACAGCTGGATCGACCCTGTCGCCAGCCGCTCCGGATGCACGCCACCGTTGTCGACGACGCGGCGTCCGTCGATGAACACCGACGATGCGTCGTCGGATATGGTGGCGAACGTGTAAGTGCCTTCGCGAAACGCAAGCAGCGCGCCGGTCCACGTGGCGCTGAACACGTTCGGCGGAGAGCCGCGCCAGACCTCGCTCACGCGGTCGGTCGAGGGCTGTGGGTCGAGCGTGGAGACCACGCTCGGCGGGCTCCACGTCGTGTTGGCGAAATATTCGGCCCGAAGGCCCTCCGGAAGGGAGTCGACGCGGCGCGCCGCGCTCAACAGAATGACGAGAAGCGTCACGCCAACGCCCGTGTAGGCGAGCGCTCGATGCACCGTGGGGATCATATACTGCGGCGCGTGTCGGCGCCTCGGCTCGTGTTGATCGTCAGCCTTGCGAGCTACCTGTTGCTCTCGCTCGAGCGGCTCGGGCGTTTTCCTCCCGTGAGTCAGGACGAACCGTGGATTGCCGCCGCGCCGTACAAGCTCGCAACCGAGGGTGTGTACGGATCGGATCTGTTCGCCGGCTACTACGGCATGGATCGGCACAACTACGAGCACATGCCGGTCTTTCCATTGATGGAAGCGGGCGTGTTCCGGCTATCCGGCGTAAGCCGGTCCGAAGACGGGATGCGCCGGAGCGTAGTCGTCCCGATGCGGCTCCTGTCCGTGGCGTGCGGCTTCGCCCTGCTGCTCTGCGTATTCGCCGTCGCGAGCCAGGTTGGCGGCGAGTGGGCCGGGGCCTTGTCCGTCGTCCTGATGACGCTGCTGCGCGTGTCCTCATCGACCTCGAGCGGGAGCGGCATCCTGCTGCTCGATAGCGCGCGTATCAATCGTTACGACATTGCTGCGCCGGTGTTCGCGCTCATCGCGCTCTGGTCGTTGATTGGCGCGGAGCGCGGTGAAGCCCATCAGGGTCGCGGCCGCAATTGGAAGTACGGCGTGGCCGGCGCGTTCGTCGGACTTGCGAGCCTGGCGCATCTGTTCGGGGGCTTCTGGCTCCCCGTCTTCTTCGGCATCGTGGTCGCGCGCGGTCGAGGGTCGGCATCGAGCCTGATGTCGTCAGGTTTCCTGGTCCTCGGCTTCACTCTCGCGTGGCTGCCGTGGTTGGCATATGTGAGCCGCGACTGGGCAGATTTTGTCGGGCAGACGCGTTACATGCGCCCGCGCCTGGCGGTGTACGATCTCTCGTTCCTCGTGTCGAACGCGCTGCACGGTCCGGGCCCGATCTCGCTCGATTGGGCGCGCCAGGCGATCGCGCGTCTTCCGCTCCGGCGAGTCGGCGCTTGGACGACGATCGTGGGTGTGCCGGCAGCCCTCGTGGCAATGGTCCGCCAGGGTTTCGTGGGCGGCGACGCTGCAAGCCGATCGCACGATCCCGCACACATCATCTTCCCCGTCGTAACGCTGGCGCTCGTCCTGATGTTCGCCGCGCTGCTGCAAGTGAAAACCATCCACTACATGATCGGGATCTGGCCGCTGGCCATGGTGGCCGTGGCGTGGTGCGGCGTCTGGCTCTGGGGCCGGCCTGGATCGCGCCGCGGGCTCGTGCGAACGGTGCTGCTCGTCTGGCTTGCGCTGATTGCGGCCGAGGGAAGCGTGGGCATCGCGCGCGCACGCGACTCCGCGGAGCGGACGAGCCCCTTCGACTGGTTCGAGTCGCAGATCGCGGGCTGTATCCCAGAGGGATCGCTCGTGTTGGGGCTCCAGCACTACTGGCTGGGTCTGCGCCAGTACCGCTTTCGCAGCTGGCTGGTGCCGATCTACTTTGCGAACCCGCAGTATGTCGATGCGCCCGTCGGGTTCGACCGCGCCATCGAGCGGGTCGACCCCGATGTCCTTCTCATCGATCGCAACATCCGCGCGATGTTCGACGATGGCCGCAGTTCGGAACGGCAGCCCGCCCACGACTTAACGGCTGGTTTCGACGTCTATCAGTCGAGGCACAGGGTAGAACCGATATGTGTTGTCAGGGACGGCACTTATGGGACGATGGAGGTCTATCACGTTTACCGATAACGACTGGCGTGCACCGGATGACCGGCCAAAGGAGTCGCCGTGAGTCGACGGAGGGGGTTTGTACGGGCGGCGTCACGATGCGTGTTCGTGGTGATGCTGATGTCGCTCATCGGGCCGGGCGTTCGCTCGGCCGCTGCGGTCGAGACGACGGTCGTCAGCGTGGGCGACGCGTCCATCGAGCAGGACGCGGACGCGGCAGTGTGGAGCGTTTCGGCCGGCGGAGCGAAGCTGACGCTTCGGCTTGGTGCTGACTTCGATTTTCAAGTCACGAGCCTCATGACGTCGAGCGCGCGCCAGTGGATGGTCGCTGCGGCGCCCGACACGACAGTCACGATCAACGACGCCGCGGTGCGGTTCGGCAGCCGGCAGGACGGATTCACATTCGAGTCGGCAGCAGGCACCCAGCAGGGCCCGGGCCTGCAGCTCGACGCCACGTTTCTCTTCGCCGACACGACGCTCGTCACACGCCACTACTTTGTCGTCCCCGGGACGCCGACCTTCGAGGTCTGGACGACCATCGAGTCACTCGACGGGTCTCCGTTCACCGTCGCGAACCTGAACGCGTTCCGGATCAGCGTGCCGTTCGGGACGGTGCGGTGGATCCGGGGGCTGCAGGGGGACAACGCCGACGTCGAGCGCGACTCGGCGTTCTCGCTGCAATCGCGGTCGCTTGCGAGCGGCACGTCGCTTTCGTTCGGATCGACCCGGCGCTCGTCGGAAACAGCGATCCCATACTTCGCCGTCGACGGATCGCCCGATGAATTCTTCGGCGCGTTGCTCTGGTCGGGCGCATGGTCGTTTCAGGCAAGCCGTGCCGGCTCGACGCTAGCGCTCTCGCTCGATGTCGGCTCGATGCGGACTCAGGCGACCGGCGCGCTCGACACGCCGCACGCGATCTTCGGTGTCACGCGCGGCGGCGTCTGGAAGGCAACGGCGGCGATCGGAGCCTTCGTGTCGGAGGGGTTGCGGCCCGATCGCCCGCTGACGCCTCTTGTGACGTACAACACCTGGTTTGCCTACGGAACGGAGATCGACGAGTCGAGCATCCTCGCGGAGATGGACCGCGTGGCGGCTCTCGGCGCCGATCTCTTCGTGCTCGACGCGGGGTGGTACGCGGGGGCGGGACGAAACGGACCGTCCGACTTCGACTCGGGGCTCGGCAGCTGGCAGGTGGATACCGAGCGTTTTCCGCAGGGACTGGGCGCGCTGGCGGACCACGCCCACGGTCTCGGGATGAAATTCGGGTTGTGGGTCGAGCCGGAGCGGATCAATCTGGAGACGCTCGGGACGCCGGGCCTGGCCGAGGAATCGTGGCTCGCCAAATCAGAAGGCGGGTACGGGTCCGATCATTCGGCGATGATCTGCCTGAGCGGCGAGCGCGGGCTGCAATGGGTGCAACAGCAACTGTTTGCGCTCCTCGATGCGGTCCAGCCGGATTACCTGAAGTGGGACAACAACCTCTGGGTGAACTGCGATCGCGAGGGGCATGGGCACGGAAAGACGGACGGGAACTTCTCGCAGACGAACGGCCTTTATCGCGTGCTGGCAGCCCTCCGGGCGCGGTATCCGGTGATGCTCGTCGAGAACGTGGCAGCCGGCGGGAACCGGTTGGATCTCGGCATGCTTCGGTACTCCGACGCGGCGTGGATGGACGATCGCTCGACGCCCTCGGTGCATGTGCGCCACAACCTCGAGGGTCTCAGTCAGCTGTTTCCGCCGGCTTATCTGCTGTCGTTCGTCATGGACGGATCCGAACCGCTGCACGACGCCGCTGACATGTCGCTCATGGTGCGGAGCCGGATGGCCGGGGCGCTGGGGTTGTGCTTTCGGACGGACGGCTTGACGGACGCGGACCTCGGCGCGCTCGGCACCGAAATCGGCATCTACAAGGCCGTTCAGACGGTGCTGTCGACGGCCAGCGCGACGATGCTCTCCGGACAGGCGCGGGCGGTCAACGGGCCGAGCTGGGACGTGATCGAAGAGAACAGCGGCCAGGGGCAGGTGCTGGTGTTGGCGTTTCAATCGGACACGGCGGTGCGCAAGCTGACCGTCAAGCCGAGCGGACTCGAAGGGTCGACGATGTACGAGGTGCGGTCGCCGGATGCGGGGGTGATGGGCGTGTTCAAGGGGTCGACGCTGAGCGGCACGGGGATCGATCTGCTGAACGCGGGGTCGGCGGCGCACGTGCTCGTTCTGACGGCACGGTAGCCGCGAAACGAGACGCTGACACTGGCCACTGCTGGAGCCGGCACCAAGCGGACTGGCGCCGCGCCCAGTCAGATCGACAACATCCCCGTGCTGTCGCCGAATCGCTCGGCCGGCGTCCCCAGCTTGTCCAGCATCGCGAGCAGCAGGTTGGACATCGTGGTGTCCTTGGCGCTGCGGATGTGCCGCCCGCCCTTGAGCGCGCCCGACGCGCCGCCAGCGAGCACGATCGGCAGCGGCCCATGATTGTGCTGGTTGCCGTCGCTCATCGCGCTGCCGTACAGCACCATCGAGTGATCGAGCAGCGTGCCGTCTCCGTCGGGAATCGACTGCAGCTTCCCGAGAAGATGCGCGAGAAGGCTGACGTGGTATCGATTCAAGACGGCGAACCGATCCTGATTCTCGCGGATGTTCGAGTGATGTGACAGGATGTGGAACGCGTCGCGCACGCCGCTCTTCGGGTAGACGGCGTTACTCAGCTCCTTGGCCATCAGCAACGTCGTCACCCGCGTGATGTCCGCTTGCCAGGCCAGCACCTGCAGGTCGAGCATCAGTTTGATGTGATCCTCGACGTCCTTCGGCACCCCCACCGGCGCGTCGGGCAGTTGGACGTCGGTTGAGGCTTGTCTGGCCGCGGTCTCGATGCGCCGCTCGATCTCGCGAACATCGGCGAGGTAGCGATCGACGCGCGTCCGATCGCTCGAGGGAAGCTTCCGGCGAAGCAGCTCCGCTTCCTCGAGCACGGAATCGAGCAGGCTGATGGATTGCTGGCGCCGCGCGCGCCGCTCGGCATCCGTGCTCCCGTCGCCGAACAGGCGCTCGAACACCACCTGCGGATCGTTCTGCATCGGCAGCGGCGTCGTCGGCCCCTGCCATGAGATCGTGTCGCGGTAGGCGCAGCTCAACCCCTCGCCGCAGCTCAGGCTCGGTCCCTCGATCGTCAACTCCAGCGACGGCAGCGGCGTGCCCTGCCCGATGTGCTGCGCGGCAAACTGGTCGACGGTGACGCCCAGTCGCGCCTGCGGTCCGGCCTCGGCGTGAGCGCCGCTCAGAAAGGTCGCCGCCGAGCGGTTGTGGTTCGCGGTGGCCGACCCGCCCCCGTACGCCTGCGGATGGCTCAGATCGCTGATCACGTTGACGCGGTCGCGGAACGGCGCCAGCGGCTGCAGGATATCCGAGAACGTGAACGCCGTACCCTCCGCGTCAGGCGTCCACTTGTCCATCGTTGCGCCGTGCGGAACGTAGATGCAGCCGAGGCGCGTCCCGGCTTTCGCCGCCGTCTGCGCGAACGGCGTCGCCGCGGGCACCATTGACTCCAGGAACGGCAGGGCCATGCTCACGCCCATGCCACGGAGAAACGTGCGGCGGGACAGATGCATTTTCGTGATGAACATCGTTGCCCTCGGCGTTCAGCTCCCAGCTCTCCGTTAAGGCTTCTTCCTCTTCATTCGAAACGGGACGCTTTCGGCAATGCCCAGAACGAGCGACGAGAACCGGTAGTCGTTGGCGGCAGCGCGGCGGACGATCGCTCGCACGGTCGGCATGTCATAGTACTCCGTCGGGCGCCCGAGGGCGTAGGTCAGGAGGCGTTCGGTCGCAGCGGTCACAAACGCCTCGCATCGGGTCAGCAGCGCCAGCCTGAGGTCCGCGGGGCCGTGAAGCGCTGTGCCATCGACCAGCTGGCCGGTGGCGTCGATCGGCGTCCGACCGTCGCGCTCGCGCCACGCGCCGACCAGGTCGAAGTTCTCGAGGGCGAAGCCAATCGGGTCCATGATTCGGTGGCACGACGCGCAGGCGGGGCTGCTGCGATGCGCTTCGAGCCGCTGCCTGAGCGATGTGGTCTTCACCGCTTCCGGATCTTTTTCGAGATTCGTATCGGTGCCCGGCGGCGGAATCGGCGCGGGCGTTGCGAGCAGGTTCTCGAGAATCCACTTGCCCCGCGAGACCGGCGACGTTCGGGTGGCCACCGACGTCACGGTCAAGACGCTCCCTTCTCCCAGCAGGCCGCGCCTCGGACTCCCGGCATCGAGCGTCACGCGCCGGAAATAGCTGCCGTGAATGTCCGGTATGCCGTAATGACGTGCCAGCCGCTCGTCGACGAACGTGTAGTCGGCATCGAGCAGGTCGAGAATCGGCCGGTCTTCGTGGACGATAGTGGAGAAGACGAGCTCGGTCTCGCGCCGGAACGACTGACGGAGGTTGTCGTCGAAGTTCGGCGCCGACGTCTGCACGTTCGCCAGCTCGCGCAAGGAGAGCCACTGGCCGGCAAAATTGCGCGTCAGCGCTTCGGCTTTGGCGTCCGCGACCATTCGCTGGACTTGCTGCTCGTAGACAGCGGGATCCCGCAGTCGGCCCGCTGCCGCGGCGGCCAGCAGCTCGTCATCAGGAATGCTGCTCCAGAGAAAAAACGAGAGGCGGGACGCCAGCTCGAGACTGCTGAGGCGATACGTGGCGCCGGGCGGGACGGCCTTCGGCTCCTCTTCGACGCGATAGAGGAAGCTCGGGGCCACCAGAACCCGCGCGATCGCGCTCTGGACGGCGGTCTCGAAATCAGCGTCCCGACGCGTCTGACGGAAGAACGCCATCAACGTTTCCATTTCCGCATCGGTCACCGGCCGCCGGTACGCGCGGCGCGCGAGCGACGAAACGATCTTCCAGGCGCAGGATGCTTCGCCCCCGCCGCTCGCATGCCCGCCGCGCGCACGAGGATGGCAGACGAAAATGCGGCGACGGCTGGGCGTGTCGCCCGGACCGGTCACGTTGAAGGGACCGGTGATCGTCACGCTCTGCACGCCTCCGGCCGCCGTGAACGCCGAGTCGACGCGAAAGTCCGAGTACTGCTCGTCGACGCCGGCCGCCTTCACGCGATCCACGAGCGCCGCGCCGACGACATGCGGGCCCGCGGCGACGGACTGGCGAAACGAGCGCGGATTTGGCGCCGTGACCCGCTCGCCATCGATCGTGACATCGAGCGCGGCGCCACCGAATCCGATGGGACCAATGCCGCCGGTGACGGCGAACTCGTACTCCGCATCCAGCGGAAACGTGTGCCGTACGGCCATCCCGCCTCGGGTTCCAAGCGGCAGCCCCTCGATGTGGCGGTCCTGGGACAGGCCGGCCGGCGCGGTGTAGGTCGTCTGTGTCGGCGCGAGCGCGCGATCCCCCACGGCCCGTCGACTGATTTTCATTGCGGCCGAGACGTAACCCTGCACGAGTGTCGGCGAGACCGCGAGCGCATCGGCGATGTTGTCGAACCCTTCGCTCGACGCGTCCGCCGGCAGGAGCGTTGTGACGTCGACATCGAGCGCCAGCAGATCGCGGATGGCGTTGGCGTACTCCGTGCGGTTCAGCCGATGCAACGCGGGCGTGTCCAGGCCTGCGTCGGGCGGTGCGGCACGATCCAAACGGGTCTCGAGCTCAGACGCGAACGCGTCGAGATCGCGTCTCTCCGGCCGGCGAGCGCCGCTTGGCGGCATCATCCCGGTCCGGATCTTCCGGACGACTTTCTCCCACCGCGGCGCGTCGGCCTCGACGTGCTCGTAGTCGAGCGCGTCGATGGCGAGGCCGCCCGCCTTGACGCGGCCGTTGTGGCAGGTGATGCAGTACTGGTCGAGCAACGCGGGTCGCGCCGGCGGCTGCTGGTTCGCCGCGGTTGCTACTACGGCAAGCCACGAGGTCACGATCGCGCCCATCCCGGCCGCAACCACCCGGCGCCAGCTCGTCGTGACTTCCCGGCGGACGCGCGTCATTTCTGAGGATTTCGAGCCCTGGCGGTTTCCGGATCCGAGAGTGTTTTGATCAGCGCGATCGACGTCGGTTTTGGCTTCGCGGGGTGGGTCGCGAGGAAGACGCCCTCCGCCCACGTCAGCGGCGTTCGGCCCTCGTTGTCCTTGACGTCGAGCCTCGCGCCCTTGTCGACCAGGAATTGAATGATGTCGTCCGATCCGCGGTTCGCGGCACCCATGACCGCGGTCAGACCCATGGAGTTGACGGCGTTGACGTCCATGCCGAGCTCCCAGCAGAGCGTGACCGCCTCGAGCAGCACTCGTGCGCCCTCGTCGTACGTCTGATCGACCACCCAGTTGATGCCGGCGGCGGCCATCAACGCGGTCGTCCCGCCGACCGTCGCGATATACGGATCAGCCCCGTACTCGAGCAGCAGGTGCATGACCGTGACGTCGCCCGCGAGCGCAGCGGTCAGAAACGGCGTCTGACCGGTGAAGTCCACCCACGACAGCGATCCGGTGACGCGCAGCATCTGCCGGCGAATCGGTGGCGTCTCTTTCGTCCGGGTATTCGGATCCGCCTCCCGGTCCAACAGGATCTTGATCAACTCGAGCACGGGCGCCCGATCGACGCCGTTTTCGAACGTCGCGTTGTCGACGTCCATGTTGCGAGCTTCGACGGCCGCCCAGAGCGGTGTGCGGCCGTACCAATCGCTCACATTGATGGTCGCGCGGTGATCGAGGAAGAGCCGCGCCAGGTCGATGTGGTTGTTCGTGATCGCCATCAACAGCGGCGTAATGCCATTCGGATCGGGCATGTTGACGTCGGCGCTCGCCGCGAGAAGGATCCTCGCGGCTTCGATCCGGCCATCGCGGGCCGCGTACAAAAGCGGTGACAACCCGCCGGGAATGAGGTATCGCGAGCCACGCTCCGGCAGGCCGCCGCGAACGATGCCGACGCCATGGCCAAAGCCCGGCACCGAGTTGGGCAGCACCCATGGCGGCGTCCGCCCGCTGCGAGTTCTCGCGTTCACGTCCGCGTGCCAGTCCTGAGCCAGCAGCCGCACAATCGCGGGATGGTTTTCGCGGACGGCCATCATCAGGGCGGTCTGCTGGAACTCGGTATCCGTCGCGTCCACGTCGGCGCCACGCTCGAGAAGCAGCGTCACCGCGCCGAGGGCGCCGCTTCGAACGGCTGCCATCAACGCGGCTTCTCCGGCCGGGCCGATCGCGTTCGGATCCGCGCCGGCGTCGAGCAGCAACTCGACCATGTCTCGATTGCCATTGGTGCACGCGAGGGACAGCGGCGTGACGCCGTACCGGTTCGGCCGCGTCGCGTCGGCGCCCGCACGGAGCAACAGTCGCGCGTCTTGCAGATCGTCTGCCCACACCAGCCAATCGAGCGCCGGCGTGCCGTCCGGTCCGGGAACGTTGACATCGACCCCCGCCGCGAGGAGCGCGCGCACCGCGGCCGAATCGCGCCGGCCGGCAGCCTCGGCGAGGCGCGTGTCCTGTTCAGCGCCGGCCAGCGCTGTCAAGCTCGTGGCCGAAAGCATGACGGAGAACGCCAACGCGCCGAATCGCGACATCATCGTTCGTGACGCTGGCATGAGAAGGTCAGTCCTCAGCGACCTTTCTATCACCAAATGACCGTGAGGCCCTCGTAAAGATCGAAGGCCTCGTCCGGCGTGACGACGGGGACGTTCTCCGCAAGCGCTTGCGCGATGATCTGGCGATCGAAGGGATCGGCATGGAGCGTCGGCACAGCCTCACGGTCAGCGGCCATCGAGAAAGGCGTCGACCTCGTCGGAGGTCATCGGCTTCCACCAGTCGGGGTCGAGGATGACGACCTTGCCCTTCAATGTCCCGAACTTCGGCTTCACCTGGCCTGGCCTTGTCGTGCGGACGATGTCCACGACCGGCTTCCCGTGCCGGCAAATCGTCACACGTTCCCCATCTTCGACCGCCTTGATCAACTTCGGCAGCGTGTTCTTGGCCTGCGCGACGCTGACTCTCATCCCGTCGATGATAGCTATTTTAGATGGCTATATCAACCTCTTGGTCGCTCACCAGTTGAAGCGCGTGACGATCTCGATTAAGCGGCTCGTATTCGTCCCCGTCAACGCGGTCACCTCGTAGTTCGTCAGGACGTTGGTGGCCATCGACGAGTTGATGCTCGTCGCGGTCCCGACTTGTCCGACCGGAACGAAGTTCGGCTGGTTGAAGACATTCAGGATGTTCAGCCCAATCTGAAAATCGCTGCGCGCGGTCACCCTTGTGTGCTTGGTGAAGGTGAGGTCCGTCTGTCTGAACATCGGCCCGGTGACGACGAGGGAGCGCGAGGCGCACTGGCCGTAGCGCTCGGCGGTGTCCAGCTCAATGCAGTCGGGACCATTGGCGGGGGCGAAGTAGCGGCCGCTCGGCGGCGCACCGGCGTACCCTGTCGGCGACGTCGCGCTGACGTTGAACGCGTTGATGGTCTGATCGATCACGTCCTGGGGCAGCATGTACGCGTGTCGCCCCGCCGCGTCGTTTCGAAGCTGGAACAGGTTCTGGAGGTCGGACGGACTCATGCCCACTGGCCGGACGTTGCCGAGGTCGATCAGCTCGCCGCTTCGGAGGATTGTCGCGACGCCGACCGCCCAGCCGCTGATCACGCGGCTGAGGACGCTGTTGCTCCCGCCGCCGAGGCGATGGCCCTCGCCGACCGGCAGCTCGTACAGCAGGTTCAGCTTGAAGGTGCTGGTGATGTCGCTCCCGATCGCCCCGCCGGCGTCACCCGTCGCCCGGGCCTCGAAGGCGGGCGCGCGGAGCGTCAACAGGTTCCGGTTTGCGTCCGCCACCGTCGCGTACTGCCGGCCGAACACGTAGCTCGCCTGCGCCTGGAACCCGCCCGAGAACCGCCGCCGCATCTCGAGCTGCAAGGCGTTGTACCGTGACGACCCGAGGCTGTCGGTGATGTTCGCGCCGGCCAGCGTGTCCGGGTTGACGATGAAGAAGTTCACCGGCAGGCCGGCGGCCGCGGCATTCGCGCGGAACGTCGCGCTTCCGATGAACCCGTTCTGCCGGGTGCTGTTGCTGCAAGCGGCGGCACTCAGGCAGGCAAACGCGAACGGGTTGGGGTTCCGCATGGCCAGGAACCCCAGAATGTTGGGGTTGGTCCAGTTGCCGCCGGTGTACTTCGTGGGGTCGGAAGAGAGGGCGCTCGTCGCGCCATTGAAATACGCCAGGAAGATCGGCAGCGGCGACGTGCCGGCGGCCCCGGTGTACGCGAACGTGTTGCCCTTGCCCGCCGCGATGTTCGCCTGCAGGTTGGCCTGCGCTTTCCGGAACTCGTCGATGAAGCCGTTGTTGAAGATGTCGAACTCGTTGTAGTTCGACGTCAGCCAGATGTCATGGCCCCACGTGCCGACGTAGCGCACCTCGATCGACGTGTTGCGATCGATCGCGCGCTGGATCCCGACGCTGACGGAATCGGCGGAGGGCACCTGAATGTTGGGCGCGTAACCGTTGACCGAGCTGGTCAGGGTTGGCGTGAGCGGGTAGGCCGGCGTCGGGGTGAACGACGGCGGAGTCAGTGAGCTCGGATCACGGAACAGGAAGAACGACGTGGGCGCACGCGTCAGCGACTGCGTCACCCCCGTGTTCGACCCGAACGGGGTCGTGAAATCGCTCAACCCTGCACGGCTGTAGTTGCGAGAGTACCCGCCGCGAATGACGAAATCGCCCTCCGGCCCCATCAGCTTGCCGAGCCAGCCCTCGCGCGCCTCCGGCGTCCAGACGACGCCGGCGCTCGGCGCGACGTTGTTCTTGTCGATGTTATAGGCGTGCGTGCCGGCCGTGTACTGTGGGAGCGTCGTATGCTGGCCGGTCATCGTGTCAGGCGCGAAGAGATTGCAGGTGCCGCTGCTGTTGACGCCCGAGATCCCGCAGACCTCGGTCATCGACGCGAAGGTGTAGACGCCGTTCAGCGGGGAGAACGGCAGTTGCAGTCCGTAGCGCACCCCGAGGTTGAGCGTGACGTTGGGCTTGACCCGCCACTGGTCCTGCACCCATGTGTCGAATTCGCGCATCCTCCCGCGCTGCATGCTGGGACCAAGGAATGCGTACGTGCCGCTCGTCTCGTCCAATCGCGCGTCGGAGGTGAACGTGCTGACGCGGCCCGTGATGAGCGCGTACATGTTCTGCGCCGCGGTCAACTGGGCGGCCGAGGCGCCCGGAAAGTTCGTGGAGTTGAACATCGCCAGCGCCGGATCGCTGCTGGCTATCCCGATATTGGCGGTCGGAGTGAGCGTCTGGTTCTGGAGCCACACGGTGTACTGGGTGGCCGACCCTCCGAACGTGAAGCTGTGAGCGCCCTTGAGCCAGGTCACGCCGTCTTCGATGAGGAGCGCCGTGGCGTTACGCGAGGAAGGCTGGGGCAGGTTTGGTGCACCGGTCGTCGAGCTCGAGCCGCCCGGCGACGTGAGCTGGGTGCCCACAGCAGGGAACGCGATGTTGAACGCGTTCGTGTTGACCAGGCTCCCCGACCACATGCTGGGGGCAAGCTCGGGGAAGAACTGGACCGGCGCACCACTGTAGCCGATGCGGGCCTCGTTCACGAGATTGGATGAGAAGGTCGAGCGCACCCAATTGCTGAAGCCGATCCGCTGCGAGTACTGGCCCCCTTCCACGGGAAAGCCCGGGAACGCGGGGTCGCGGCTGTTCAACGTATCCGGAAACGTGTTGTAGCGCTGATAATTCAACGCGCTGGTGAAGCGGTGCTTGTCCGTGAGGTTCACGTCGATGCGATAGGTCGGGAAGCGGTTGGTCGTCTCGACGTGGTTGTTGAACGTCAGGCGGTCGAGGTTGGCATCGATCGTCGTCAGCCCGCCAGAGAGCGACGTTGAATTGCGAATATCCTGCAGGACTTTTGCGATCGTAGGATCCGCTGTCGCGGTCTGACCGTTGGCCGCCGCGAGCTGGATTAGGTTGACGGTCCGCGTTAGCCCGCCCGAGGTGTAGGTGAAGAGCCCCTGCTGCGCCTGGGTGTTCAACAGCGTGCGCTGGCGCGAGGTGTCGGACGGCTGATGGAACTCCTCGTAGTTGACGAAGAAGAACGCCTTGTTGCGGACTAACGGGCCGCCGAACCGAACACCCTCCTGGTTCTGCAGCAGCTTTGGCTTCGCGTTGCCGTCCCGGTTGTTGAACCAGGTATTCGCGTTCAGCGCGTCGTTCCGATAGTAGTAATACGCGCTGCCCGTGAAGTCGTTCGTCCCCGCTCGCGTCACGAACTTCACCTGCACGGCACCCTGGCCGCCGGCGTCGGCGCCCTGCGCGGCCGTCTGCACGGTCACTTCATCAATCGCGTCAAGGCGCGGGCTGACGATGGCGAAGAAGCCGTCAGTCGAGCGAAGGGTGTTGTCTTGAACGTTGACGCCGTCGAGCGTGATGTTGATCGTTCCGCGGGGCAACCCGTTGATCACGGACCGCCGGGTGTCGTTCGACGACGCGACGCCTGGCATGAACGGCACGAAGTCCATGGCGCTGCGGCTGGTCAGCGGCAGCTTCGTGATCTGGTTCGTGCTGATCGTCGTCGTGATCGTCGAGTTCTGGGTCTGGACGATCTCGGAGGCCGACGAGACGAGCACCTGCTCCTCGAGGGTACCGATCTGGAGCTCGACGCGCACGTTCGCACCGATGCCGGACGTCAGCACCACGTTGTTTTCGACGAACGTCTTGAAGCCTTGGAGCGACACCGTCACTTCATACGACCCGGTGTTCAGCGCGGGGAAGGAGAACACGCCCTCGGCGTTCGTCACGGCGTTGTTGGTTACGCCGGTTGCGTTGTGCTTGACGACGACCGTGGCGCCTGGCACGACCGAGCCGGTCGTGTCCACAACCACTCCTGCGAGCGTGGACGTCGTGCCACCTTGACCGTAGCTCGTGTCTGCGAAGGCGAGACAGACCGAGATCAAAACGAGGGCCCCGAACAGAGCGCGCGAAGGCTGCGCCATCCCATCCTCCTCTTCTTGCGAGCAAGAAAGGCAAGTTCCCGAACGAGAACGCACCGCGTACACTGCCGGGCGACCCTCTACCCGGTTATGGGGCGCACGATATGCCCACGGTATCGGACGGTCAAGACAAAATCGCGCGGATTCGGACACTGTCCGCCTGTGGAACGGAGGGGGGATTCGCAATGGAGGGCCCTGATTTTGCGCGGCTTTTCGAGGCACCGCTGCGGAGACGCTGGGCGCCGCTCAGCGTTCGTTCACTGACAGGACAGGCGAATAGTCTCCCACACGCTCGCGGCTCCACCAGGCACCCGCATGTCGTGCCGACCAGTCGGTAAACTGATAGCGATACAACACGGCACGCAGGTAGCGCGGTTTACGCCCCTGGAACGGATCGCGCTCGAGCAGTTGCAACACCTGCTGGTCGGCGTCGAGCACCCGCACGCAAAACTCCTGAAGCCAGCGTTCTTCATTGAAGCTGCCGAGCGCCGCGAACCACATCTGCCAATCGAGCCGTGGCTGATGCGGTGCGACCCACGGCGGAGCGCGGCGGACACTGCCCGCCTTGTACTTGAACTCGTACTCGAGCCACGTGGCGCCATCATCAGAGCCTTCCAACACGATTTCCGGACGCGTCGCCGTCATCACGGCGAAAAGGCCGTAGGTATTCACGCTGCGAAACGGCGCCAGCAGGCTCGCAAGGGGATCGATGAGCGCCGACCCGGGCAGCTCGACCCCAAGGCTCCCCGTGAAGGCAACGATGGAGACGGGAATGGTCAGGACCGCGACGGCCGTGAGCAGCCGCCGTCGCGCGCCCCGCGCGACAACGCGTTCGCCACGAATGACGCCCCGGCGGCGCAGCGTGGCGTCGTCGAGCAGGAGGATGCAGAGCGCCACCGTGAGGAGATTGAAGAACGCGTAGTTGCCGGTCAGCGCAATCAGCGCCTGCAATCCGACGAGCAGTACAAACGCCATCAGCCGCACCCGTCGTGGGGCGACGATCAGGAACGGGACGCCGATTTCGATCGCCAGAACGCCCGCGGTCGCGCCTTTCAGGAACCACACCGGCAATTGGTGGGCGTACCAAGCGAGCGGCGTGGGAATCGGCTGCGTGTTGAAGTGGAACGTGAGCGCGGTCAGGTTGTGCCAGGTGGGATCCCCACTGGCGAGCTTCACGACGCCGGACCCCACCATCAGCCTGAAGAGCAGCCAGAGAAGGAGCCACCGGGCCAGGCGAGGTGGATCAGAGGCGCTTGGTCCGTGGCCCTTCGTGCCGGGTGCGAGAAAGATCGCGAGGAGCCCGGTCTCGAGCAGCAAGGCATCCCACTGATAAGACAGGAATTCACCGCAGACGACCGACACCGACAAATAGGTCAGCCAGAGCAGCGTAAGCGCGACCGAAGGCAGAAATCCTGCCATGACCAGCAACGCGAGCGCGACGCCGCCCAAACACATCGCGCGCAGCCAGACATCGCTCTGGCTCACCCAGGCGAGTGTCGGCAGCATCCAGAACCGCTCGAGCCCCGGCAGCGCGTGCGCCGCGGCAAGATACCGGTCCGCCGGCAGGATGCCGTCGTGTCCGACAAGGCCGAGGATCTGACCGCCGAGCGACCAGAAGGCGAGGAGGTAGACGAGTCCGAGCAGCCGGAGAAAGAGCCACGTTGCGCGTGCGTACGTGGACGGCTCCGCCACACCGCCCCAGAGCAACCGGGTCACGGCAGCCGCTACCGATCGGTGATCGGCGATGACACGATAGGCGCGCTCGCTGACCAGCGCGACGCCGGGCACATGGGAGTACGCCCGGAGCGGTATGCGGTTGCCTCCAAGCGCGGAGAGATGGGCGACAGCCTCGGCCGCCTCGAACACGCGGCCGTCTGGCTCGACGAGCTGAACGGCGCGAGTGAAGCGCTCGCGTGGAATGTCCGGAAACCGCTGTGCTCCCTCTGCGGCCTGGAACGGAACGTACTCAACGGCGTTACCGGTCCAGTGGCGCCACCGGGCAACCCAGAATCGGCAGAAGCCGCAGTCGCCGTCGAAAATGAGCACGTGGCGCTCGGGCGGCGTGACGACGCGCCGCACGGTCGAGTCAGCCACGGGTCTGTTGTACCACGGCTCGATTCGAGGCAAGCCGCGCCGCGATCACTGCGGCATCACACACGGAACTATCTGGCGGCTGTGGCGGCGGTAAATGCGGAAATCGGCGTCGGTCGTAAGAACGACGGGATCGGCGAAGGTCTCGCTCATCCGCACCAGGCACGCATCCGCGAGGCTCATGGGAACGTCGGCGTACCGTTGAATGAGCTTCAGCACGGGCTCCAGGTTGTCAGCCAGGACAAAGGAGACCACCAGAGCGGAGCGGCGCAGCAGACCGTTCAAGGCCGGGGCTCCTTGTGGACCCAGCAAGTGGAAGGCTTCCGACAAGGCCGCTTCGCAGGTGCGCCACGGCGGAGGAAAGCGAGGCGCTCCGGAGACCGCCCAGCGATGATGCCTGTCGCGGCGGCTCAGCAAGGCCACGACGAATCCGGCGTCAACGAGAACGGCGGCGGCCATAACCCATGGCGCGCAGATAATCCTTCTTTCTCGTGCTGAGGTCGGTCGGCAGGCTGTCGACGGATCCGACAAGGTCCGCGATGGCGTCGAGCGGTCCGCGCCGGCGTCGGAGGGGCACGGGACTCCTGCGCAGTCGTTCACGAACGACGTCGGACTTGGAGATGTTCCGCGCGCGCGACTCGGCTTCGATATCTGCCACGAGCGGTTCCGGCAACCGCACGGTAAGGGTCTTCACAACCGTGAGTGTATTACACGCCAGTCAGCGACGCAATACGGCCTGCCCTACTTCTTTTTGTTCATCTCGTTTTTGAGGAACTCGTCGAAGTTCACGTTGTCCTCGCAGATCATCTCGGTGATGTGCCAGCCCGGCCTGAGCTGGAACTGGATCCGCCCTCCCCATGAGTGGGTGTAGGCCTTCGGGTCCTCGATCGTGATGTCGTTCACCAGCGTGTTTCGATCCTGGCGGCGCATGCGCTCGATCACGTGGAGCGCGTCGCTGTGGGGGTGGCCTGCTCGATCGATCCAGGTCTTGTCGTTGAATCCGACGGTGTCCACGACGAGCGTGTCGCCCTCCCATGTGCCGATCGAGTCGCCCATCCACGTCGGCCCCAGATCCGTGTTGTGCGGCCGTCCGTCGGTCGAGATCTGACGGACGAAATGGCCGAACTCGAAGAACATGATCACGCGGCCGGGCGTCTGGATGATCTCCATCGGGAATGGGTGCAGGTAGATGCGGGGCACGCCGGGTGGAAAACAGCCGACCGCGTTGACGGTGGTCGGATTCACCGGGTCGTTCGAGGCCTCGACCGCTCGCGGGCCGAACGACGGTTTCGTCGCCTTGAAGCGGTCTTGCGCCCATGCGGTCATCGGCGGCTCGGTTCCGCTGAACGCATAGGACAAGTAGCGCGTAGCCGGCGACGACTGCATCTCCCACACGCCTGAGAAGTCAGGTGCCGATGCCGCCGGCGCGGTGCTCGTCTGACCGGCGAGTCCCCGGGACAGGGGACTTTGGAGGAGAAACGTCAGACCCAGGGCGGCGATCACGGCCCGCGCCGCCGTCGGGGCACTCGCATGGTGCATACCATCAGGCTCCCATGGCTGTCTTGAGCTCTTTGCCATTGACGACCGTCTTGGTGATCCAGAGCGAGTTCGCTCCGCTCTTCGCCCGCCAGCCGGTCAGCGCGATCTGATCGCCGGCCTGCACGGAGTGGGCGGTCCAACCCGCTCTGACGAGGCGGTTGGGGCTGGTCAGCTCGCCCTGCCACTTCTGCGTCTCACCGCTCGCGTCCTTCACGGCGAGATAGACGATGCAGTGCGGGTTGACGAACTGGAACTCGGTCACCGTGCCCGTGACGGTCACGGGGACGCTGTTGTCGTACGCCGCCTGGCCGTGGTGCGCGAGCGCCGGCACGCGCGCCACGAAGAACACGACGACAACCGCCAGGATGGCAAATCGCTTGGTCATGGGTACGGTCTCATCCCTCCGCCCTCAGAACATCAGCCTCAAGCCGAAGCGCATCGAGCGCTGGTCGGGCGGACCTCCGTTGCTGTCGAGCACGGCGACGATCTGTCCAAACGTCGACGAGCCGTACGAGGCGTTCGGGCGCTCGAAATGCGGTTTGTTCAACACGTTGAAGACGTCGACGCGAAACTCACCCTTGATCCCGTGCGGGAACGACAGCAGCTTGGCGAGCGTGCCGTCCACATTGACGTACTTGGGGCCGTCGAGCACGCCGTTGCGCGGCGCGTTGCCCCAGGTGTCGGGAGGCGGGGCCGAGAAGACCGACGGGGACGTGTCGAACCAGAGCTGCCCGGGGCCTGCGTTGCCGTAAACGGTCGGCGTGCCGGTGATGTTCGGCCGCTGCGTGTTGCCCGGGGCGTGCAGGTTGTCACCAGGCGCGGTGAAATTGATCGGCAGGCCCGACTGCGCCGTGAAGAAGCCACCGACCTGCCAATCGCCGAGCACGTGACTCATGGCCCCCTCGCGCAGCCACCGGCGATCTGGTCCAACGGGAATCTGATAGAGGAAGCTCACGTTGAGGCTGTGGAGGCGGTCCTGGTCAGTGCGCGCCCAGCTCCTCTGAAGGTCGGCCGGCGTCGGGATCCCGCTGTTGCTGTCGCCCGTGTTGTAACTCCAGCCGCGCGCCAACGTGTACGACGTCGTCACGAGCACGCCGTTCGAGAACCGCCGATCCAGCTTCACCTGGAGCGAGTTGTATTTTTCCTTCAGCGGGACCCAATCGGTGACGTCCGCGGTCTTGCCAAAGGGGATGAACAGCGGCCGATAGAGGTTGGTGTTGGTGGCCGGCGCGCCGATCTGCGCGGCGGCGTTCTCGGGGTATTGCGTCTGGACGCTATTGCTGTAGTTCCCGACATAGGCGACGTCCAGCGTGAACCGTCCGGGCAACTCCCGCTGGACGGCGACGTTGTAGGTATGCAGCGACCCTTCATGCATGTCCGGGCGGACGCTGAAGAAGGACTGGCTCGTCAGCGCTTTCGTGCTGGCGTCGATGATGCCGTTGGCCGGAATGGTGGCCAAGGAGGTCGCGGGGAACCCCGCCTTCATCGATCCCGCGGGCTGATAGGAATTGATGGCCTGCGCGGTGTAGTTCTGCTTCACGGGATTGTTGTAGATGTAGCTGTTGTCGGGAAACGGCAGCGTGCTCAGTCCGTAGCCGGCGCGCACAACCATCTTGTCGTTCACCCGGTAGGAGGCTCCGGCGCGCGGCGCGAAGTTCTTCCAATAGCTCTGCACTCCCGTGCTTCCCGACACGTTGCCGTACCCAGCGACCTGCAACGTATTGGTCGCCTTGTCGTAGTTCGACAAACCGCCCTGGTCGACCAGGCCGATGAACGGTGTGTAGTACTCGTGCCGCAGCCCCAGATCGACCGTCAGATTCTTGGTGACTTCCCACTTGTCCTGGATGAAGGTGAAGAACGCCCAGAAGCGGACGCCCGGATCCGTCACCTTGAGATCGCGGTGGACGACATTGGGGAGGTCGAGCAGGAACGATGCGAACAGGTTCGCAAAGCCGTTTTGGGACGCGTTGTCGCTCGGCAGCGCCGTCTGCCCGGCCCGGAATTGAAAGTCGCCACGAGGTCCGCCGTTGTCCTGAGTCTGGAGCAGGAAGTCGCGCGTGTGGCGGAAGTCCTCGCCGAACTTGATCGTGTGGTTGGCCTTGAGCTTGGTGAAGACCGTGGCGACCTCTACGGTCCGCTCCGAGCGATCCCAGGGCAGGCTGGCGGAGAACCCGACGAGGGGATTTCCACTCGCACTCGAGTTGTTCCAGCCGCTTGCATTGAAGTCGATCCGGGTCATGCCGCTCGTCCACTGGTCGAGGTTCGCGCCGGGGATGCCGATGTCCTTGGCGGTCGTCAGGCCGTCACCGGGGGAGACCGCGGTATTGTGGAAGTAGTTCATGCCGGCGCGCGCCTCCATCACGAGCGTGTTGCTCCACGTGCGCGTGTAGTTGACGCCGGTGCTGTAGGTGGTATCGGTGCCGGTGCCTGAAAAGTCCTTGCCGCCGCCGCCGTAGATCCCATAAACGGGCGGGTCGGTCTGACTGGGGCGGAGAAAGCTCACCCGCCCGGAGAGCTGATCGCTCTGGCTGATCTGGAAGTTGATTTTCGTATCGAAGGAGTCATTGCTTTTCAGCCTGACGTAATCCTGCTGGAAGTTCGCCTGGCCGATCGGGGCGGCAATGTTCGGCGCCGGAATGTTCGCGAGAATCGCCGCGGCGATCGGGCTGATGCGATTGGCCGGCGACCATTGGTCCGTCACCGGGTTGTACATCTGGTTGATGTTGTTGTTGGGAAACGCCCGCCGCCCAGTCCCGTCCAGGTTCCCCGTCATGGGATCGTAGATTTTCGTCGAGGCCCCGCTGAAGTCGCCGGTCCGGAACGCCGTGGGCGGAATCGTCGCGCGCGTGGTGCGACCGGCGTGGTCCAGGATGTGCTGGTAGTCGCCGAAGAAGAACAGCTTGTTCTTTTGAATAGGCCCGCCGAGCGTGAACCCGGTCTGCAAGTACTCCGTCGGCGGGTCCGTGTGGGTGAAGTAACCGGCGGAAGTGGTCTTCTCGTTGTTGCCGAACACGAAGACGCTCCCTTTGAGGTCGTTGGTCCCGGATTTGAGCGTCACGTTCGTGATCGCGCCGCCCGCGCGCCCGAACTCGGCGTCATACGCCGTGGTCGTGACGTTCACCGTCTCGATCGCCTCGGCCGACGGGATGAGCGTCGTCAGCAACCCGGTGCGGTGGTTGTCGTCGATGCCTTCGATCTGCACGTTGTTCGCGAGGCGCGACTGGCCGTTGACGTTGCTCGAGAGGCTGTCCTGGGCGTTGAAGAATTCCGAGTGCGGCCGCGCGGGGCGCGTCGCGCCAGGGACGGTAATCAACATCCCCTGGAAGTTGCGGTTGTAGGCGAGCGGCACTTCCTGCAGATGAACGCTCTCGATGATTCGGCCCGTGTCCGCTCGGTCGGTCTGCAAGAGCGGCGTCGCGCCGATAACGGTCACCGACTCTTCGAGCGCGCCGACGTCCATCTTGAGATCGACGCGCACGGTGGCGTTGACCGGCACCTCGACGCCGTCGCGAATCGTCCGCTTGAAGCCGGAGAGCTCGGACGCCACTCGATACGTGCCGTCCTTGAGGTTGGAAAAGATGTAGTACCCCGACTCGTTCGCGGTCGTGGAGTACGAGATATTCGTGCTCACCTCGGTGATCGTCACGTTGACGCCTGGCAACGGCAGGCCTGAGGCGTCCACGACGTTGCCGAGCAGAGAACCCTTCACCGCCTGGGCGGCGGCGGGCGGCGGAGCGAGCAGAGCCAGAGCGGCGATCGGTACGCACATGCACCCGACGGCGGACACGCGCCTCAACAGACAGCCCATCGGATCCCTCCATCCTCAGCTATCAGCACTCAGCTGCCAGCAATCAGCTGTCAACTGTCGAGCGGCGGCCTTGCAATTACGACGCTTGTGCGCGTTGCAACAAATCTTTCAACCCAGCCATGCTCTCGCGCGTCGACGCTTCCGGCGTTCCGGCGCCGCGCCAATGGGTCTCGAGCGAGAGCGATCCCGTATAACCGTCCCTGCGGAGTGCACGCAACTGCCCCACCCAATCGATGACGCCGCTCCCCATGGCCGCCCATTCGGTCTTCCCGCTGGGCCCGGATTTGGCGGGAACCACGTCTTTGCAGTGCATATGGCCAATGCGATCCTTGGGGAGCTTCGCGTAGCCGTCCGGATAGGGCTTCTCGCCACGGGCGGCCGCGTTGCCGGGATCCCAGTTCAGCATCAGCGACTTCTCTCGGATGGCCCCGAGCAGCCGGCCTGCCTCAGCCCCGGTTGCCGTATTGCACGCCAGCTCGTTCTCGAGGTTCAGCGTGATCCCCTTCTTGCCCACTTTGATCGCCGCCTGGCGGACGCGATCGTCAATCGCCTCTCGAAACGGGGCCTGGTCCTCGAGTCTCCAGAAATCGAAGACACGAACGTAGGGCGTCTTGAAGGCTTTCGCGAGCTCGACCGCGCGTTCAATCAGCTCGTCCTGCTGGGCGTCGCTGAAGTCGGCACCAAACTCGGGTTTCTTCGGGCTGAACGGCGACTTCGGCGCGCCGGGCCAATCGGTCTTGAAGACCGGCGACGCAATCTCGGAGACCTCGAGGTTGAAGCGTTGCAGGATGGCTTGGGCTTCGGCGATGTCGTGCGAATCCCATGTGATGACGTTCTTGTTGTGCATGGCGCGCAGCTCGACCCGGCGAAGACCGAAGTCGCGCGCGGCCACCTCACAGGCGTGGGCGAAGTCCTGCGAGATCTCGTCAGTGAGGACAGAAAGGTTGAAGGCACTGGTGGGGGCAGCGCCGGCCGCCCCCGTGACCGAGGCCGAGCGCGAAGCGAAGGCCGCTCCGGCGGCTGCCGCGCCCAGCCCGGCCATGAACTCGCGACGTGAAGGCATCTCGACCTCCCAGCCAATCTGATATGACGGTAAAAGTCAGGCGTGTAACCGTTATCATTCCGAGGTTCGGGCGTCAAGTGGCAACGTGGGGGGTGTCAGCGCGGGCGGGCTAGGTGCGTGGGCGCCAGCCCGGGCCGCGGACGACCCGTCCCGGCATCGCCCCGGTGTGCTCCCCGTCCTTCAGGACCTGTATGCCGTTGACCCAGACGTGCCGCACCCCCGTTGAGTACTGGTGGGGCTGCTGATATGTCGCGCGATCCGCGATGGTCTTCGGATCGAAGACCACGACGTCGGCGAACTGGCCCGCGACGAGCCGGCCCCGGTCTCTGATCCGCAGCGTGTCGGCCGGCAGAGACGTCAGCTTCCGGATCGCCTCCTGGAGCGGGATGGCGCGCTCGTCGCGCACGTACTTGCCCAGGAGCCGCGCGAAGTTGCCGTAGGCGCGCGGATGCGTGCTCGTCTTGAGAAACACCCCCTCGGCAGCCATTGAGGATGCATCGGATCCGTAGCTGACCCAGGGGAGCTGAACCTGCCGTTTGACGTTGTCTTCGGACATCAGGAAGTACACGACCTGCACGCGGCTGCCGTCTTCGACAACGAGATCCATGGCAGCGTCCTGCAGCGATGTTCCGCGCAGCGTCGCGACTTCTCCCAGGGTCTTGCCCATGTATTGGCGGAGGGCTTCGTTCTTGAACCCCACGAGCAGCGCGCCATCGCCGCCGGCCGCCAACAGCAGATTCTCCCAATCGTCGCTCGACGTCGTCATCTCGCGGCTGAGGCGATCGCGGACTTTGGGGTCCTGCAGGCGCTTGGCCCACGCGTCGTAGCCGCCTTCCTGAACCCACGGGGGCATCGAGGCGTCGAGGCCCGTCGAGCCGGCGGTGTACGTATACATGTCGGCGGTAATCTCGAGGCCCTCCCTGCGCGCGGCTTCGACCTTCGCGATGGCATCGCCGAGCTTGTTCCAGTTCGACTGGCCCGCGGCTTTCAGGTGGTAGATTTCCGCGCGGATGTGCGCCTGCCGCGCGATGGTCAGGGTCTCATCAATCGCGTCGAGCAGGCGATTGCCCTCGCTGCGCATGTGGGAGATGTACATCCCGCCTGATTGGGACGCGACCTTCGCAAGCTCGACGAGCTCGGCCGTCCTCGCGAACACGGCCGGCGTGTAGATGAGCGCCGTTGTCACGCCCATCGCGCCTTCGCTCATCGCACGGCGGACGTCCGCGCGCATCCGATCGAGCTCCGCTGGGGTCGGCGGGCGGTTGTCGTAGCCGATCTCGTTGGCCCGGATTGTCGATGCGCTCACGAACGACGCGACGTTGGTCGAGACGCCGCGAGCGACCAGCATGTCCAAGTACTCGCCGAGCGTCGTCCATGTGATGTCGAACTTGATGTCGCCCTGACGGGCTTTCATGTCCCGCTTCATCTGATCGCTGAGCGGGCCCATCGAGCTCTCGCCGAAGACGGCGAGCGTCACGCCCTGCCGGATCCCGCTCTGAGACCGGCCATCGGCGATGAGGGCCGTCTCTGAGTGGTTCAACATGTCGATGAATCCCGGAGCGACGGCGAGACCGGACGCGTCCACCTCCTGGCGGCCCCGCGCGCGCCCAAGAGCGCCGATGGCGGCGATCTGGTCGCCGCGGATGCCGACGTCCTCGACAGTGCCTGGCACGCCCGTGCCGTCGTAGACGGTTCCGTGGCGAATCACGACGTCGTACTGGGGCGCTACGGCGCACGAGGCGGTGAAGAGCGCAACCGCTGCTGTGACAAGTGTGACGACACCGCAGATTGCGGATCGCGGATCACGGATTGCGGATGGCATTGCGGATCGCGTGCGCGCCCGAGACTTCATGGTCGGCTAAGAGCATATCGCGGCCACAACGTGACGCATATGCGTTATGTTTGACACTGATCAACTGGTCGAGATTCGAGGTCATCGCATGCGTGCATTCGTCGTCGGGCTCGTCGCCGTCTCAGCTGCGCTCGGCGCTTGCTGTCACCGCGAGCCGGCGCCCGAACCCTACACCCCGGGCCTCGGCGAAATCATGAGTCTTCAGCAGATGCGTCACGCCAAACTCTGGCTGGCAG
Organism: Vicinamibacterales bacterium; assembly: GCA_035510155.1. Lineage (GTDB taxonomy): Bacteria > Acidobacteriota > Vicinamibacteria > Vicinamibacterales > CAVVIG01 > DATKHR01. Next base: position 36,537 of record DATKHR010000062.1, read on the forward strand.
GACAGGCGGAAAACTGGGAGCTGGCAGCGTACGAGCTCGACGAGCTCGGCGAGGGGTTCGACGATGTGGTCAAGTTCCACCCGACGCACAAAGACTCGCCGGTCGCGCCGAAGGACGCGATCCCCCGGATCGTGACCCAACCGCTCAAGGAGGTGCGGGCCGCAGTCGAGAAGAAGGATCCCCATGCATTCAGCGAAGCGTTCGGGGCGCTGACGGCGTCCTGCAACAGCTGCCACCAGGCCACGAATTTCGGGTTCAACCGGGTTCAAATTCCCACGAGCAATCCGTATTCGAACCAGGTCTTCGCGCCAGCCCGACCCTGATGCCGACAGCGCCCGTCCTGGATCGCCGCCGGCTGCGAGTGCTCCCCCAGACGTTCGCCGGCTTCTGGCCGATCGAACGTCCTGCGTGGTGGTCCGACGCCATCGTCCTCATCGGGATCGTGGTCCTCCTGTACGGCTGCGTGCGTCTTGCCGTCGGCGCGCCCAAGATTATCCGTGGCCGAGGTATCTCGTTGTCGCCGGCGGTGCTGCCCTACTACGCCGCGCTGTCGCTCGCTCGGATGACGGCGGCGTATGTGCTCTCGATCGCGTTCACGCTGGTCTATGGGTACAAGGCCGCGTTCGACCGCCGGGCCTCACGTGTGCTCCTCCCGCTGCTCGACGTGCTGCAGAGCGTCCCGATTCTGTCGTTTTTGCCGGTGGTCCTCCTCAGCCTCACGGCGCTCTTGCCCCAGGCGCTTGCGGCGGAGCTGGCGGCAATCATCCTGATCTTCACGAGCCAGGTCTGGAACTTGACGTTCGCGTGGTACCAATCGCTGCGGACGGTCCCGCGCGACCTGCGCGAGGCCGGCCGCGTCTTCCAGCTGCGCGGCCTCCTCCGACTCACCACGATCGAGCTCCCGTTCGCCGCCATCGGATTGATCTGGAACAGCATGATGAGCTGGGCCGGCGGCTGGTTCTTTCTCATGGCGGCGGAGATCTTCACGGTCGGCCAGCGCGACTTCCGCTTGCCGGGCCTGGGCGCGTACCTCAGTCAAGCGGCCGCCGCCGGCGACGGGCGCGCGGTCGGCTACGGCGTGACGATGCTGATTCTCGTCATCGTGGTTCTGGACCAGCTGGTGTGGCGCCCGCTCCTCGCCTGGGCCGATCGCTTCAAGGTGGAACTAGTCGAGAGTGCTGAGCCGCCGAGCTCGTGGTTCTACAACGTGCTTCTCGACTCGAAAATCTTCGCGGCGTTCCGGGCTCGGCTCCATCGTTGGCTCGAGACGATCTCCGAACGCACGCGAGCCGACGGCGTTCCGGCACAGGGGGGCCTTCGACGGACCCATCCGGGACGGCTCCTGTCGCTCGTTTGGGCCAACAGCGGCCTCCTTTTCGGTGTTTTTCTGTTGTACGGCGTCGTGCGCGCCGCGATGATGCTCACCGGCGTCCACGTGGCCGAGTGGGGGCAAATCGTCGTCGGGACCGCGGCCACGTTCATGCGCGTAACAGCCGCGCTTGCGTTCACTCTCGCGTGGACGATACCGCTCGGCGTGGCGATCGGCTTCAACTCCAGGCTGGCGCGCTGGTGCCAGCCGATCGTGCAGATTGCGGCATCCGTGCCTGCCACGGCGCTCTTCCCGGTGCTCCTGGTGGCCATGCTGCGGGTGGCCGGTGGGATGAACCTCGCCGCCATTGTGCTGATGCTGATGGGCACCCAGTGGTATGTTCTGTTCAACGTCATTGCCGGCGCCACGGCCATTCCTCAAGACCTTAAGTACAGCAGCGCGCTCCTCGGGATGGGCCGGGCCGATCGCTGGCGCACGCTGATTCTGCCGTCGCTCTTCCCGTATCTCGTGACCGGCGCGATCACCGCGACGGGCGGGGCGTGGAACGCGAGCATCGTGGCGGAGTACAGCACGTTCGGGGGACGCACGGTACAAACGACGGGGCTCGGCGCGCTCATCTCGCACGCCACGGCCGAGGGGGCGTATCCGCTGCTCCTGGCTGCAACGCTGACGATGATCCTGATCGTCACGCTGCTCAATCGCCTGGTGTGGCGGCGGCTGTACAGCCTGGCTGAAGAGCGCTTTCGGATGGAGTGACCATGGGGGCAATTGGGTCGGGTGGGTCAAGTGGGTCGGGTGGGACAGGGTCACGTGGGCCGAGCGAGCTCGTGCGTGTGGATCATGTAAGCCAGATCTACACGACTGGCGATCACGAGTTCATGGCCATTCAGGACGTCAGCTTGTCGCTCGCCGAAGGGGAGTTCGTCGCTCTGCTCGGGCCGTCCGGCTGCGGCAAGAGCACGCTCCTCCGGATGATCACGGGGCTCCATCGGCCGACTCAGGGGCGAGTGCTCTACCGCGGAGCCGAGCTCAGGGGCGTCAATCCGCATGCGACGATCGTTTTTCAAAGCTTCGCGTTGTTCCCCTGGCTGACGGTCGAAGAGAACGTCGAGGTCGCGCTCAAAGCGCGTGGGATCGCGCCGCGTCTCCGCCCCACGCGCGCCGTCGATCTGCTCGACCGGGTCGGCCTCGACGGGTTCGAGAACGCCTATCCGCGCGAGTTGTCGGGCGGGATGCGCCAGAAAGTGGGCTTCGCGCGAGCGATGGCCGTCGAGCCGGAGCTGCTCTGCCTGGACGAGCCGTTTTCCGCGCTCGACGTGCTGAGCGCGGAGGCGCTTCGCGGCGAGCTGCTCGAGTTGTGGACGACCGGCAAGATTCCGACGAAGGCCATCCTGATGGTCACGCACAACATCGAAGAAGCGGTCCTCATGGGGGACCGCATCGTCGTGATGGAAAAGGATCCGGGCCGCGTCATTGCCGAAGTCCCCGTGGGGCTGTCGCAACCACGGCACAAGAAATCGACCGAGTGCCAATCGGTCGTCGACCACGTATACGGGCTGCTCGCCGGGCAGACGCAGAGTGAGCCCGAGGAGCTCGGCACGGCCCCGGGCGAGCCTGGCCGGACGCGCGGGCTTCCGCACGTGACGGTCAACGAGATCGCGGGGTTTTTGGAGCACCTCGAGAATTTGCGAACGCCGGGCGCCGACATCTTCCGCCTGGCGGGAGAGCTGCACATGGACTCGGACCGCGTGCTGGAACTGGCGGAAGCGGCCGAGCGTCTGGGCTTCGTCGTCGTCGGCCAGGGCGACATCACGGTGACGCCGCTCGGCGAGACGTTCGCCGAAGCGAGCATTCAGGCGCGCAAAGAGATTTTCGCCACGCGGATCAGGCGCGTGCCGATCGTCAACTGGCTGCTGACCATGCTGAAGGCGTCCGATCGGCACCAGCTGGAAGCCGACGTCGTCGAATCAGCGCTGGGGCTCGACTTCCCGCCGCAGGAGGCGGAACAGCAGCTGGCGACGGCGATTGACTGGGGACGGTATGCCGAGGTGATTGCATATGATCACAGCATCGGAACGATTTACCTGGAGGCCGAGGCCAGATAAACGTAGAACGTGATGCGCCAACAGGAGCACACGCATTCGGCGGGACGGCACGGACACGCGCACGGCCATGAGCACTCGGCGAAGGGTGTCTCGGGCCGCACGATGGGCGCGGCGGTAACGCTGACCGTGGCGTTCGTCGTCGCTGAGGCGATCAGCGGGTGGCTGGGGGGCAGTCTTGCGCTGCTCTCCGATGCCGGACATAACCTGGCCGACGCAGCGGCCCTTGGCTTCAGCTGGTATGCGCTGTGGATCGCGGAAAAGCCTTCGCACCACGGCATGACGTACGGCTACCACCGCGTCGGCATTCTCGCCGCGCTGACCAACGGGTTGTCGCTCGTCGCGATCGCGGGCCTCATCGTCTGGGAGGCGGTGGGTCGCATTCGCCATCCCGAGCCGGCCAACGGCGGTGTCATGATCGCGGTGGCGCTGGCGGCGATTGTGATGAATGTCGTGATCAGCGCATGGCTGCATGGGAAAACGACAGACGATGTGAACGTGCGGAGCGCGTATCTTCACATGGTCGGCGATGCGGTCTCGGCGTTGGGGGTCGTGGTGGCAGGCGTGGTCGTTGTGATGACGGGTGCGATGATGGCGGATCCCGTCGTCTCGCTGATGATCGCGGGTCTGATTCTCTGGAGCAGTTGGGGAGTGCTGCGCGAGTGCGCGACGGTGCTCCTCGAGGGGACGCCGCTCGGCACGGACATGCCGGCGGTCATCGAGGCCATCCGGAACGTGACTGGGGTCCTGGACGTTCATGACTTGCACGTGTGGACGGTCGGCCCCGGCGTTGTCGCGTGCAGCTGTCACATCGTCGTCGCGGAGCAGAGCGTCAGGGAGGGGCAGCAAGTGTTGCGGGCCGTGGTGCGGGACATCGAGCACCGCTTCAGAATCACGCACACGACCGTGCAGGTCGAGGTCGAGGGGTGTGAGCCGAACGACATGTACTGTATCGGGGAGCGGATGCGGGACGGGCGGCGCTAGGGATCATTACGTCAGGGGATTTGGGTATTTGTGGAGGCACACATGATCCTGAAGAAATCGATCGTGTCCGGCGGGCTCGTGGCCGGGACGCTGGCCGCGCTGCTGGTGCTTTCGATGACTCGTTTGCTTTCGCCGGATTTCGTCCTGCTCGCCCAGTCCCTGAACTGCAACCTGTCGCAGTACACGCCGGCACCGGGCTTGACGGCCGCAGTTGAGCGGGACTCGCTCCTCGTGTCATGGACCGGCCAGAACGGGACCGACTTGCGCGCCCGGTTCGCGATCGACGGCGGCCAGCCGGTTGTTCGGGAGCTGTCGGTCAGGAAAGCCGGTGGGCCGTGGGCGGCGCTCGGCAGGAATCTCGCGCCGGAATATCACGTCGTCAGCGGCGTTCGCCGCATGGCCGACGATCAGGCGAACCCGCTGCGAGCGGCGGGCATCGAGCTGACCCAGGATGTGATCAACAAGCACCGGTGGTACGCATTCTGGGACGCGCCGCTGGTGATGACGGGCTCGCAGGAAATGAAGGACGAAGCCGCATGGCGGCGGTCGCAACAGCAGCAACCCGCGTCAGGCGGTGACCCGCTTGTCCCAAACCGGACGCTGGGTCCTCCGCGCGCGCCGTCGGAGATACGCCGTGCCGACTCGTCGTTCCACACCGCGTCGTGCACCGTGAAGACTGACGGCGCGAGCCTCATCGTGACGTTCCCCGGATTGTCGATGGGGATCTTCTCGGGCGATCTCCAATTCACGGTCTACCGGGGCACCAACCTGGTGCGAATGGATGCCGCGGCGAAGACGACCGAAGAGTGGGTCGCCTACAAGTACGACGCCGGGCTGAAAGGGCTCTCGACCGACATCACGCCGCGCGTCATCTGGCGCGACACCGGCGGGCATCCGCAGCATCAGGAGTTCGGCGGCGTCATCAACCCGACGCTGGCGCGAGTGAAGGCGCAGAATCGACTCATCATCGCCGAAGCCCGGGGCGGCGCGCTCGCGGCGTTCCCTCCGCCGCATACCTTCTTTTTCACGCGCGAGAAGGACACGAACCTCGGCTACGTGTGGTATCGCAAGGACGCCGAGCGCAGCTTCGGCGTGGGCATCGGTATGCCCGAGCGGGAGGAGGAGCCGCGATACGTCCAGAATTTTGCGCTCTACAATGCGCCGCCGGGAACGGTGCAGAAGATGGGCGTGTATTTCTACGCGACCCCCGATGCCGGCGAACCGACCCGCCAGGCCGTGCTGGCGTTCACGCACGGCGACGCGTTCAAGCCGATCCCGGGCTACAAGACATTTGTCAACCACTTCCATCTCGACTTCACCGGGCGGCAGCGCGCGTCGGGATCGCTCGACACAGCGTTCCAGGATCTGGCGGCGATAAAGGCGCTTGGCCTGAATGTCATCGGCCTGAGCGATTTCCACTTCGAGCTGCATGCCAGCGACGCCGGTCAGCTGCGCCTGGCCGATCAGAAGGACTACTTCGAAGCCGCGCGCCGCGCGTCGGACACGGACTTCCTGGTCCTGCCTTGGGAAGAGCCGAGCGTGTACTTCGGCGGGCATTACAACATCGTCTGGCCGAAGGACGTGTACTGGACGAAGGTGCGGCAGCCAGGGCAGGCGTTCGTCGAGGAGGTGCCGGGCTACGGCAGGGTGTATCACACGGGGAGCGCCGCCGATGTGCAGGCCATGATGGACGCCGAGGGCGCGTACTGGTATCACGCGCATCCACGCACCAAGAACACAGCCGGCTATCCAGACTTGATCTTCGACAAGCCGTTCGCGAAAAACGATCGCTATCTGGGCGTCGCATTCAAGCCGGGCATGGGGCAGGACAACTCGGAGGTGCGGATGTGCGACTTCCGCTGCTTCGATGCGATCGACACGATGAACACGATGTACGCCGCTCTGGGCATCAAACCCAAGTACGTCATCGCGGACATCGATACTTACCGGAAGGGACCCGAGGACGACCTCTACCCGAACTTCCCGGTCAACTATCTGAAGATCGAGAAAACGCCCGGGCCGAACGACGACTACAGCCCGATCCTGAAATCGCTTCGCGACGGCAACTTCTTCACGACGACGGGCGAGATTCTGATCAGGGACTACAGTGTTGCGGGCACCGGCGCGCGGCGGACGATCACGGCCGACGTCGAGTGGACCTTCCCTCTGAACTTCGTCGAAGTGGTGTGGAGCGACGGCAAGAAGGTCGATCGCCAGACGATTTCCGCCTCGGAACTCGGACCGTTCGCCACGAAGAGCTTCGCGATTCCGTTCGACGCCAGCGGCAAGGTGTGGGTGCGGTTTGCCGTCTGGGACTCGGCCGGAAACGGCGCGTTCGTTCAGCCCGTGTGGCTGCGGACGACGCCGCCGGAAACGACGAGATCGAGATGACCCGGCCCCGGCAAGGCCTTCATGCGACCCCTTCGGTATTCCATCAACATCACGTTGGACGGGTGCTGCGATCATCGAGCAGTGTCCCCGGACGAAGACCTGTTTCGTCACGTGGTCGAGAACCTCGAGCAGGCCGATGCCCTCCTCTTTGGCCGGGTGACTTACGAAATGATGGAGGCAGCGTGGCGGCCCGCCGGCGCGGCCGGGAGCGAGGCCTGATTGGATGGAACCCTTCGCCCGGACGATCGACGCGGCAAAGAAGTACGTCGTGTCGAACACTCTGGACCGGGTCGATTGGAACGCGGAACTCGTGCGCGGGGAGCTGGGGAAGGCCGTTCAGCGGCTCAAGCGGGAGTCGGGTAAGGGACTGCTCACGGGCGGCGTGAAGCTCCCGACGGCGTTGGCGGAGCTGGGGCTGATCGATGAGTACGAGTTCGTGGTGCACCCCAGGCTAGCGGGCCATGGGCCGAGGTTGTTCGCGGGGCTATCGAAGCGTATCGACTTGAAGCTCGTGAGCCGGCTGGAGTTCGGTTCGGGGGCGGTGGCGATGCGGTATGAGCCGAAAAGATAGCCATTAGGCTTGTTAAGGCTTCCCGCCTCAGCGGTGCGATCTAATTTCTATCAACGTCATTCGTCGGCGGACGAATCAGCGCGAATCGATTAGAGGTAAAGCGTCACTGGACGCGCTGACTCAGCTGGTTTGCAAAGCCGGAATGCGCTTGCGATTGGCGTCCGATTTTCTTACGATTCCAGTACTCTGGAAC
>DATKHR010000063.1:0-26585 GCA_035510155.1 Vicinamibacterales bacterium
CCCAGAACGCCCTGGGGAGATCCGGATCTGCAGGGCATCTGGCCCAGCGGGGAGATGACCGGGGTTCCGCTCCAACGCCCCGAACGGTTTGGCGAGCGCGCGGTCGTAACCGACGAGGAATTCGCGGAAAGGCAGGCGCAGCTCGTCCGGTCGTACGAGCGGTTCGTCATCGGTGCCTGGGGTGAGCAGGGAAAAGCACAGCGTCAAGCTTCCCTGATCGTCGATCCGCCAAACGGGAGAATCCCGCCGCTCACACCCGAAGGACAACAGCGATCTGCGCTGATGAAGAGCAGTTGGCAATACCAGAAGCTCACGGCGACCTACGACGGTCCGGAGGATTTCGACACGTGGGATCGATGCATCACGCGCGGCCTGCTCCCCTCGATGCTTCCCGCCCAGTACAACAACGGGATGGAGATCTATCAATCGCCGGGCTACGTCGTGATTCACATCGAGATGATCCACGAAGCGCGCATCATCCCGGTCAGCGGCCGGCCGCATCTCCCGCCCACGATTAAGGCGTGGCTGGGAGACTCTCGCGGACACTGGGAAGGCGACCGGCTCGTCGTGGAGACGACGAACTTCAACGGCAAGACCGCCGCGACCAATCCGGGGACGAGCGGCTCGCCCATGGACAACAACATCCCCACGAGTGAACGGCTGCGGATCGTCGAGCGCTTCTCACGCGTCGACGACGACACCATCGATTACGAGGCGACGGTCGACGACCCAACGATCTTCACGCGAACATGGAAAGTCGCGTTTCCGCTGCGGCGCAATCCGGACTATCGAATCTACGAGTACGCCTGCCACGAGAACAACTACGCGCTCACCAATTTCATCCGGGCGTCTCAGTTCCAGCGAGCGCAGAAGCCAAAACCGTAAGCGGAAGATCATGCAGTACACGCGCAAAAATGTCTGGGAGCTCGGCAACGACTGGGCGGACCCGCTTCTGTGGTACGCGCGCGGCGTCGCCGCGATGAGCACGCGGGCACTGGCGGAGCCGACGAGCTGGCGCTTTTATGGCGCAATCCACGGTATCGATCAGCCCCTTTGGCAGCAACTCGGCTATCTGAGCTCGACCGACCAGATGCCGAGCGACGCCGTCATTCGGCGTTTCTGGAGCCAATGTCAGCACGGCAGCTGGTACTTCCTGCCGTGGCATCGTGGGTTTGTCCTCGCGTTCGAAGCGAATGTCCGCGACGCGGTGGTCAAGCTCGGCGGGCCGGCAGACTGGGCGTTGCCCTATTGGAATTACTTCGAGCCCAACCAGTTTCAACTGCCGCGTGCCTTCGCATCTCCGGACTGGCCCGACGGACAGGGGAACAATCCTCTGTTCGTCCAGCAGCGTTACGGGCCAAATAGCGACGGCAACGTGTTTGTGCCCGTCAACATGGTGAACCTCAACGCGATGAACGATCCCGACTTCACCGGCGTCGCGAGCGGAGGCAGCCCCGGCTTCGGCGGCGTCGACACGGGATTCGAGCACGGCGGACAGGTGCACGGCGGCATTGAAACGCAGCCGCATGACTGGGTGCACGGCCTGGTCGGCGGCGGCGATCCCCAGAGTCAGCTGCCGGGCCTGATGTCCGATCCCGACACGCCGGGGCTCGACCCGATCTTCTGGTTGCACCACGCCAACATCGACCGGCTGTGGGCGGTGTGGCGACAAAACCCATCGACCGACGTCGACCCGACCGATCTCAACTGGATCAAGGGGCCCGCCAACATCGGCGAGCGCATCTTTTCGATGCCGATGCCGGACGGCACCTCGTGGGACTATACGCCTGGCGACATGGTCAATCTGGCGTCGCTCGGCTACCAATATGACGATGTATCGCCGGCCGTACCGGTGACGCAGCCCGGCGACAGGCTGTTGCGGTTGGGAGCGAGCGCCGCCGCAGCGAGGTCGGTGAAAGGAGCCTCTGCCGTGGCAAGCGGGAAACGTGTCGAGCTGGTTGGCGCCAGTCGTGAGCCTGTGCGGATCAAGAACGGGGAAGCCGGCACATCTGTGCAGCTCGATGCCGGCATGCGCCGGAAGGTGTCGGCGAGTCTAACCGCGGCTCCCGAGACGGCCGCTCCCGACCGAGTGTTCCTGAACCTTGAAAACGTCCGCGGGCTGGCCGACTCGACGGCGTTTCACGTGTACGTCGGCCTGCCCCAAGGCGCGGCGCCCGCCGATCATCCGGAGCGACTCGCGGGCAGCATCGCGCTCTTCGGCGTGCGCAAGGCAAGTCGCGTCGATGGAGAACACGCGGGCCAAGGCCTGACCTTTGTGTTGGACATCACGAACATCGTCGACTCACTGCACCTTGCCAATGCGCTCGATACGGACTCGCTCGACGTGCGGATCGTCCCGCTCAAGCCCGTTCCCGAGGCGGCACAGATCAGCATCGGGCGCGTCAGCATCTTCCGTCAAGGCCGCTGAGCGGGAGGCTCGCCAACGACATCCGCCGCCCGCGAGCGCATGCATGTCCGGGCGCCGCTCGTTCTCATCAGCGCGGCCCGCGTGGATGGCGCTGGTGATCGAACCGGGCGGCGCGGCATTCCTTGCCCACTGCTCGCCTGAGATGCTGGCGCGAGCGGCCCTGTCTCTGTCGCTCAAGCGAGCGGTGGCGCCCGAACGGATCGCTTCTCTATGCTCCGGCTGGGGATTGATGCTGGCGGCCATGATGGCGCCGCTCGTCGTCGCCCCGGTGCGCCATCTCTGCGATCGCAGCGTTCCCAGGCGGCGGACACGGGCTATCGTGCTGTTCGGATCCGGCTATGTTGCGGTCTGGATGGCGGCCGGCGTCATGCTGCTGGCGCTGGCGATAGCCGCCCGGCTCATCGTTTACGAATCGTACGCGATGGTGTCGGTGGGGACGCTTATTGCGCTCATCTGGCAGTTCTCGCCGGTCAAACAACGCTGTCTCAATCGTTGCCATGCCCGAACCGAGCTCGCAGCTTTCGGCCTGGCGGCGGATCTCGACGCCCTCCGTTTCGGGTTGACGCTCGGCGTCTGGTGCGTCGGCTCGTGCTGGGCGTTGATGTTGCTGCCGTTGCTCGTTTCTGGAGGGCACGTCGCCGCGATGGCCGCTGTGGCGCTGTGGCTTCTTGCCGAACGCCTCGACAGGCCGATGCGGCCGCGCTGGCATGTGCGCGGTCTGGGCAAAGCGGCGCGTCTCGTCATCGCCCAGATGCAAGACTTCTTCTCGCCCCGTCGTTTCGCGCGCGGTGAGGGCTGCTAAAGGCGTGGAGCGGTCCCGTCTATCCGATATGCAGGTAGAGGTGCACTGTGGCGCAAATCAAGATTGCCGTGATCAACGAGAGTTCCGAGGTGAGCGATGCTCAAGTCGCCCAGATGGTGCCAGCTCTTCAGGTGCAGGTGAGCCGGGATTTTGCCCCCGCCTGGGGTATTGACGCGGACCTCCGCGTGATTGCCAATCGCCCCGCCTCGGCGCCCGGCGAATGGTGGCTCGCGATCATCGACGACGCCGATCAAGCGGGCGCCCTGGGCTATCACGACCTCACGAGCGAGGGGCTGCCGCTCGGCAAAGTCTTCGCCCGCACGACGCGGCTCGAGGGTGGCAATTGGACCGTGACTGCAAGCCACGAGCTCCTCGAAATGCTCGGTGACCCCGACATCAATCTCACCGTGCTCGTGCAAGACCAGAACCAGAACGCAGGCCGCCTCTATGCCTACGAGGTCTGCGACGCGTGCGAAGACGACGCGTTTGCGTATCAGGTGAACGGCATCCAGGTGACGGACTTCGTGTTTCCCTCGTGGTTTGAAACGTTCCGCCCAGCTGGAAGCGCGCAGTTCGATTTTGGGCGGCAGATCACCAAGCCGCTGGAACTGCTGAAGGGCGGGTATATCGGCTACTTCGATCTGACGGGAGGAAGCGGCTGGCAGCAGCTCACGGCGGGGAAAGCGTCCTACGTGGCGCGGCCGAGGGTGGGCAGCCGACGCGAGCGGCGCCGGACGCCACGTGCGCAGTGGATGAAGAGCGAACGGCTCTCGGTTTCCACCGGCGCAGCTACCGCGGGTGGCCGAGGCCGATCGGCCGTGAGCCTCGCCCTTGCTGCCGCACCTCCCATCGATGTGTCGTTCGAAATCAACGTCACGTGGCCGGCGGCCAACGCGGCCTACAGCATCATGTCCGATCCCAATCCGGTGCTGCCCGCGGGTTTTGCCCTCATTGGCGCGATTGTCGCCCAAACGCAGAATGCCGCCCGAGCCATGGCAGCGAGCGACCCCAGGCAGTTACGGATGGCCCAACAGATGATGGCGGACAGCAACATCTTCGGGCTGGTCGCCTGGAACGCGGCCGCCGCGACGGCGATCGTCGCGATTCGGGGGACGCAGTCAGTCGTGGAGTGGATCGAGGACGTGGACGCCGTTCCCGTCCCGTACATCGCCGTGCCTGGGGCGGGTCTGGTGCACATGGGATTCCAGATCGTGTACGAGCACGTCCGGCCGGCGATTGATACGCTCCTGGCCCGGTGTACGGGCGCGAAGCGAATTCTTGTGACGGGCCACAGCCTGGGTGCCGCCGTCGCTCTGCTGGCAGGCGTCGACATCGCCAAAAACGTCCCGCTTGGAGTCGTCCCTGAACTCCACACTTTCGCGGGTCCGCGGACTGGCGCTCCCGATTTTGCCGGCTACTTCAACAATCTGATCCCGATATGCCATCGCATCGTGAACTTCATGGACGTTGTGCCGCAAGTGCCGCCGCCCCCATACGAGCATGTGGGAGACGAAACGCTCGTCCACGGCGGCTTCCGGGTTCTGGACATCACATACGCGCATCACCTGACCACCTATCTTGCCGGCTTGCAGCAGCTCTAAACGGCAGCAGCGCTGAAGGAATCACGTGTCGGCCGCCTTGGTCACGCTCTCGCTGCCGGAGGCACGGCGCCTCGCCGTTGCTTCGCAGGGATTCGGCGAACGTCCGGCCAGGCCCTCCGTTGCGCACCTCCGCAAGCTGGCGGGGCGGCTGCACGCCTTCCAGATCGATTCAGTGAACGTGCTCGCCCGCGCTCACTACGTCCCCGCGTTCGCGCGTCTCGGCCCCTATCCAATGGAAGCGCTCGACTCCTTGGCCTACCGCAAGCGAGAGCTCTTCGAGTACTGGGGACACGCGGCGTGCTTGCTGCCCGTCTCGTTGCATCCGCTCGTTCGGTATCGCATGCGCAAGCACATCGATCGAACGCAGGCGTACATGAAGTCCAAGCGCGGTGCTTACATGTCGCAGATCTATGCCGAAGTCGCCGAGCGCGGACCCCTCGCCGCCGCCGAGCTGTCGAACCCGGGAAAACGTTCGGGCAGCTGGTGGGGGTGGTGGGGCTCGGGCAACGGCAAAGCGACGCTCGAGCACTTGTACGACTGCGGGCTTGTCGCCATTGCCGGACGTCGGGGTTTCGAGCGCCTGTACGACATCTGCGAGCGCGTTATCCCTCGAGCCGTGCTCGATGCGTCCGAGCCGCCTCGCGAAGAGGCGATGAAACAGCTGATCTGTCTCGGGGCGAAGGCCTGCGGCGTCGGGACGTTCAGCGACTTCACCGCCTACTTCAAAGTCGATGGATGGCGCGATCGACTGCCGCCAGGGCCGGGGTGGCAGCGTCCGAAAGGTCCGGCCGGCCGGCGTGATTCGCCGATCGCAAAAAAGCTCGAGTCAGAGCTCGTCGCGGAGGGACGTCTCCTGCCAGCGCGCGTCGAGGGCTGGAAGGAGCCGGCCTATCTGCATCCTGACGCGCGCGTCCCCCGGCGGGTCGACGCCCGCGGACTCGTCACGCCGTTCGACTCGCTCGTGTGGGAACGCAGCCGCATAGACCGGCTCTTCGGGATGAAGTACACAATCGAAATGTACGTGCCCGATTCCAGACGTGTCTACGGCTACTACGTCTGCCCGTTTCTTCTTGACGACGCGCTCGTCGCCCGTTGTGACCTCAAGGCGGACCGCGAACGCAAAGTTCTCGTGGTACAAAGCGCGTTTCTCGAGGCGGGGCAGGATGCGCGACGCGTGGTCCCGCACCTGGCGGCCGAGCTCCGGCTGATGCGGACGTGGCTCGAGCTCGACCGCGTCGAGGTGGGCGAGCGCGGGGATCTCGCCACGAAGCTGCGCTGGAGCTTTTGATGCCCGCGAGGGAGTGCTAAGGTTCGGCCGAGCGCGCGGTCAGACCGTTCGGCGAGCGCGCAGGAAGGAAGGCGATATGTGCAGAACCAGCCGTCTTGTGGTCAGCCTGCTCGGCCTGACTCTGATGCTGACAAGCCATGGCCGAACAGCCAACGCCCAGACGCAAGCGCAAACAGCCACTGAAGAAATCCGCCGGGAGCTCCTGCAGCTGCCGTATTACGGGGTCTTCGACTACATGGCGTTCAAATACGACAAAGGGACCGTCACTCTGATGGGGTACGCGTATTATCCCGGACTCAAGACCGACGCGGAGCGCGCGGTTAAACGTGCCGCGGGCGTCGACGACGTCAAGGACCAAATCGAAGAACTGCCTCCGTCACGAAACGACGATGAGCTGCGGTGGAAGACGTATTACGCCATCTACCGCGATCCGTTTTTGTCGCGCTATGCGCCGGGCGGAGGGGTGCTGTGGGGGCACCGCCACGCCTTCGGACGCGCGTTCTCCCCGTTCGGGGCGGGGCCGTTTCCGGGAATGGAGCCGGCCGGGGACTACCCGATTCACATCATCGTCAAGAACGGACGCATTACGCTGCTTGGCGTCGTGGACAACGAGAGCGACAAAACCGTCGCGGGGGTGAAGGCGCAGCAAGTGCCGGGCTCGTTCGGCGTTCAGAATGATTTGATGGTGGAGAAGGCGTCGAAGTCTTCGACAAAGGAATAGGCGACCTGGCTGGGCCGGCCTCAGTCGCGCGCCGCTTGACCCTGCGCGGTTGCGGGGTCCGCCTCCGGTGCTGGAGGGCTCAAAGTGTCGGCCAGGTATCCTTCGCGTGTTCTGACGACGAGCGCACGCCGATCCCGTGTCTGCACCGTGACACGAGTCTTCCGGAACGAGCCGTCCCGTGTCTCGTTGCTGGAAACGTAGCCGATGGTGTAGCCGTGTCGGATATCTCGAGCGATGCGCTGTAAGACTGACGCGATCTTGGCGTTGTTCGCCGGCGCGAAGGCCTCTCCACCGGTCGCTCGCGCGATTTTCCTCAGAAGCTTCGGATTGGCGTCGCGCTCGAGAGGGTCCACCACGGCCATCGTGTAGATGAACACGTTCGAGGCCTCGGCCTTCGTGAGCACGTCCTCGAATGTCAGGCGGCTGGCATTGTCGCCACCGTCGCTTACGACGACGAGGACCTTCCGTTCGTGTCGCCCATGACTCACGTACTCGAGACCTGCTGCGATGGCGTCGAACAGCGCGGTTCGACCCCTCGGATGGATGACCCGCGTGACGGCCCGGCGGAGAGCCACCGCGCTGCTCGTGAACGGCCCATCAGGGGGCAACGCCGCCTGGACCGTTTCGTTGAACGCCAGGGCAAACAGTTCGTCGTCGGGATGACTGGATTCCGCAAAGGCAGTCGCAGCGGCGATGACTCGCTCGCGGTTTGGCAGCATGCTGCTGCTGCTGTCGATCAACAGACCCACCGTCACGGGCGAATCCTCTGCGGCGAAAAACCTGATTGTCTGTCGGTGTCCGTCCTCAGAGACGGCAAACGCGTCCTCGGGCAAATCAGTGACGTACTTTCCTTTCTTGTCCTTGACGGTGACGTGGAGCACGACGAGATCCGACTTGGCGGAAAACACAGGGCGATCCTGCCCGTTCGTGATGCCGGCTGTCGTGATGCCGGCTGACAGGATCGCGCACAAAGTGGCCGTCAGAATGAGACGCGAAATCGCCATGCGCTCCCGATTATTTGACTATTCGAATTGACGGAGTTGCCGCCGGTCCAGTCAGCATACAATACGCCGTCGGTAGATCCGAAGCGAAGGGGGCACGCGATGAAGCCATCAACCGTGTCGCGTCGAGGTTTTCTGCATACCGCGGGGGCCGGCGTCATGACCATGTGGGTTCCCAGGGGGGCACGGGGTTACACCGGCGCCGAGATGCGAGCGAAAACGTCCGGCGCAAAACTGAGCGTCGGCGTCTCGAAGTGGGAGCTCGACACACCCGCACTCTGCGTCGACCTCGACAAGCTGGACCAGAACCTCGCCACGATGAAGGCGAAACTGGCGTCGACCGGGGTCGCCACGCGACCGCACGCGAAGACGCACAAGTGTCCGGCCATCGCGAAGCTGCAGCTTGCGGCCGGCTCGATTGGCGTGTGCACGGCCAAGGTGAGCGAAGCCGAAGCCCTGTTTGCCGGCGGCATCGAAAGAATCATGATGACCACCTGCAACGTGACGCCCAGCAAGATTCGCCGCGCGATGATGATACGCAAGGCCAATCGCTCCTTCATCCAGGCGGTCGACAACCCGCAGAACGCGCGCGACCTCTCCGACGCGGCCAAGGACGCGGGCATCGTCGCCGACGTGGTCATCGACGTTGCCGTCGGCACCCGCACCGGTGTGCCGGCGGACGACCGGGCGCTGGCGCTCGCCCAGCTCGTCGACAAGCTGCCGAACCTGAAACTGCGCGGGATGATCAGCTACGACGGCGGCGCCCAGCACATCAAGGGGTTCAAGGCCCGGCTCGAACGCTCGCTGAAGAATTACGAGCCCTCCGTGGAGACGTTCGACCGGATGAAGCACTCGGGGCTGAACGCGGAAATCTTCAGCGGCGGCGGCACGGGCACCTACAACATCATGACGAAGGTGCCGGGATTCACCGACCTGCAGGTCGGGAGTTACATCTTCATGGACGCCCAGTACCTCGAAATCGGCGGCGAGACCAACGACGAGGTGTTCACGGATTTCGCGCCGTCGTTGACCGTGATGACGACCGTCCTGAACACGTATTTTCCAGGCCGCCTCACCACCGACGCCGGCGCGAAGGCGCTGACGCTCAACAAGCCTGATGCGATCGTCATCGGCGAAAAAGGATTCTCGTACAACGCGGGCTCGGACGAGTTCGGCGCGATTCGGTATGAAACCGCGAACAAGACCTACACGGTGGGCGACAAGCTGGAGCTGATCGTCCCGCACTGCGACCCGGCGGTGAACGAATACGACCAGATTTACGGCACTCGCAAAGACCGCGTCGAAGTGGTGTGGCCGATCGCCGCGCGGGGCCACTCGCAATAGCGGAGCCGCCGTCAGAGATATCGCCTGACCTGCGTGAGATACGACGTGTAGCGGTCTCCGAACCGCTCGGTGAGATACCGCTCCTCCGGCAGGACCGCGACAAAGTGCACGGTCAGCAGCGCAAGAAGCGCGAACAAGGCAATCCACAGAGTATTGAGCGCCACGCCGAGGCCGATCTGGATGAGCGTGACGCCGACATACATCGGATTTCGCGTGAAGCGATAAGGGCCCTGCAAGATGAGCTCGGGACTGGGCTTCCAGGGGATGGGGCTCTGACCCGTGCGCGTGAAATGCACGCGTGCTGACGCGACTGTACCTATGCCGATCGCGACAATCAGCGCGCCGACGCCGATGCTGATCATCCTTTCGACCGGAACGGGTGCGCGCGCGACCCCGTAATGAATACCGACGCCCGCGAGAGTCCAGATGAGGAAGATGAGCGGCGGAGGAAACCGCACGGCCGCGCCGCGCTCGGCGGAGCTGGTTTGGGTCATCTTGGGCTGTCTCCCGTTGGTCGGTGATCGGTTAGCGATATTGTAACTGCGCGCCTTGTTGAGACCAAGACCGCGCGCGTTTCGTCGGAGATCTCGACGACGTGGAGACCGGCGGACGCGCCGCACCAATAAACACCCGCGGCTGCGAGGCTCGGCGCGCGCGACATCTGTTGCATAATCATTCATTTTGTGGTATAATAATTAACGGGGATTCATACGGCCTCCCGGAAATTCCTGGCCGTGTGTCCACCTGCACGTTGGGAGGACTGATGCCACAAACACGCGTCTACGCCGACGCCGGAAATGGTTCGATCCTGCCGGTCGTTGACGTCACGCATCCGGACTTCATGATCGAGGTGGACCAAGTGGATCTCGAGGCGATGTGCCGCCAGTTCGTCGATGACTCGGCCGCCCGCCAGGAGGTGTTGCCATCCGTTCGTGAGGCTCTTCAACGGTCGACACTTGGCCGCGGTTTGATGACGGCGTCGGACGCGTTTCTGAACGGCATGACCACCTATCTGCTGAAGCTCGGACCAGCCAATCTCGGTGATTGGGCCACGCCGGTCGACAGGAAAATCGCCGCCTCATTTCCGGCGCTCGCGACGAGACTTCGTCTGCAGGACATGGCGCGGCTCCTCGCGGATGGCACCCTCAACGCCCTTGCCCGTATTCCTCGACGGCCTCTTCGATTCATCAATATTGGAGGCGGAACCGCAGCCGACAGCTGGAACGCGCTCCTGCGTCTGAACGCGGAGCAGCCGGCCCTGCTGCGCGGCCAGTCAATCACGATTACCGTGCTGGACATCGATCGGGATGGCGCCGCTTTCGGCGCTTCCGCCGTGAAGGCTCTGCGCGCAGCCGATGGTCCGCTCGAGGCGGTCGATGTGTCACTGGATCACACCGAGTACGACTGGTGCGATCCCGGCCGGCTGGCCGAGGCTCTCATTGACCTCGCTCCCTCAGGCTCGGCGTGCGCCGTCTCGTCGGAGGGTGGACTCTTCGAGTACGGCTCCGACGCGGCCATACACGCCAACCTCGAAAGCCTCCGCGCCCTCACAGCAGACGATGTGTTCGTCGTAGGATCGGTCACCCGTGATTGTGACGCGACTCGTGCCGCGCAAAGGGGTTCTGGCGCGGCGACCCGACCGCGCACCCTGGCTCAATTCAATTCTTTGTGCGATCGCGCGGGCTGGCTGATTCAGCGGGTCATCGAGCGGCCGTTCAGTTACGACGTGCGCCTCGTGAAGCGGTGATGACGGTTCGGCGCCGCTCGGCCCCCTCTGGGCCGGCGGCATAGGCGCGGCAATGGGGCCACGTTGCAACGAAAGGCCGGCCTGGTGACTCTAATGAACGAAAGGACTGCGATGTGCCGCCTATAGCGCCCTTAGCCACACTGTCTGACGCGGACGTCGTCGAGCGCGTGCGAGGCGGGGAGCCCGCCCTTTTCGAGATCCTGATGCGGCGGCACAACCAGCGCATCTACCGGGCCGTGCGGGCTGTCCTGAAAGACGAGCACGAAGTCGAAGATGTGATGCAGCAGGCGTATATCAACGCCTTCACGCACCTGGACCAGTTCGAGGAACGGGCGCAGTTCTCGACGTGGCTGACGAGGATTGCCCTCAACGAAGCATTCCGCCAACGCCGGAAGATGCGGGCGTCTCAATCGAGGGAAGCATTGTCATCGGATGTCGATGCAAATCGCGGAGAGCTCATGGACACGATCGCCTCAGGCCAACCTGATCCCGAGCGGCAGGCGTACGCCCAGGAGATCAGCCGCATGCTGGAAGACGCGGTCGACGCCCTCCCCGAGACGTATCGCACGGTGTTCATGCTGCGTGACATCGAGGGTCTGAGCACCAGCGAGACTGGGGCAGGCCTGGGCCTCGGTGAGGAGGCGGTCAAGACGCGCCTGCACCGCGCACGGGCCCTGGTTCGACGTGCAGTAACCGCTCGCATCGGCGAGGCTTCCGGGATGGCCTTCCAGTTCCACGCCCCGAGATGCGATCGGGTTGTCGCGGCGGTGCTGGCGAAGCTCTCGCTCTGTTAGACGACAGAGCGGGATCGCCTCAGACTGGTCGACTTCAGGTCGTGTCGGTTACGCGAGCTGTTTGCGAAACCTCCATGCACTGATGGACACCATCACGAGCGCGATCGTGGCGAGCGCCAATAGCTGCGGATACAGAACGCGAGCGCCGCTCCCCTTCAGCATGATCCCTCGGGTGATGATCGCGAAATGCTTGATTGGATTGAGCGCCGTCACGGGCTGAAGCCAGACCGGCATCGCCTCGATAGGCGTGGTCGCCCCCGACAGGATCGCCAGCGGGGGACCGGTAAAAAAGCCCATGAGCTGGGCTTGTTGTTGCGTCCGCGTAAACGTCGCGATCATCATCCCGATGCCGACGCCGGCCAGCACGCAGAGCGACGCGGACGAGAAGAACAACAGCGTGCTGCCGCGCATGGGAATGTCGAACACCAGCCGAGCAACGCCGAGCGCCAGGCCGATGTCGAGCACCAGCAGGAGGAAAATCGGCGCCACCTTCGCAAAGACAACTTCCGTCGCAGTCGATGGCGTCATGAGCAACTGCTCGACCGTGCCGATTTCCTTCTCGCGGACCATCGCCGCCGAAGCCACTGCCGATCCCTGCACGACAAGGAGCCAACCGATGAGCCCTGTGGCGATGAACCACGCGCTTCTCAGCCCGGGGTTGTAGAGCAGCGTCAGTCGTGCAACGGCCGACCCGGGCGTCTTTGACGCGTTTCGAACCAGAGAGGTAGCTGCCCCAGACGACGTGCCGGGTCCGCCCGGCGATGCTGGCGTGAGCCCGGCGATGCGCTGGTTCAAGGTCGAAACGATGAGCGCTGCGTAGCCGCCAGCAATCGTCGCGGTGTTGGCGTCGACCGCGTCGACGAGCAGCTGGACGGGAACCAATTCGCGGCGTAAGCGCCTTTCAGCGAAGTCGTGTGGGATGAGGAGACCCGCATCGAGATCGCCGGTGCTGATCATCCGCCCGAGATGCTCGCGAGACGTGTAGTACCCGCGGATGTGAAACACCAGGCTCTCTCTGAACGCCGTGACCAACTCCCGACTCTCGGGCGTTCGGCTGTCGTCGACGATGCCGAGGCGCAGGTTCTCGAATGTCGGATTCAGCGTGTAGCCGAACAGAATGATGTTGAGAACCGGCGGCAGGAACAGCAACAACACGAGCCGGCGATTCCGTCGAAGCTGGTGAAACTCCTTGAGAAACAACGGCCACAGCCGACTCGCCGCGATCCGATCCTTTGCCCTGCTCCCCATCTTATGCCGTGACTTGCATGTCTCTCAGGGCCGTCCAGGCGCGCCAGAAGAAGAATGACGCCAGCAGACCGAGCGCGATTGGGACATGCCACAACCGCGGCCAGCCGCCGCCGCGAAGAAACGCGTCCCGGAGCACTTCGAGGTAATACCGCATGGGCACGAGATTGGACAGAAACCGAAGGGGTTGGGGAATGTTCTGAACGGGAAAGATGTAGCCGGCGAACAGGAACGACGTCAGAAGACTTCCGAGTTGTGCGGCCTGAATCGCCGCGGCCTGATTGGGAATGCCAGCGCCGACCATGGCACCCCAGCACGTCGAACACGACAGGTACAGCACGGTCGCCACCACCAAGGTCGTCGGCTCACCGGCAAGCCGCAGGCCGAACGCGCCGAAGAGGATCGCCACGCCGATCGTCCATTCCACCAGGGCGACGAGCGTGTAGGCGATGACTTTTCCGAGCAAGTACTCGAAGGCTGAGACATTGGAGACGTAGACTTGCAGGATCGTCTTCAGCTCGCTCTCCCGCGAGAGCGCCAGCGCCGTCAAGATCGTCGGGAAGATGGCCATCCCGAACGCGAGGACGCCCGGCCCGAAATACCGCAGATCTTCCCGGCCAGGATTGAACCAGTAGCGAATTTCAGTCCGAACCGCGGAAATCGCCGTCGGATGCAGGTCGTGATTGAACGCTCCGGTGATCGCCGCCACCTTCGCCCGCATGACGTTGGCCGTGTTCGCGTCTGTCGCGTCGATCAACCATTGCAGTTCAGCAGGCTCCCCTCGGGCCGCATGCCGATGAAATTGCGGCGGAATGATGATCGCCGCGCGAGCCAGGTTCCGATCCAGCGCGTGGTCGGCCGATATTCCCTCCGGCAGGGCGTTCACGCGGAACGACAGAGACGCTCCGACCTGCTCGACATAGCGCCGCGAGAGCGGCGTTCGATCCAGATCCTGGACGACGACCGGAATGTCTTTCACCGACAGCGACGTGGCCGTGCTCAGCAGGAGCAACAACATCGCCGGCAATGCCAACGCCAGCGTCAGCGTCAATGTGTCGCGCCGTAGCTGCGTCAATTCCTTCCGAATCTGGGCGAGCACGCGTGTCATCGAGGGCACACTCTTTCTATTCCTTCGCCGTCTTTCCCTCTGATTGCAGCTGCTGGACGACAGCGATGAACACGTCTTCGAGTGTGCGCGGTTCTTCGTAGGCATCCATGACGCGGAGACCGTCCATTGCCAGCCGGCGGGTGACGTTTCGAATCGCCGTCTCCAGATCGGTGTCGACGATGACGTGCAGCCGATCGCCAAACAGGGACACTCGCCAGCGCTCCATATCGGACCGGAGGACGTGGCTCGCGCGCTGCGCATGGTCCGTGACGATTTCGAGCACGCGCCCCTTTTGCGTCGCCTTCAGCTCGGACGGCGTACCTTCCGCCACGAGTTCCCCGGCGACCAACAACCCGAGGCGATTGCACTGCTCCGCTTCTTCCAGGTAGTGCGTCGTCACGAGAATCGCGACGCCGCGATCGGCAAGATTGTTGATAACGCCCCAGAAGGCGCGTCGTGCGAGCGGATCGACGCCCGAGGTCGGTTCGTCGAGAAAGAGCACGCCCGGTTCATGCATCACGGCTGCGCCGAAGGCGACGCGCTGCTTCCAACCCCCGGGCAACGTGCCCGTCAACAGTCCCCCTCGACTCCTGAGGCCCGAAAACTCCAGCACCCACTGCTTCTTCTCTGCGCGCTCGTGCAACGGCACGCCGTACACTCCGGCAAAGAACTCGAGGTTCTCGTCGATGGTCAGATCGTCGTAGAGCGAGAACTTCTGCGACATGTACCCGACACGCTGCCGCACCGCCGCGGAGCGAAGGGACCCTGTCGCGCCCGCGAGTTGAGCTTCCCCACCGGTCGCCTCGATCAGGCCACAGAGCATCTTGATCGTCGTGGTCTTGCCGGCACCGTTCGCGCCCAGCAAGCCATAGATTTCTCCAGGTCGCACCTGGAGGCTTACGTTCTTGACGGCCTCGAACTGCCCGAAGCGCTTCGACAGCTTTTTCGCCCCGATGGCCGCCACATCGGAGCGCGCGTGCCAGCGTCGCAGCGGAAAGGGCACGGAGACTGCCTGCGCACCGTCGCGCCGCAACAGCGCGACAAATGCGTTTTCCAGGGTCGGCGACGCGACACGGATCTGATGAACCTCAACGCCGGCGTCGTTGAGAACCTTTCGGACGATCGCGTTCCCCTCGCCCGCGTCGTCGACCAGGACGTCCAACCGATCGCCGAAGCGCTGCGCATCGCTCACGTGGGCCGTTCCGCCGAGCGCGTCCTCCGCGCGGCGGAGATCGGATACGGGAACTCGGGTAACCAACCGCCGCAGGCCAAGACGGTGCCGCAGTTCCGGCGGCGGCCCGACCTGATGAATGCGACCGTCATGCATCAGGGCGATGCGCCCACAGCGCTCCGCCTCGTCCAGGTACGGCGTCGCCACGACGATCGTGATGCCCTGGCTGGACAGGTCTGCCAGCGCGTCCCAGAACTCGCGACGAGACACCGGATCGACGCCGGTCGTCGGTTCGTCCAGCAGCAGGATGCTGGGTTCGATAATGAGCGCGCAGGCGAGCGACAGCTTTTGCTTCATGCCGCCGCTCAGTTTCCCCGCAAGGCGATTCATGAAACGGTTCATGCCGAACATGCTGAGATAGCGAAGCGCCCGCTGTTCGATCAGCTCGCGAGGGAGACTCCGGAGTTCCCCGACGTAGCGCAGGTTTTCGGCGACGGTGAGCTCCGGATAGAGACTGAAGACTTGCGTCAAGTAACCGACGTACGACCGCGCGTCGCGTGCAGGACGGCCAAAGAGCGTCGCCGCGCCCGCGGTAGCGGCCATGACGCCACCGAGGATCTGGAAGACCGTGGTCTTGCCGGCCCCATCCGGGCCAATGAGGCCGAAGATCTCGCCGCGCTCGACCGTCAGATCGATGCCGCGAACGGCTTCGTTCAGGCCGTAGCGTTTCGTCAGGCCGGAGACGCGAATCGCCGGCGACAGCGACGTCTGTGGCGCCTCAACGGCGTCGGATGCCTCGGCGGCGATCGCTGCCGGCATCATCGGTACCTCTGTTGCCTTGGCCAGCGATCTCCCTGCACCAGGATCTCTCCATCGCCCGGCATGCCGGGCTTCGCGAAGCCGATGGCCGACTTGAGCTGCAGCTTGACGCCCACGACCTGTTTGACCCGGTCGTCTCGAAAGTACGTGTTTTCGGGGGTAAACGTCGCCTGCGGATCGGCCCGCGAGACGAACGCCTCGATCGCCTGGTCCGGCTTGGAGTCGAGGTACACGCGCGCTGCTTGACCGACCTTGACCTTGCCTATCTGACCTTCCGGCACGAACCCACGCAAGTACACCTTGCCGAGATCCAGCAACGTGACAATGGTCGTACCGGCCGTGACGACTTCTCCCGGCTCGGCCGCGCGTGTGATGACCGTGCCGTCGAACGGTGCGGTCACGGCGAGATCGTGACGATTCGCCCGGGCCTCGGCGAGAGTGAAACGGCCTTGCTCGGCGGTCGCGTTGGCCGCGGCGATCTCCACCTCCTGTTGCGCGATCTGCTTCCGCACGACCGCTTCCTGGGCGGCGCGGATGGTCGGGTTCGCGAGATTGGCGCGCGCCATCGTGACGGCGCCTTCTGCCGCTTCGACCCGCCGTTTGGCCGCGGTGACGACGGCCGTTTGATGGTCGGCCGTGATCACGGCCTGTCGTCGTTCGCGCTCGGACACCGCGCCGGCGTCGACGAGCCTTGTGAACGCGTCCTTGTCGAACAGCGCGAGCTGAAGCGATGCTTCCTGCTCCGCCAGCTCCGCTTCCGCAGCGGCCAGGTCGGCCTCGGCCTGGCGGACGCGCCCCTCCGCATCCGTCCCGGCTTGTGAAGTTTGGATGGCGGCCTGCTGAAGTTGTTCCTGCAGGGTCTCGAGCTGCTGCCGCGCCGCGCGCTCGCGCGCTTCGCTGACGGCGAGCGCCGCGCGTGCCTGCTCTTCGCGGGCTCGGACCTGCTCATCGTCCAGGACCGCGATCGTCTCGCCTGCTCCAACGCTCTCGCCCTCGCGGAAACGAATCTCTGCGATCCGTCCGCCGGTCTTCGGCGCGATGGCGGAATCGTCGCCTTCGATGCGGCCGCTCAGGACGACGACTTCGTCCGGAATCGTCGCCGCGGAGAAGACGACGCGCCAAATCGCAAATCCCAGGATAAGGACGCCCGCGACGACGATCAGTCGACGCCTGTGAAGGGCCGACGGCGCCGGAGCGCCAGTCGTGCTTGGCTGTTCGGGCATGGCCGTGTCCTAGGCGCGCGCGGCGGCTGGCTGCTGGGTGGTCTGGCGCCGTCGCGTGATATGCGGCACGATGCCAAGCAAGCGTTCGATGACCATCAACTGTGCGCGATGGTGCATTTCGTGCTCCTTGACGCCGACGAGCAGCTCGAAACGGTTCTTGGTCTCGGGAACAGATCCTTGGGGCATGCGAACCGTTTCAACGAGCGTGGACTCCGGCAGGCGTTGCAACCAGTCCGTGAAGCGGTCACCTTCTTCTTTCAGCTGCGAGATGATCTCCGCTTTGGTGCGGCGATCGTCTTCATGAACCGGCAGCCTCTTCAGCAGGGCGCTGAAGTCGAGCTGATCGAACGACCGAATCCGCTTCCGCTCGTGCAGCTGGTGGGCCGCCTGCGAGCCTACGACGATGTGCAGGAGGAGCGCTTCGACCGAGCGACTCTCGGGCGTGGGCCGGTACCCGTAGCGTTCTTCGGGGATGTCTTCGGCGATCTTGATCGTGTTCTCGCGCACCGTGCGAATGCTCGCTGCCAACTCCGCCGGGCCATACAGATGCATGACGTGCTCTCCTCTCTGCCAAGTGAATCGCTTGCAAATCGCAAGCAGCATACCCGAAACAACTTGCCGAATGCAAGTCAATCTGGTACGTTCAGGATGTGAAGAAAAAACCGGCGCGGCGATCGAGCTGTCCGATCAACGCAGCCCTCGAGAGCTTCGGCGACCGCTGGTCGCTGCTCATCATCCGCGATCTCATGTTCCGGGGACGCCGCACCTACAAAGAATTCCTCGAGTCCGACGAGGGCATCGCCACCAATATCCTCGCAAGTCGCCTGAAGAGCCTGAAGGCGAACGGCATTATCACGACGCGCCCCGATCCTGAGGACGGTCGGAGGCAGATCTACGCGTTGACGAAAAAGGGCCTCGATCTTGCTCCGATTCTCGTCAGCCTGGTCGTCTGGGCGTCGCGGTACGAACGCACGTCGATGCCCTCTGCCCTGTTGCGCCGATTACAGGACGATCCCAATTTCCTTGCCGACGCAGCCGAACGCCAGCCGAACTAGAATGTCAGTGGCTCATTGCCGGAAGGATACTCTCATGCGCGGAATCGCCGCCTCTCTCGTGGCCCTCACGCTCAGTTCAACGTCGGCTGTACCAGCGCAACCGCCGCGGCCAGGCGGCGAACGACTCGGGAAGGTCCACTTCGAGACCTCGTGCGCATCATCGGTCGCCGAAGAATTCGACCACGCGATGGCGCTCCTGCATTCGTTCGAATTCCCCGATGCGATTAGCGGGTTCTCCAAGGTTCTGCACGATGATCCATCGTGCGGCATCGCGCAGTGGGGGATCGCGATGAGCACCTGGGGCAATCCGTTCGGCGGACTGCGATCGCCGAAGGTGCTCCAGGATGGTCTCGCGGCGGCAGACAAGGCACAGACGATCGGCGCCAAGACCGACCGCGAGCGCGAGTACATCGCGGCCGTCGGTCTCCTGTACCGCGACTCGGACAAGCTGGACCATCGCGCCCGGACGCTCGCCTACGAGAAGGCGATGGAACAGATCTACTTGAAGTACTCCAAGGACCTGGAGGCCGCGGCGTTCTATGCCCTTGCGGTCGATCAGACAGCCCTCCCGACCGACAAGACGTACGCGAACCAGCTCAAGGCGGCAGCAATTCTGGAGAAGTTGTACAAAATCGAGCCTGATCATCCGGGCGTCACGCATTACTTGATTCACAGCTACGACGTCCCCGCGCTGGCGCCGCGCGCGCTCCCGTACGCGCGGAAATACGCGAATCTGGCACCGGATGCACCACACGCCCTTCATATGCCGGCCCATACGTTTACGCGCGTCGGGTCGTGGCAGGAGTCGATCGACACGAACATCCGGTCCCATGACGTCTCGATGCAGAGACACGACATCGGGGAAGGATTGCACTCGTGGGACTACGAGATGTACGCCTATCTGCAGACCGCCCAGGACGCGGCCGCGAAGACGATTCTCGACGGTCTCGCGGAGATCGTCGCCCGTCCGGCTGCCGCCCCGTCTGGTCGCGGTGATATGCCAGGAATGCCTGGCATGGCGATGGGTGGCAGCCCGGCCGTCGGCTGGGCCGCGGCCGCGATTCCCGCTCGATGGGTCATCGAGCGCGGCGCCTGGGCGGATGCGGCGATGCTCACGGTCCATCCAAGCCCTCAACCGTTCGTAGAAGCCATCACGCGTTTTGCGCGCGCGCTTGGCGCCGCGCGCTCCGGCCAGCCGGATCTCGCGAAGGCGGAAGTCGATCAGCTCACCGTCCTGCGCGACAAGGAAGTCCAGGCCAAGGATGCCTACTGGGCCACGCAGCTCGACATCCAGCGCCAATCCGCCGAGGGATGGGTCCAGTGGGCTCGGGGCATGAAAGAAGAAGGGCTGAAGACACTCGCTGCGGCCGCGGCGCTCGAGGACACGACCGACAAGTCCGCCATCACGCCAGGCCCGCTGGCGCCCGCCCGTGAGCTCCTCGGCGAGATGCTGCTCGACGCCAATCAGCCCGCTCGCGCGCTGAAGGAATTCGAAGCCAATCTGAAGAAGGAGCCGAATCGATTCCGCTCGGTCTACGGCGCGGGTCGTGCCGCCGAGTTGTCAGGAGATCGGGCCAAAGCGCGAAGCTACTACAGCCAGCTCGCCAAGATCTGTGACCGTGGCGATCGAGACGGGCGCGCCGATCTCAAGCACGCGCGTCAGTACGTCGGCGTGTCCACGTCGGTCGAGTAACTGCGAGCAATCAGAGCCGTGGCGTCTTGGGACCGCGCGTCCAATACGACTCGAACCTCGCGGCCATGTCGTCCCGACTCTCATCCGCGCGAGACGCGAAGCCGACCGGCGTATCGCGGTCAAGCTCAGCCAGCTTTCGCCTGAGTAAGGCTTGGTGGGTGGGCGACGGCTGATATTGGAGCGCGCGCGTGAGATACCTGCGCGCCTCCATGAGATTACCGAGCGACGCGTGCAAGTCCGCGTAGGCGGCCAGGGCGTACGGATACCGACTGAGGACCTCGCGTTCGGGAATAGCATCCAGTTCGTCGAGGCCCGCCTTCGCACCCCCCTGCATCGCAATCGCGAGCGCGCGGTTGACGTCGATGACCAAGGATGGCGCACGTTCTCGCAGAATCTCGTAGAGCTCGACGATCCGGGCCCAGTCGGTCGTGGCGTAGGTCGATCCCAACGCGTGACAGGCCGCGATGGCTGCTTCGATGTGAAACCGGGAGAGCTCCGCGCCAGACCCCGCCTCGTTCAGACATGAGAACGCCTCGGAAAGAAGCGTGGCGTCCCAACGCGCACGATCCTGTTCCGGCATCAACAGCACGCTGCCATCGTCTGCCAGACGCGCCGGGATGCGTGACGCGTGAAAGCACAGGAGCGCCCGCAAGGCAAATGCGGCAGGCATCGCCGTCTGTTTCGTCTCGGTCAGCAGCCGCACCAGACGCAGCGCTTCGTTGCACAGGCCGGCGTCGAGCGCGGCGTCGTCGATCGTGGGGTTGTACCCCTCGGAAAAGACGATGTAGAGAACATCGAGAATCGTCGCAAGACGTCCCGGCAGTTCAACGGCTTCCGGGACGTCGAACCGGATGCCTTCGCTGCGAAGCCGCTGCTTGGCCCGCACGATCCGCTGCGCGACCGTCCGCTCGTCGCTGATGAACGCCGTCGCGATCTGCCGCGCACTCAGACCGAAGGTCACGTTGAGCACGAGCGCCACTTGCGCCGCCCGTGTCAGAACCGGATCGCAGCAGAGGAATATCAAGCGCAATTCGTCGTCGGTTTCGAGCTCCGGGGGATCGACGCGTCCGTCCGGGTGATCGTCAAGCGCCTCTGTTGGCAGCTGGCGCCTCAGCGCGTCGACCAGGGCGTTATGGGCAACGCGCACGAGCCAGTGTTCCGGTTCGGCCGGCAGACCTTCGGTCGGCCACCGTTCGAGCGCCCGGACGTACGCATCCTGAACGGCGTTCTCGATCAGCGCGAAATGTTGGACGCCAAACCGACGCGTCAACGCGGCCATCACCCGGCCATAGCCCAGCCGGAAGCGTTGTTCGAGCCAGTCTCGGACGTCGCCGTTAGTGAGCGGCAGGGCGAGCCTCCCCGGCCACCTCGATGACGCGGACTTCCATGTACCCGTTTTGGAGATCCAGATTCGGGCAGGAGCGCGCGATCTCCGTCGCGGCATCAAGCGATTCCGCATCGATCACGAAGATGCCGCCGACGGCATCCTTCGACTCGATGAACGGTCCGTCGATCACCTCACCGCCCCTGATCGTCAGCCTCCGGCCAGTCTGATCGTACAGTTTGTACGAGCCCACGTACCGACCGCTGTCGCGCAATCCCTGGATCCACCCCATGTATCGCTCGAGCATCATGGGCGCGATCTTGGGATTCCCCGACCGCTTATCCACATCGGCGCCGCCCGCAATCAGCATGAATTTCGGCATCGGTTCATTACCCTTTCTCTGAAACGCGAGGGCGCCCACCTTCGGTTACGCCCTCGCGACAGCCCGCCAACCTAGTCGAGCGCAGCGCCGGCCGTCGAGTTTACGACGGTCCCCGTCAGCAGGCGCGCGCGGTCGGAAGCAATGAGCACGGCGGCTTTCGCCGTGTCGGAGACGCTGGCGGGCACCTTCAGAAAGTTGAGACTGGCCACTCCCGCGATCGCCTGGTCCTTCGTGATGTTCACCTTGCTCGCCAGGGCATCCATCGTTTGCTGAATCGACCGGCTGTCTACGTTGGCGGTCGTACGAAGGCACACGACTCTGACGCCGCTCGGACTGACTTCGATGGCCAGGTTCTCGGTCAAGGACTCGATCGCGCCGAACGCGGTGCCAATCGCCGTCGCGCCTTCCACGTGACCGCGCGCCGGGCTGCCGGTCAGAAAAATGATCACGCCCGAACGTTGTTTCACCATGTGACGCGCCGCCGCCCGGGCGGTGATGAACTGCGACTTCACCACGGTTGTCAGCGGCAGCATGAATTCTGCAATAGCCAGGTCCGTCGCGTGCTTGGTGTTCCCGTATTCGTGCGCCAACGGCCCGACGGCGTTGAACTCGATGTCGATCTTCCCGACCTGACTCGCGATACCGTTGACGTAGTCGTTCACGCTGGTGTCGTCGAGGGCGTCTATGACGGCCGCCTGGGCAAGTCCACCGGCCCGCCTGATGTGCTGCGCGACGTCTTCCACGCTCGACCGGGTCCGGCCGGCCAGAAAGACTTCCGCGCCCTCCGCCGCGAACTCTTTGGCGGCAGCGGCGCCAACCGAACCGCCCGCGCCGAACACGACCGCATGCTTTCCCTGCAGAAGTTGTGCGCTCATTTCGATCCTCCAGTCTTCAAATCCGTTCCATCTGACTCGAGGACGTTCGACCAACGCTGAACTCGACATGGAGGTGCCCCTAAGCGGTTCATGTCTTCGACGTCGTTGGCGCGCTGAAGTCGCTTCCGCACCTTCGAGTTGGTTGCGCTTTTCGGCTCAACAGCCATGTTGTCCGGGCCCCCTTCTTGCGTACCGGCAAGGACGATCCAGGCGCGCCAGACTCGACACTCACGGGCTGCAGAAGTGGGCGGGCGGGCGGAACCGGGCTGAGCGGCCCCCGGTGCGCGAGCCACTCTCGAGATGCCAGGAAACGCTGCGATAAAGGACGAGTCGAGTGTTACCTAGACAATGTGCGGAATGGCAGGACGCAGATTGGTTCATCGTGTCGGAACGATTTCGACGAGGCCTTCCGCCGTGTCACCAGCAAGAGTGCGCAGACCACGGTCAAACGTCGCCACTGCACCCTTGCGCCGGTGTGCGAGTGCCAGCAGGTACGCGTCGGTGAGCTGCCGATACCCCTGTAGTTTCGACTCCAAGGGCTTCATGGCGTCCGGAACTTGCAGGCTGTCGGACCAAAAATCGTGATCGGCGTGCGTCAGGTTCTGTCCGAGCAAGGCAATCGCTTCTCCCGCTGAAAGCGCGTCGGGAGAAAACGCCGGGTTGGAGACGATTCGGACGAATCCGAGCTGCGTCAACGGGCACGTCGCCCAGCGCGCGTTCCCGCGAGCGGCGAACCAACGATGTGCTGCATCGTGGTGCTCGTGCGCCGGCCAGAGGAGCGCCGTCAGGATGTTCAGGTCGAGAAGTGCCGTTTTCACGGCAGCTCTTCGCGAAGCTGATCCACGCGCGCAGCCGTGACCCTTGGAGAGCGGCGGCTGAGGCGGACGATACGGAGTCCGCCGCGCGGGTCAGTTAGGAGCGGTCGCTCGGCTGCCCTTCTGACCAGCTCACTGACTGCCTGGCCAACGGTGAGCCGATGCCGCTCGGCGTAGGCCTTGGCGACCCTCATCGCATCATCTTCAAGCGTGAGTGTAGTTCTTGGCATCTCTGCATCATAACACAATCGTGATGCTTATTGTCATCGATAGACATCAATTGGCCGCCTATGATGCTCGCCCCTATGAGTTGATGAGAATGCGATGTCGTACAAAGACTGTAACTGGGCACGCGCGGCCAGCCAGGTAAGGCCGACCCAGCTGCTACACTGACCCGACGCCGGACTCCGCGCGCGGCCCCAGAATGCGTAGGAGCTCGTCGTCTCTGAGGGTCTCTTCTTTCAACAGCGCCTGCGCCAGCCTGTCCAGTCTCTCGCGTGCCCGCGACAAGAGCTCGCGGACGGCGCGTTGGCGCTCGGCGAGGAGCCGCTCGACCTCCTGATCGATGCGCGACGCGGTCGCTTCGCTGTAGTCGCGGCCTTGCGAGAGCTGATACCCCAGGAACGGCTGCTCGTCATCGGATTCGAACGCCACCGGACCGAGACTGCCCATGCCCCAGCGAGTCATCATCCGCCGGGCCAGGCGGGTCGCCTGCACGAGATCGCTTTCAGCTCCGGTCGTGATATCGCCGATGACCAGCGCTTCCGATTCCCGGCCGGCCAGCATGACGTCGAGGCGCGCGACCAGATCGGCGCGGCTCATGTTGTAGCGCTCCTCAGCAGGCAACTGCTCCGTGACGCCCAACGCACGCCCGCGCGGGACGATCGTGACCTTCCGGACCGGATCGGCAGCCGGCGTCAGCCACGCCACCAGCGCATGCCCGCCTTCGTGATACGCAACCACCCGACGGTCGCGTGGTGAGAGCATGGTCGGCCGCTCGGCGCCGAGTACGATCTTGTCCCACGCCTGCTCGAAATCCTGCATGGTGACTTCGGTGCGATTGTGACGCGCGGCGCCAAGCGCCGCTTCGTTGCAGAGGTTGGACAGGTCCGCCCCGCTCAGCCCAGTGGCCGTTCGCGCAAGTCGTTCGAGATCCACGTCGCGCGCCAGGTGCAGATGACGGGTGTGAATGCGAAGAATGCCTTCCCGGCCACGCCAATCTGGCAGGGGCACGACGACCTGTCGATCGAATCGCCCAGGGCGCAGCAGCGCCGGGTCGAGCACGTCGGGACGGTTCGACGCGGCGAGGATGATGACTTGTTGGCGTTCGTCGAAGCCGTCCATCTCCACCAGGAGCTGATTGAGGGTCTGCTCGCGTTCATCGTTGGTCGCCCCCAATCCGGCCCCACGGCGGCGCCCGACCGCATCCAACTCATCGATGAAGACAATCGACGGCTCCGCTTCCTTTGCCTGCACGAACAGATCGCGCACGCGGCTCGCGCCAACACCGACGAACATCTCGACGAACTCGGAGCCGCTGATGCTGAAGAACGGCACACCCGCTTCACCCGCGACCGCTCGCGCCAGCAGCGTCTTGCCGGTGCCCGGCGGTCCGACGAGCAGGACGCCGCGGGGAATATGGGCGCCGATTTCGAGATACTTGGTCGGATGCTGGAGGAAATCGACGACCTCCGTCAGATCGGCTTTGGCTTCGTCGGCGCCGGCAACGTCGGCAAACGTCACCTTGGGGCGATCTTCGGCGTAGCGTCGCGCTCGATTGCGGGCAAACCCGAACAGGCCGGCCTGGCTCCGCGCCGCTTGACGGCCGATCCAGGCCATGAGCCCGATCAGGAGTACGAACGGCAACGCGTTCGTTAAGAGAACTGTGAACCACGGCGTCGAGGGGGTCTCGACGTCCACTGTCACGTGGTGAGTTTCAAGCAGCGGCATCAGCGACGAATCACCGACGACGCTGGGGAATGTGGTGCGGAACGTGGCATACGTCGCGGTCTTTTGTTCGCTGGCGGTCTGCTTCTCCGTGCCGGCAGGTTTTTCATTGCCCGCCTTTGACGCATCGCTCGACTGCTGGCCGGTAACCTCCGTCGCTTCAGGCCGGGAAATCGGATGCACGAAGCGGCCGTTGATTGCCTCGCCGACAATCCGTACGTTCGACACGTTGTCAGCATCGACCTGCGCGACGAACGCTGTGTATGGCAGTGGAACCTCCGGCGTCGGCCTGGGGAGAATCCACCACAGATTCCACGCTGTCAAAAGAGCGAGGATGATCCAGGAGCGCGGGCTGACGCGGCTCTGCCCAGGCCCCGCGGGCTGACCTGACGACTTCGGTCGCAGGAACCTCGGCGGGGGCGGTTTCCGTTCCGAAGCGTTGGTCGATCGGTCGTCGGGGCCTGGCGTTTCAGTGGCCATCCTCGTCCTCTCAATCAAAAACCAGTCCAGCTTGAGCCCTAGGCAGACTGCTCACCCAACGCACTGGGTGTTTATCGCGGACAGCGAAAACGTGCGGCAAGTGCTCTTCGACCATTTGAACAAACCCAATGGTTATATTCAATCGCACTCTCCGGCTTCCTTCAGTTATGAAGAGGCGCCTTCCGCCGAGCGCGCCCCCCGCCGCGACTCGCTGATCAAGGAGTTGCGCCCCTTCTGCAACTCGTCAAATCTCCCAGAATAGGGTGATCTCCTCCCGCTGCATCGCCCGGCGAATGACCGGGCATCTACATCCACAACGTAAATCTCGAGAGCCCCAGGCGTCGTCGGTGGCGGCGCGGCGGCGATCACGGTGAGTGTCAGCAGAAGAGTCAGCGATCGCATGTCTTGCTCCCCGCCGTTCACGGCGCCGTCAGTCTGGCTCGGAGATCCGCCAACGACTGGTGGCTCGTCTGGAACTGGTCGGATTGAGGAACATCCCCTGCCGCAATCATCACGATGACCGCCGCAAACACGAAGGCGTACGCCACGGCCGCGAACGATGTGTGCGCGCCGGCAAGACCAGCCTGGTAGCCCGCTGCAGCCACGGACAGGACCATGATCAGATAGAGAACGAGCCACACTCTCGACGGGATCCGGGATTGAATGCCGGCCAGTACACGTTCCGCATTGACATCGATCACGTCGGTCAGCGACTGGACGAG